>NZ_JBVIYZ010000015.1:0-141810 GCF_055592085.1 Streptomyces sp. NPDC041135
ACCCCGTCGGTCCTCGGCCAGCTCGTCGCCCTCTACGAGCACAAGGTGTTCGTGCAGGGCGCGGTGTGGAACATCGACTCCTTCGACCAGTGGGGAGTGGAACTGGGCAAGGTCCTCGCCAAGCGCATCGAACCCGCCCTCACCGAGGGCGCGGACGTGCCCGGCCTGGACGCGTCGACGAAGGCCCTGGTCACCACGTACCGGGAGCTGCGCGGGCGACGGTAGCCGCGGCCCGCCCGGACCCCGGCGCGAACACCTGTGCGCCGTGCTGTGCCCATGCTCTGAGGTCGCGCCGAACCTGACGAGACATGAGGAACACATGAACCATGGGCGCGGCTCGGCTAGGCACACACCGACGGACGCACGCCGACGCACACACGCCGACGCCGGGCCCCTCCCGTAGGGGAGGAGCCCGGCGTCGACTGCCGTGCGGGCGGCGCCCGTTACGCCGAGGCCGGCGGATACAGGGACCGCGGCAGCTGGGACGCGGCCGCGGAGTCCAGCAGCCACAGGGTGCGCTGCCTGCCGTACGCGCCCGCGGCCGGGGCCTGGATCTCGCCCGCGCCCGACAGGGCGATGGCCGCGGCGTTCGCCTTGTCCTCGCCGGCCGCCAGCAGCCAGACCTCGCGCGCCGAGCGGATCGCCGGCAGCGTGAGGGTGACCCGGGTCGGCGGCGGCTTGGGCGCGCCGTGCACGCCGACGACCGTGCGCTCGGTCTCCCGGACGGCGGGCAGCTCCGGGAAGAGCGACGCCACGTGGGTGTCCGGTCCGACGCCCAGCATCAGGACGTCGAAGGTGGGCACCGAGCCGTGGTTCTCCGGCCCGGCCGCCTTCGCCAGCTCCGCCGCGTACGCCTCCGCGGCGGCGTCCACGTCGGTGCCGTACGGGCCGTCGGAGGCGGGCATGGCGTGCACGCGCTCCGGGGCCAGCGGTACGGCGTCCAGCAGGGCCTCGCGGGCCTGGGTGACATTGCGCTCGGGGTCGCCCTCGGGCAGGAAGCGCTCGTCGCCCCACCACAGGTCCAGGCGCGCCCAGTCCACGGCGTCCCGGGCCGGTGCGGCGGCCAGCGCGGCGAGCAGGCCGTTGCCGTTGCGGCCGCCGGTGAGGACCACGGACGCCGAGCCCCGGGAGGCCTGCGCGTCCACGATCTTCGTGATCAGGCGGGCCGCGGCGGCCTGCGCCATCAGCTCCTTGTCGCGGTGCACGACCAGCTGCGGGGTGCTCACTTCGCCGTCGCCTTCCTCGTCGCCGGCGTGGCCTTCCTGGCGGCCGCCTTCTTCGCGGGCGCCTTCGCGGCGGCCTCCTCCGGCTCCGGCACCGCGACCGGCTCCGACGCGTCCGGCTCCGGCGCGGCGGAGTCCTGGGACGGGACGGCCAGCCGCTCCACGCCGTAGCGCAGCGCCGAGGCGTAGGTGTCGTCCGGGTCGAGCCGGCGCAGCTCCTCCGCGATCAGCTCGGCCGTGTCGCGGCGCTTGAGCGCCACCGCACGGGCCGGCTGGCCCTTGATGGACAGGGTGGCCAGCGAGCCGTCGGCACGGTCCAGCACGACCGGGCCGCACGAGGTGTCCATGCGCACCGCCGTCAGGCCCGGGCCCGCGGAGGGGGAGCGCTTGACGGGCACGTCCAGCCGGTCCGCGAGCCACATCGCGAGCAGCTCGCAGCTGGGGTTGAACTCCTCGCCCTCCACCTCGACCGCCTCGACGTCGCACGGGACCTGGTCCAGGGCCGCCGCCAGCATCGAGCGCCAGGGCGTGATCCGGGTCCAGGCCAGGTCGGTGTCGCCGGGGGTGTAGGCGGCGGCGCGGGCGGACAGCTCCCGCACCGGGTGCTCGGCCGCGTAGGTGTCGGTGACCCGGCGCTGGGCGAGCGCGCCCAGCGGATCGTTGGCCGGGTCCAGCGGGGCGGTCACCGGCCACCACACGACCACCGGGGCGTCCGGCAGCAGCAGCGGCAGCACCACCGAGTCGGCGTGGTCGGAGACCTCGCCGTACAGCCGCAGCACCACCGTCTCGCCGGTGCCCGCGTCCGCGCCCACCCGCACCTCGGCGTCGAGCCGGGAGGACGTGCGGGCGCGCGGGGAGCGGGAGACGCGCTTGATGACCACGAGCGTGCGCGAGGGGTGCTCGCGCGAGGCGTCGTTGGCGGCCTTCAGGGCGTCGTAGGCGTTCTCCTCGTCGGTGACGATGACCAGGGTGAGCACCATGCCGACGGCCGGTGTGCCGATGGCGCGGCGGCCTTGCACCAACGCCTTGTTGATCTTGCTGGCCGTGGTGTCGGTCAGGTCTATCTTCATGGCCGCCGCCAGCTCCGTCCGTCTCGTGCGAGCATCTCGTCGGCCTCGGCGGGCCCCCAGGTGCCCGAGCGGTACTGCGCGGGCTTGCCGTGCCGGTCCCAGTACTGCTCGATCGGGTCGAGGATCTCCCAGGACAGCTCGACCTCCTCCGTGCGCGGGAAGAGGTTGGCGTCGCCCAGCAGCACGTCGAGGATGAGCCGCTCGTAGGCCTCCGGGCTGGACTCCGTGAACGACTCGCCGTAGGCGAAGTCCATGGACACGTCCCGGATCTCCATCGAGGTGCCCGGCACCTTGGAGCCGAAGCGGACCGTGATGCCCTCGTCGGGCTGGACGCGGATGACGACCGCGTTCGAGCCCAGCTCCTCCGTCGCCGTGTGGTCGAAGGGGGAGTGCGGCGCCCGCTGGAAGACCACCGCGATCTCGGTGACCCGGCGGCCAAGACGCTTGCCGGTGCGCAGGTAGAACGGCACACCCGCCCAGCGGCGGTTGTCGATCTCCAGCTTGATCGCGGCGAAGGTGTCGGTCTTCGACTGGGGGTCGATACCGTCCTCCTCCAGGTAGCCGATGACCTTGGCGCCGCCCTGCCAGCCCGCCGCGTACTGCCCGCGGACGGTGCTGCGGCCCAGGTCCTTCGGCAGCCGGACCGCGCCGAGCACCTTGGTCTTCTCCGCGGCCAGCGCGTCCGCGTCGAAGGAGGCGGGCTCCTCCATCGCGGTCAGGGCCATCAGCTGGAGCAGGTGGTTCTGGATGACGTCACGGGCGGCGCCGATGCCGTCGTAGTACCCGGCGCGGCCGCCGATGCCGATGTCCTCCGCCATGGTGATCTGCACGTGGTCCACGAAGGAGCGGTTCCAGACCGGCTCGAACATGGTGTTGGCGAAGCGGAGCGCCAGGATGTTCTGGACGGTCTCCTTGCCGAGGTAGTGGTCGATCCGGAACACCTGGTCCGGCTCGAACACCTCGTGCACGATCGCGTTCAGCTCCTCGGCCGAGCGCAGGTCGTGGCCGAACGGCTTCTCGATGACCGCGCGCCGCCAGGAACCGCCCTGCTGGTCGGCGAGGCCGTGCTTCTTCAGCTGCTGGATCACCACGGGGAAGGACTTCGGCGGCACCGACAGGTAGAAGGCGAAGTTGCCGCCCGTGCCCTGTGCCTTGTCCAGCTCCTCGATGGTGCCGCGCAGCCGCTCGAAGGCGGCGTCGTCGTCGAAGGTGCCCTGGACGAAGCGCATCCCCTGGATGAGCTGCTGCCAGACCTCCTCGCGGAACGGCGTACGGGCATGCGCCTTGACGGCGTCGTGCACCTCGGCCGCGAAGTCCTCGTGCTCCCACTCGCGCCGGGCGAAGCCGACCAGCGCGAAGCCCGGCGGCAGCAGACCACGGTTGGCGAGGTCGTACACCGCGGGCATCAGCTTCTTGCGGGACAGGTCGCCCGTGACGCCGAAGATCACCAGGCCCGACGGCCCCGCGATGCGCGGGAGCCGTCGGTCGGCGGGGTCACGAAGCGGGTTCGCTCCGGAACCGGAAAGGGGCGGCAACTCTTCAGCCCTCCGAAGGGGCGAGGCGCTTCAGCTCCGCCTCGGTCGACTTGAGCAGGTCGTCCCAGGACGCCTCGAACTTCTCGACGCCCTCCTCCTCCAGGACCCGGACGACGTCGTCGTAGGCGATCCCGAGCTTCTCCAGCGCGTCGAGGTCGGCGCGGGCCTGCTCGTAGGTGCCGGAGACGGTGTCCCCGGTGATCTCGCCGTGGTCCTCGACGGCCTCCAGCGTGGCCTCCGGCATGGTGTTCACCGTGTTCGGCGCGACCAGCTCGGTGACGTACATGGTGTCCTGGTACGCCGGGTCCTTCACCCCGGTCGACGCCCACAGCGGACGCTGCTTGTTCGCGCCCGCCCGCTCCAGCGCCGCCCAGCGGTCGGAGGAGAAGATCTCCTCGTACGCCTGGTAGGCGAGGCGCGCGTTGGCGAGGGCGGCCTTGCCGCGCAGCGCCTTGGCCTCGTCGGTGCCGAGCGCGTCGAGCCGCTTGTCGATCTCGGAGTCCACGCGGGACACGAAGAAGGACGCCACGGAGTGGATCTCGGACAGGTCCAGGCCGCGCTCCTTGGCCCTCTCCAGGCCGGAGAGGTAGGCGTCCATGACGGCCCGGTAGCGCTCCAGCGAGAAGATCAGCGTGACGTTGACGCTGATGCCGTTGCCGATGGTGTCGCGGATCGCGGGGACGCCCGCCATGGTGGCCGGGATCTTGATGAGCGCGTTCGGGCGGTCGACCAGCCAGGCGAGCTGCCTGGCCTCGGCGACGGTGGCCTTCTCGTTGTGCGCCAGGCGCGGGTCCACCTCGATGGAGACCCGGCCGTCCTGGCCACCGGTGGCGTCGAACACCGGGCGCAGGATGTCGGCGGCGTCCCGGACGTCCGCCGTGGTGATCATGCGGATGGCCTCTTCGACGGTCACCTCGCGGGCCGCCAGGTCCGACAGCTGCTGGTCGTAGCCGTCGCCCTGGGAGATCGCCTTCTGGAAGATCGTCGGATTGGTGGTGACGCCCACGACGTGCTGCTGGTCGATCAGCTCGGCGAGGTTGCCGGACGTGATCCGCTTGCGCGACAGGTCGTCCAGCCAGATCGCGACGCCCTCCTCGGAGAGGCGCTTCAGTGCGTCTGTCATGGAATTACATCTCCTACGTGTCGTGTACGGGCGTCAGCGCTGGGCGGCGGCGATGGATTCCCGGGCCTTGTCGGCCACGTTCTCGGCGGTGAAGCCGAACTCCTTGAAGAGCACCTTGCCGTCGGCGGAAGCACCGAAGTGCTCCAGGGAGACGATGCGGCCGGCGTCTCCGACGTACTTGTGCCAGGTGAGACCGATACCGGCCTCCACCGCGACGCGAGCCTTCAGGGACGGGGGCAGGACGCTGTCCCGGTACCCCTGGTCCTGCTGCTCGAACCACTCCACGCACGGCATCGAGACCACCCGGGCCGGCACGCCCTCGGCCTGGAGCCGCTCACGCGCCTCGACGGCCACGTGCACCTCGGAACCGGTGGCGATCAGGACGACCTGGGCGTCGGCCTGCTGCCCGTCGGGGCCCTCCGCCTCGAACAGGACGTACCCGCCGCGCGCGGCGTCGTCGTTCGGCTCGTACGCCGGCACGCCCTGGCGGGTCAGCGCGAGGCCGTGCGGGGCGCCCTTGCCGAACTCCTTGGTCCAGCGGCGCAGGATCTCGCGCCAGGCGATCGCGGTCTCGTTGGCGTCGGCCGGGCGCACGACGTTCAGCCCGGGGATGGCGCGCAGCGAGGCCAGGTGCTCGACCGGCTGGTGGGTGGGGCCGTCCTCGCCCAGGCCGATGGAGTCGTGCGTCCACACGTACGTCACCGGCAGGTGCATCAGCGCCGACAGCCGCACGGCGTTGCGCATGTAGTCGGAGAAGACGAGGAACGTGCCGCCGTAGATCCGGGTGTTGCCGTGCAGGGCGATGCCGTTCATCTCCGCGGCCATGGAGTGCTCGCGGATGCCGAAGTGGATCGTCCGGCCGTACGGGTCGGCCTCGGGCAGCGGGTTGCCGACCGGAAGGAACGAGCTGTTCTTGTCGATCGTGGTGTTGTTCGAGCCGGCCAGGTCGGCCGAGCCGCCCCACAGCTCGGGGACGACCGCGCCGAGCGCCTGGAGCACCTTGCCGGACGCGGCGCGGGTGGCGACGGCCTTGCCGGGCTCGAAGACCGGGAGCTTCTCCTCCCAGCCGGTGGGCAGCTCGCCCTTGCTGATCCGGTCGAAGTCGGCGGCGCGCTCGGCGTTGTCGCCGCGCCACTGCTGGAAGGACTTCTCCCACTCCGCCTTGGCGTCGCGGCCGCGGTCCAGGGCCTGGCGGGTGTGGGCGAGCACCTCGTCGGCGACCTCGAAGGTCTTCTTCGGGTCGAAGCCGAGGACGCGCTTGGTGGCCGCGACCTCGTCCTCGCCCAGCGCGGAGCCGTGGGCGGCCTCGGTGTTCTGCGCGTTCGGAGCCGGCCAGGCGATGATCGAGCGCATCGCGATGAACGACGGCCGGTCGGTGACCGCCTTGGCCGCCTCGATGGCGTCGTAGAGGGCGTGCGGGTCGAGGTCGCCGTCGGGCTTGGGGGCGACGCGCTGCACGTGCCAGCCGTAGGCCTCGTAGCGCTTGACGGTCTCCTCGGAGACGGCGGTCGCGGTGTCGCCCTCGATCGAGATGTGGTTGTCGTCCCACAGCAGGACCAGGTTGCCGAGCTTCTGGTGCCCGGCCAGCGAGGACGCCTCGGCGGAGATGCCCTCCTGGAGGCAGCCGTCACCGGCGATGCAGTAGACGAAGTGGTCGAAGGGCGACTCGCCCTGCGGCGCCTCGGGGTCGAACAGACCGCGCTCGTAGCGGGCCGCCATGGCCATGCCGACGGCGTTGGCGACACCCTGGCCGAGCGGGCCGGTCGTGGTCTCGACGCCCCTGGTGTGCCCGTACTCCGGGTGGCCCGGGGTCTTGGAGCCCCAGGTGCGGAAGGACTTCAGGTCGTCCAGCTCCAGGCCGAAACCGGCCAGGTAGAGCTGCGTGTAGAGGGTCAGGGACGAATGGCCGGCGGACAGGACGAAGCGGTCACGGCCGACCCACTCGGGGTCGGCCGGGTCGTGCCGCATCACCTTCTGGAAGAGGGTGTACGCGGCCGGCGCCAGGCTCATCGCCGTACCGGGATGGCCGTTGCCGACCTTCTGTACGGCGTCGGCGGCCAGGACCCGGGCGGTGTCCACAGCCCGCTGGTCCAGCTCGGTCCACTCAAGGTCTGTGGTGGTCGGCTTGGTGCTCACCCTGAGTCAGGGCTCCTCTCCACATGTCGGTCGCCGGTCGAAAGGCGCGCGCCCCACCGGCTGCCGGTGCACTGGGTGCCCACCGGCCGTTGTCGAGCCTACCCCCGTAAGGACGTGCGTTTTTGCGAGCCATTCCAGACTGCCGGGCCCGCGTGCGATCCGCCTCCCGACTGGCCTACAGCCCATTCGGCACATGAATACGGAGCCGCTCATCTGACTGCTCAACCGAGCCGTGGAAGGGCTCGGACGAGACCCCGACAACACGACCCACCCCCGCGAGGAGGCGGGGTCTGGGCAACGTCTAAAGTGGCGTGGTACGCGCGAGCCTTCACCGCTGTCTCATACGGGAAGGCTCGCTGGGATGTCTCTGTCAGGGGTGTGCGTGACGGCCGTCGAATCCCGTCCAGCGGGGGTGCTCGGTGCGAGCCGGGGCCCGGTTCACCGGCCGTTCGGGGCCCGTGTCAAGGCGTTCGTGGCGCTGACCAAGCCGCGGATCATCGAGCTGCTGCTCATCACCACCGTCCCGGTGATGTTCCTGGCGCAGCAGGGCGTGCCGGACCTGTGGCTGGTCCTGCTCACCTGTGTCGGCGGCTACCTCTCGGCCGGCGGCGCCAACGCGCTGAACATGTACATCGACCGGGACATCGACGCCCTGATGGACCGCACCTCCCAGCGCCCGCTGGTCACCGGCATGGTCAGCCCGCGCGAATGCCTCGCCTTCGGCATCACCCTCGCCGTCGTCTCGACGCTGCTGTTCGGGCTCACCGTCAACTGGCTGTCCGCGTGGCTGTCGCTCGGGGCGCTCCTCTTCTACGTCGTCGTCTACACGATGATCCTCAAGCGGCGCACCTCGCAGAACATCGTCTGGGGCGGCATCGCGGGCTGCCTGCCGGTGCTGATCGGCTGGTCCTCGGTCACGAACTCCATGTCCTGGGCGCCGGTCATCCTCTTCCTGGTCATGTTCTTCTGGACGCCGCCGCACTACTGGCCGCTGTCGATGAAGGTGCGCGAGGACTACGCGCGCGTGGGCGTGCCGATGCTCCCGGTGGTCGCCTCCAACAAGGTGGTGGCCCGGCAGATCGTGATCTACAGCTGGGTGATGGTCGCCGTCTCGCTGCTGCTGACGCCGCTCGGCTACACCGGCTGGTTCTACACGGCGGTGGCCCTCGCGGCCGGCGGGTTCTGGCTCTGGGAGGCCCACGGGCTGCAGAACCGGGCGAAGGCCGAGGTCACCGGCGGGAAGCTCAAGGAGATGCGGCTGTTCCACTGGTCGATCACCTATGTGTCGATCCTCTTCGTCGCCGTCGCGGTGGACCCCTTCCTGCGGTAGTCCCCCTCACCCCCCTCACCCCCCTCACCCTCCGCACCTTTGATCCGCCGACGGGAGGGGTGCGTGGCCAAGGCCACGCACCCCTCCCGTCGCCGTTCGATCTACCCGTCGGTAGCATCCTGGCCATGGCAGACACGCAGCAGGTTGACACCAAGGCCGAGCGCACGGTGAGCCGGCTCGCCCGGCGGATCGGCTCCTTCTCCCAGGCGCACGGCGGGGCCGAGGGACAGATCGCGTACCTTGGGCAGCGCGGCGCCCGCATCGTCCTGGTGGGCGAGGACGGCGGCTGGGGCGACCTGGTGGCGCCCAGCGTCGCCATCGCCGAGCAGGCGGTGCGCAAGGCCGGCATCACGGTCCACGAATCCTTCGACGGCGACTTCGCGGCGAAGGTGCGGACGGGGCCGTACGAGTGGAAGCGGATGGCCGGAATCCAGGTCGGCGGCTCGGCCGACAGGAGTGCCTGACCGGGCGGGGCCGCGACCTCGGGCCCCGTTCACCCGTTAGGACGGGCAAGACCGCGTCCCACGGGGAGCCCGATGATCGACACGCCGTCCCTCGTGGACCAGTACTGCCACGGCGTACTGCGGACCGAACTGGGCCTCGGCACCTTCGAGGCCCAGCTCGCCCGGACCGAGGGACCGCCCGCCGCGGGCACCACCCTCTTCGACACCCAGACCGGCTTCGCCGTACGCCGCTGGTGCCCGCCCCTGCTCGGCCTGGAGCCGCACTGCCCGCCCGCCCGGTATCTGGCCCGGCGCCGGGAGCTGGGCGTGTTCGAGGCCGGACGCCGGCTGCTGCGGGGCAGCGGCATCACCACCTACCTCGTCGACACCGGCCTGCCCGGCGACCTCACCGGGCCCGCCGAGATGGCCACCGCGGGCGGCGCCGAGGCCCGCGAGGTCGTCCGGCTGGAACTGCTCGCCGAGCAGGTCGCCGACACCTCCGGGACCGTGGAGTCGTTCCTCGCCAACCTCGCCGAGTCGGTGCACGGGGCCGCCGCGCACGCCGTCGCCTTCACCTCGGTCGCGGGGCTGCGGCACGGCCTGGCCCTCGCCCCGGAACCGCCCGGACCGGGCGAGGTGCGCGGCGCCGCGGGCCGCTGGCTGGGCCGGCGGCGGGTCGGCGGCGAGCTGAGCGACCCGGTGCTGCTGCGCCACCTGCTGTGGACGGCGGTCGCCTCGGGGCTGCCGCTCCAGCTGCACGCGGGGCCGGGGGAGCCCGGGACGCGCCCCGAGCGGGCGGACCCCGCGGCGCTGACCGCGTTCGCGCGGGCCACCGCGGGCCTCGGCACCGACCTGGTCCTGCTGCACGGCTACCCGCACCACCGCCACGCCGCCCACCTGGCCGGCGTCTTCCCGCACGTGTACGCCGACTCCGGTGCCGCGCTGGTGCGCACCGGCGCCCGGGCCGCCACGGTCCTCGCCGAAACCCTGGAGATCGCCCCCTTCGGCAAGATCCTCTTCTCCAGCGGCGCCCACGGCCTGCCCGAACTGCACGTCGTCGGCGCCCGGCTGTTCCGTGAGGCGCTCGGCCGGGTGCTGGGCACCTGGGTCGCCGAGGACGCCTGGTCCCTGGGGGACGCGCAGCGGGTGGCGCGGCTCCTCGCGGCGGAGAACGCCCGGCGGGTCTACGGGCTGGAGGAGTGAGAATCCCGGCCGGGGGCGGGCACGCTACGCGGGCGCGGCGACCGAGACCTCGGCCGCGGAGCCCTCGGCGGCGGCCGGTTCCGTCGCCGTCCCGGGCCGCTCGCGCAGCGACAGCAGCACCCGCAGCACCCAGATCCACATCACGCAGGAGCCGAGCATGTGGGCCGCCACCAGCGCCTCGGGCAGGTGCGTGAAGTACTGCACGTAACCGATGACGCCCTGGCCGAGGAGGATCAGGAACAGCTCGCGGGTGCGGTGCAGCGGCCCCTGCGGGGCGTCCACGGCCTTGAGCACGAACCACAGCGCGAAGGCCAGCGTCACCACGATCCAGGCGAGCACCGCGTGCAGCTTGGCGACGGTCTCCCAGTCGAGGGGAATGCGGGTCACCTCGCTGGAGTCACCCGCGTGCGGCCCGGCGCCGGTCACCACCGTGCCGACCGCGATCAGCAGGGCGGACGCCGTCACCAGCACCCACACCAGCTGCCGCACCGCGGCGCCGACCAGCGGCCGCGGGGCCCCGTCGCCCTCGCGGGTGCGCTGCCACATCACCGTGGCCACGGCGATGAGCGAGCAGGAGAGCAGGAAGTGCGCGGCCACCGTGTACGGGTTGAGGCCGACCAGGACCACGACGCCGCCGAGCACCGCGTTGCCCATGACCACCCAGAACTGGGCCCAGCCCAGCCGGGTCAGGGAGCGCCGCCACGGCTTCTCGGCCCGCGCGGCCACGATCGCCCAGCCGACGGCCGCGCACAGCACGTAGGTCAGCATCCGGTTGCCGAACTCGATGACACCGTGGACGCCCATCGCCCGCGTGGTGGTCAGCGAGTCGTCGGTGCAGGTCGGCCAGGTCGGGCAGCCGAGACCGGAGCCGGTCAGCCGTACGGCGCCGCCGGTGACCACGATGACCACGGACATCACGAGGGCGGCGAGGGCCGCCCGGCGGACCGTGCGGGGACCGGGCGTCCAGCGCGCGGCGATGAGGGCCAGCGGGCCGGACGGGGCCGCTGCGGCGTCGGTGGGGGTCTGCTTTGGCACGTGCACCATGGTAGGCCGCCCGCTTGTGCACTCGTTCACGAGGGTGCCGCCCGGCGGGTCACCGGCGCCCGGCCACGGGGTCACTCCCAGCGGAAGAAGCGCGCCGCGGCCGCCAGCGCGACGACGGCCCACCCGGCGAGGACGCCCACATCGCCCCACGGCACCCCGGCCCCGTGCTGGAGCACGTCCCGCAGGCCGTCCGACAGGGCGGCGATCGGCAGCAGGGCGAGCACGTGCTGGGCGCCGGAGCCGAACTTCTCCAGCGGCACGATCACCCCGCCGCCGACCAGCAGCAGCAGGAAGACCAGGTTGGCGGCGGCCAGCGTCGCCTCGGCCTTCAGGGTGCCCGCCATCAGCAGCCCCAGCCCGGAGAAGGCCGCGGTGCCCAGCACCAGCAGCAGCAGCACGGCGAACGGGCTGCCGTGCGGGGACCAGCCCAGCGCGAGGGCGATCACCGTCAGCAGGACCACCTGGAGGATCTCGGTGACCAGCACGGACGCCGTCTTGGCGGTCATCAGCGCCCAGCGCGGCAGCGGGGAGGCGGCGAGCCGCTTCAGGACGCCGTAGCGGCGCTCGAAGCCGGTGCCGATCGCCTGCCCGGTGAACGCCGTCGACAGCACGGCCAGCGCCAGGATGCCGGGCGTCAGGAAGTCCACGGCCGCGCCCGCCCCGGTGTCGACGACGTCGACCGTGCTGAACAGGACCAGCAGCAGGGTGGGGATCACGACCGTCAGCAGCAGCTGCTCCCCGTTGCGCAGCAGCATCCGCGTCTCCAGCGCCGCCTGGGCCGCGATCATGCGGGGCAGGGGGGCCGCGCCCGGCCTGGGGGTGTAGGTGCCGGTGGCGGTCACGGGCGCAGCTCCTTGCCGGTCAGTTCCAGGAAGACGTCCTCGAGGGTGTGCCGCTCCACCGAGATCCGGTCCGGCATCACCCCGTGCTGCGCGCACCACGAGGTCACCGTCGCGAGCAGCTGCGGGTCGACCTTGCCGCCCACCCGGTAGGAACCCGGGGTCAGCTCCTCGGCCGTGCAGTCGGCCGGCAGCGCCTTCAGCAGGGAGGCGACGTCGAGCCCGGGACGGCCGGAGAAGCGCAGGGTGTTCTCGGCGCCGCCGCGGCACAGCTCCTCCGGGGAGCCCTGCGCGATGACCTTGCCCGCGTCGATGATCGCCACGTCGTCGGCGAGCTGCTCGGCCTCGTCCATGTGGTGCGTGGTGAGGATCACCGAGACGCCGTCGGCGCGCAGGTCGCGCACCAGGTCCCAGGTGGCCCGCCGGGCCTGCGGGTCGAGGCCCGCGGTCGGCTCGTCCAGGAACACCAGCTCCGGGCGGCCCACCACGGCCATGGCGAGCGCCAGCCGCTGCTGCTGGCCGCCGGACAGCCGGCGGTAGGAGGTGCGGCCGCACCCCTGGAGCCCCAGCCGCTCGATCAGCGCGTCCACGTCCAGCGGGTCGGCGTGCAGCCGGGCCGTGTGCCGCAGCATCTCCGCCGCCCGCGCACCCGGGTAGACGCCGCCGGACTGGAGCATGACCCCGACCCGGGGCCGCAGCTCCGCGGACTGGCGCACCGGGTCGAGCCCGAGGACGCGGACGGTGCCGGCGCCGGGTCTGCGGTAGCCCTCGCAGGTCTCGACGGTGGTCGTCTTGCCCGCCCCGTTGGGTCCGAGCACGGCGGTCACCCCGGCCCGGGCCACCAGGTCCAGGCCGTCCACCGCGGTCTTCGCGCCGTAGCGCTGCACCAGGCCCCGTACCTCGATGACCGGGTCGGGCGCGCGGCCCGCGCGGTCGGGGCGGGGGCCGGGAGACGGCGGGGCGGGCTCACTTCGCATGGGTCCAGAGTCTAGGGACGCGCCGCCCGTACCGGACGGGCGGGTGCGCGCCGCGGCCTCACCCGGGCGGCGCGCCGAACGCGTCCTCGCGCGGCCGGTGCAGCGCGAGCCAGCGTTCGGCGTAGGCCACCGCGTCCGGCAGCGGGAAGAGCCGGGCGTCGGCCGCGCCGACCTTCGCGCGCCGCACCGGCCGGTCGCGCTCGAAGTCGTGGCCCAGCTCGTCGAACCGCTCGGAGCTGATCGACACCTCCCGCACCGTCTCCCAGCCTCCGCCGGGCGCGGGCCGGCCCACCTCGACGAGCGGAGCCGGGATGCGGTACTCGGCGAGGTGGAAGGCGGTGCAGGTGGCGTAGCCCGAGCCGAGCAGCAGGACGCGCGCGCCGCGCTTCTCCAGCCGTGCCAGCGGGCTGCGCTCGCCGAGCCGGCAGTCCGGGGCGTGGCCGTCGGTGATCTCCGCCGCGCGCGGGCCGACGGCGGCGAAGGAGGTCTGCGGGTGGGCGCTGCGCAAGGCGCCCGGCCACGTCCGCACGGTCTCCGGGACGATCCCGACCCCGCGGCTCGGGGTGGTGCGGGGGTCGAAGCCGGGCATCGTGGCGCGGATGCGGTCCCACCACTCCCGCGGCACCGGCGGGTTCTGCCACAGGGCCGGGTCGGACAGGTCACCCGACTGGGTGGGGACCACGAGGGTGCCGTACGCGCCCAGGGCGTCGAGGAGTCCCTGGACGACGGCGACGGGCCCTCCGTTGACCCAGCCGAGCGAACTCAGCGAGGAGTGCACGAGGAGGGTCTCACCGGACTCGACGCCGAGGGCCCGCAGCTGCGCGGCGATGCTGTCGCGGGTGACGAGAGGGCCGCTCGGAGGGGGTGTGGGCATGGTCGAGAAGTGTCGCGCGGCGGGCGGCGCGGCGCCACCGGATTGCCGCCCGCCCAGTCCGTCGAAGATCGTTCCCGCAGGTCGCGTTAGGTGTGCCTAAGTGACGCAGGGCACCGGCCGGTGATCCGGACGCGGGTTGTCAGGCGCTCACGAATTACGCAACAATGGCGTTGTGAAAAACGTCGGCGAGGCTCGGGAGACCCTCTCGGGGGCCCCTCAGGAGGACCTCGCGACCGGTGAGCGCTCCACGCGCAACCGCGTCGCGCGATCCATCCTGGACCACGGGCCGTCGACCGTCGCCGAGCTGGCCGGACGCCTGGGGCTCACCCAGGCCGCCGTGCGGCGCCACCTGGACGCGCTGGTCGCGGACGACGTGGTCGAGGCCCGCGAGCAGCGCGTGTACGGCACGCGCACCCGGGGCCGCCCCGCCAAGGTCTTCGCGCTCACCGACTGTGGCCGCGACGCCTTCGACCAGTCCTACGACAAGCTCGCCGCGGACGCCCTGCGCTGGATCGCCGAGCGCGAGGGCGGCCAGGACGCCATCGCCGCCTTCGCCCGCGCCCGGATCGCCGCACAGGCCGGTGCCTACCGCGAGGCGATCGAGAGCGCCGGCCCCGAGCGGCGCACCGAGGCGCTGGCCAGGGCCCTGAGCGCGGACGGGTACGCTGCTACGGCCCGTACGGCACCGGTCGGCGAGCAGCTCTGCCAGCACCACTGCCCGGTGGCCCACGTCGCGGAACAGTTCCCCCAGCTGTGCGAGGCGGAGACGGAGATCTTCGCCGAGCTGCTCGGAACGCACGTCCAGCGACTGGCGACCATCGCCCACGGCGACGGGGTCTGCACGACGTTCATTCCCAAGAAGTCCCCTGACGCACCTGCAAGCACGGCCGGGAGGAACCCCGCATGACGCTCCCCACGGAGACTGCCCACCCCGAACTCGAGGGCCTGGGCAAGTACGAATACGGCTGGGCCGACCGCGACGAGGCCGGTGCGTCGGCGAAGCGCGGTCTGAGCGAGGAGGTCGTCCGTGACATCTCCTCGAAGAAGAGCGAGCCGGAGTGGATGACCAAGCTCCGCCTCAAGGGCCTGCGCCTGTTCGAGAAGAAGCCCATGCCGAACTGGGGCTCCGACCTCTCCGGCATCGACTTCGACAACATCAAGTACTTCGTGCGCTCCACGGAGAAGCAGGCGGAGTCCTGGGAGGACCTGCCCGAGGACATCAAGAACACGTACGACAAGCTCGGCATCCCCGAGGCGGAGAAGCAGCGCCTCGTCGCCGGTGTCGCGGCCCAGTACGAGTCCGAGGTCGTCTACCACCAGATCCGCGAGGACCTGGAGGAGCAGGGCGTCATCTTCCTGGACACCGACACCGCGCTGAAGGAGCACCCGGAGCTCTTCAGGGAGTACTTCGGGACCGTCATCCCGGTCGGTGACAACAAGTTCGCCTCGCTGAACACCGCCGTGTGGTCGGGCGGCTCCTTCATCTACGTGCCGAAGGGCGTGCACGTCGAGATCCCGCTCCAGGCCTACTTCCGTATCAACACGGAGAACATGGGCCAGTTCGAGCGGACCCTGATCATCGTCGACGAGGGTGCCTACGTGCACTACGTCGAGGGCTGCACGGCGCCGATCTACAAGTCGGACTCGCTGCACAGCGCCGTGGTCGAGATCATCGTCAAGAAGAACGCCCGCTGCCGTTACACGACCATCCAGAACTGGTCGAACAACGTCTACAACCTGGTCACCAAGCGCGCCGTGGCCTACGAGGGCGCGACCATGGAGTGGATCGACGGCAACATCGGCTCCAAGGTGACGATGAAGTACCCGGCCGTCTACCTGATGGGCGAGCACGCCAAGGGCGAGACCCTCTCCATCGCCTTCGCCGGCGAGGGCCAGCACCAGGACGCCGGCTCCAAGATGGTCCACATGGCGCCGAACACGTCCTCCAACATCGTCTCCAAGTCGGTGGCGCGCGGCGGCGGCCGTACCTCCTACCGCGGTCTGGTCGAGATCGGCGAGGGCGCGCACGGCTCGAAGTCGAACGTGCTGTGCGACGCGCTGCTCGTCGACACGATCTCCCGCTCCGACACGTACCCCTACGTGGACGTCCGCGAGGACGACGTGTCCATGGGCCACGAGGCGACCGTCTCCAAGGTCTCCGAGGACCAGCTCTTCTACCTGATGAGCCGCGGACTGAGCGAGTTCGAGGCCATGGCGATGATCGTGCGCGGCTTCGTCGAGCCGATCGCCAAGGAGCTGCCCATGGAGTACGCCCTGGAACTCAACCGGCTGATCGAGCTGCAGATGGAAGGCGCGGTCGGCTGAGACCCGCCGCCCCCCGCAGTCGCCCAATCGTTGACGTAGGAAGAGAGCAGACCGACAGCCATGGCTGAGGCTCAGAACAACCCGGTGGGCAGCACGACCGCCGGCCAGATCGCGGTGGCCGCCGAGTCGACCGTCGCCACGCGCATGAGCGCACCCCCGTCCTTCGACGTGGCGGACTTCCCCGTCCCCCACGGCCGCGAGGAGGAGTGGCGCTTCACCCCGCTGGAGCGGCTGCGCGGGCTGCACGACGGCACCGCGGTCGCCACCGGCGACGGCGTGCAGGTGGACGTGCAGGCCCCCGCGGGCGTCACCGTGGAGACCGTCGGCCGCGACGACGCCCGCATCGGCCGGGCCGGCACCCCCGTGGACCGCGTCGCCGCCCAGGCGTACTCGGCGTTCGAGAAGGCCGGCGTGGTCACCGTCCCCAAGGAGACGGTGCTCACCGAGCCGATCCGGATCGCCGTGCGCGGCCAGGGCGGGGTCGCCTACGGCCACCAGGTCGTGGAGCTGGGAGCCTTCGCCGAGGCCGTCGTCGTCATCGACCACACCGGTGACGCGGTCCTCGCCGCCAACGTCGACTACATCCTGGGCGACGGCGCCAAGCTGACCGTCGTCTCCGTGCAGGACTGGGACGACAAGGCCGTCCACGTCGGCCAGCACAACGCGCTGATCGGCCGGGACGCCACCTTCAAGTCCTTCGTGGTCACCTTCGGCGGCGACCTGGTCCGGCTGCACCCGCGCGTCGCCTACGCCGGCACCGGCGGCGAGGCCGAGCTGTTCGGGCTGTACTTCACCGACTCCGGCCAGCACCAGGAGCACCGCCTCCTCGTCGACCACAACACCCCGCACTGCACGTCGAACGTGGCCTACAAGGGCGCGCTCCAGGGCGAGGGCGCGCACGCCGTGTGGATCGGTGACGTGCTCATCGAGGCCAAGGCCGAGGGCACCGACACCTACGAGATGAACCGCAACCTGGTCCTCACGGACGGCGCCCGGGTCGACTCGGTGCCCAACCTGGAGATCGAGACCGGCGAGATCGTCGGCGCCGGCCACGCCTCCGCCACCGGCCGCTTCGACGACGAGCAGCTGTTCTACCTGATGGCCCGCGGCATCCCGGCCGACGAGGCCCGCCGCCTGGTGGTCCGCGGGTTCTTCGCCGAGCTGGTCCAGCAGATCGGCGTCGCGGACATCCAGGAGCGCCTCCTCGTACGGATCGACGAGGAGCTGGAGGCGTCGGTCTGATGACGTTCGTACGCGCCTGTGGGCTGAGCGAGCTGGAGGAGGACACCCCGAAGCGGGTGGAACTCGACGGCACGCCGGTCTCGGTGGTGCAGACCGAGGGGGAGGTGTTCGCGATCCACGACATCTGCTCGCACGCGAACGTCTCGCTCTCCGAGGGCGAGGTGGAGGACTGCCAGATCGAGTGCTGGCTGCACGGCTCCGCCTTCGACCTGCGCACCGGCAAGCCGTCCGGCCTCCCCGCGACGCGCCCCGTCCCCGTATACCCCGTAAAGATCGAAGGGGACGACGTGCTCGTCTCCCTCACCCAGGAGTCCTGAGGCACCCATGGCAACGCTTGAAATCCGAGACCTGCACGTCACCGTCGAGGCCGACAACGCCACGAAGGAGATCCTCAAGGGCGTCGACCTCACCGTGAAGCAGGGCGAGACGCACGCCATCATGGGCCCCAACGGCTCCGGCAAGTCGACTCTCGCCTACTCGCTCGCGGGTCACCCGAAGTACACGATCACCGGCGGCACCGTCACCCTCGACGGCGAGGACGTCCTGGAGATGTCCGTCGACGAGCGCGCCCGCGCCGGCCTGTTCCTCGCGATGCAGTACCCGGTCGAGGTGCCCGGCGTCTCGGTCTCCAACTTCCTGCGCACCTCCGCCACCGCCATCCGCGGCGAGGCCCCCAAGCTGCGCACCTGGGTGAAGGAGGTCAAGGGAGCCATGGAGCGCCTGCACATGGACCCGGCCTTCGCCGAGCGCAACGTCAACGAGGGCTTCTCCGGCGGTGAGAAGAAGCGCCACGAGATCCTCCAGCTCGAACTGCTCAAGCCGAAGGTCGCGATCCTCGACGAGACCGACTCCGGCCTCGACGTCGACGCCCTGCGGATCGTGTCGGAGGGCGTCAACCGCGTCCGCGAGACCGGCGAGGTCGGCACCCTGCTGATCACCCACTACACCCGCATCCTGCGCTACATCAAGCCCGACTACGTCCACGTCTTCTCCGCGGGCCGGATCGTGGAGTCCGGCGGCGCCGAACTCGCCGACAAGCTGGAGAACGAGGGCTACGAGGCCTACACGAAGGGCGGCTCCGTGAGCGGAGCGAACTCACAGGAGGACGTCGCGTGACACAGCTGCCGGGCCTCCTCGACACCGAGGCGATCCGCAAGGACTTCCCCATCCTGGACCGTCTGGTCCACGACGACCGGAAGCTCGTCTACCTGGACAACGCGGCGACCTCGCAGAAGCCGCGCCAGGTGCTGGACGCCCTGAGCGAGTACTACGAGCGCTACAACGCCAACGTCCACCGCGGTGTGCATGTGCTCGCCGAGGAGGCCACGGCGCTGTACGAGGGGGCGCGCGACAAGGTCGCCGCCTTCATCAACGCTCCGAGCCGCGACGAGGTGATCTTCACCAAGAACGCCTCCGAGTCGCTCAACCTCGTGGCCAACATGCTCGGCTGGGCCGACGAGCCCTACCGCGTCGACCACGAGACCGAGATCGTCATCACGGAGATGGAGCACCACTCCAACATCGTGCCGTGGCAGCTGCTGGCGCAGCGCACCGGCGCGAAGCTGAAGTGGTTCGGCCTCGACGACGACGGCCGCCTCGACCTGTCCAACATCAACGAGGTCATCACCGAGAAGACGAAGATCGTCTCCTTCGTGCTGGTCTCCAACATCCTGGGCACGGTCAACCCGGTCGAGGCGATAGTGCGCCGCGCCCAGGAGGTCGGCGCGCTGGTTTGCATCGACGCCTCCCAGGCCGCGCCGCACATGCCGCTGGACGTGCAGGCCCTGCAGGCCGACTTCGTAGCCTTCACCGGCCACAAGATGTGCGGCCCGACCGGCATCGGCGTCCTGTGGGGCCGCCAGGAGCTGCTGGAGGACCTGCCCCCGTTCCTCGGCGGCGGCGAGATGATCGAGACGGTGTCGATGCACTCGTCGACGTACGCCCCGGCGCCCCACAAGTTCGAGGCGGGCACCCCGCCGATCGCCCAGGCGGTCGGTCTCGGCGCGGCGATCGACTACCTGAACTCGATCGGCATGGACAAGATCCTCGCCCACGAGCACGCGCTGACGGAGTACGCCGTCCGCCGGCTGGCGGAGGTCCCCGGCCTGCGGATCATCGGCCCCACGACGGCCGAGGACCGCGGCGCCGCGATCTCCTTCACACTCGGTGACATCCACCCCCACGACGTGGGCCAGGTGCTCGACGAGCAGGGCATCGCCGTCCGCGTCGGCCACCACTGCGCGCGTCCGGTCTGCCTGCGCTACGGAATTCCCGCGACCACGCGAGCGTCGTTCTACCTGTACTCCACGCCGGCCGAGATCGACGCTCTGGTCGACGGACTGGAGCACGTACGGAACTTCTTCGGCTGAGGGGCGTGCTGAAACCGTGAAGCTTGACTCCATGTACCAGGAAGTCATCCTCGACCACTACAAGAACCCGCACGGGCGTGGTCTGCGGGACGGCGACGCCGAGGTGCACCATGTGAACCCGACGTGCGGTGACGAGATCACCCTCCGGGTGAAGTACGACGGCACGACGGTCGAGGACGTCAGTTACGAGGGCCAGGGCTGTTCCATCAGCCAGGCCAGCGCCTCCGTCCTCAACGAGCTGCTGGTCGGCAAGGACCTGCCCGACGCGCAGAAGATCCAGGAGACCTTCCTGGAGCTGATGCAGTCCAAGGGCAGGATCGAGCCGGACGACGCGATGGAGGAGGTCCTGGAGGACGCGGTCGCGTTCGCCGGGGTGTCGAAGTACCCCGCGCGGGTCAAGTGCGCCCTCCTGAGCTGGATGGCGTGGAAGGACGCGACGGCCCAGGCGCTGGGTGGCGCCGACGCCGACGCCGAAAGGAAGACGGCATGACCGACACCGCTGAGATGAAGCCGGCCTCGGAGGAAGAACTCCGCGAGGCCCTGATGGACGTCGTCGACCCCGAGCTGGGCATCGACGTCGTCAACCTGGGCCTGATCTACGGCATCCATGTCGACGACGCCAACATCGCGACCATCGACATGACCCTGACCTCGGCGGCCTGCCCGCTGACGGACGTCATCGAGGACCAGGCCAAGTCCGCCACGGACGGCCTCGTCAACGAGCTGCGCATCAACTGGGTGTGGATGCCGCCGTGGGGTCCGGACAAGATCACCGATGACGGGCGCGAGCAGCTGCGGGCGCTGGGGTTCAACGTCTGACGCTCCCGTCCCGGGGTGTCGGGTCACGGCACGAGAAAACGGCGAGGTCCGCCCGGACCTCGCCGTTTCCCGTTCCCGTTCCGGTTTCCGTTTCACGCGGCTCAGGCGGGCAGGTCCACCAGCCGGAACGCCGCGTCCGCCCGGTAGGGAGCGGTGTCCCGGTACAGGTCCAGCCGCAGCCGGTCGTCCTGGTGCCGCAGGAAGCGGCCGGGGTGGTTCACCGACTCCAGCATGACCGCGCCGCGGAACGACGAGGTGCGGGGGCAGAAGGTGGCGTCCTGCTCGAACAGCGCCGAGCCGTCGTCCCGGCCGGAGCGCAGCACATGGTCGCGGTGGCGCAGATAGCCGCCGTCGGCGGTGGCGAAGGAGTAGCAGGCGGTGTTGGCCAGCCCCTTCACCAGTTTGAAGGCGGCGTCGTGGCGGCCGGCCGCGGAAACGGGACCGAGCCGCACGGAGCCGCCGCTGAGGTGCCAGGACCGGCCGGCGTCGTTGACCGGGCGGACGGACTTCCAGCCGGGACCGGAGCGAACCGGATCCGACTCCGAGCCGGAGCCGGATCCCGAGCCCGAGCCCGGAGTGGAGTGCGAGCCGGAGCCGGAGCCCGCCCCGGTGGGCTTGCGCGCGGGTGAGGACGTGGCGGCGTGGGGTGTCTCGCCGCCCCGCGCGCCGTGACCCCGGGGGGCGGGGGAGCCGGTCGCGGTCGCGGGCGCCTTCTCGGCGGCGGCGGGGGCGCTGCCCGACGCCGGTTCGTGCTGGACGGCGACCACCGTCACGCACGCCGCGACGGTGGCCACGGTCAGGCCGCCCGCCAGCCAGAGCCTTCGGTGGCCGGCGGGCCGGGGGCGGTCGGGGGCCCAGCCGTCCTCCCGGGGCAGGCTGCGCGGGGGGCGTGGGTCGTTTTCTGGCATGCGCTGTTCCTCCAGCGGCGCGCTGGCGGCGGCCGGGTGTGAAGGTGGAGTGAAGAAACGAAGGAGAACCCGTGCGCTGGTGGCACCGGGGTGCACACACTAGTGGAGCCGCTGGGGCGCGAGGGGCGTTTCGGTGACTGGTTCCCCCCCACGTGACACCCGCGTCCCGAACGTGGCACCGGCACACTCGCGCCGCCCCGGCCGCCTCGGGGTCGGGCGGCCGTGGCGCGGGCTGACGTGTGATCAGATATGCCTGGTGGCAGCCGTGTTGGACCGAGCGGCTGCCTCGGAGCGGTGGCGAGCGGGGCGGGCCGCGTCCAGGGGCGCACGCCGCGTGGTGCGCGCCCCCGGCCCGACACCGGCCGCCTGTCGGCAGTTTCCGGATTCGCCGCGTCCGCAAGCATCCGGATGCCCGCCACGTCCTGGCGCATGGCGGTCAGCTGTTCCCCATGACCCCCGCCACCCCCACCCCCGTACCCGGGGCGCGACGCGTGGCCCGGCAGGTGAGACGCGGTTCGCCCGCCCGGCCCGGTCCACGTTAGGTTTCCTGCATGACCGAGAACACCGCACGCACCACCGGCGCCGTCGCCGCCGGCCTCGCCACCGTCGCCGCCGACGGCACCGTCCTCGACACCTGGTTCCCCGCCCCCGAGCTGGTCGCGGAGCCGGGCCCCTCCGGCACGGAGCGGCTGTCGGCCGAGCAGGCCGCGCGGCTGCTGGGCGGCGGCGCGACCGCGGCGGCCGGGCCGGACGCCCGCCGGGGTGTCGAGGTGGTGGCGGTCCGTACGGTCATCGCCTCGCTGGACGACAAGCCGATCGACGCGCACGACGTCTACCTGCGCCTGCACCTGCTCTCGCACCGCCTGGTCCAGCCGCACGGGCAGAGCCTGGACGGCCTGTTCGGCCACCTCGCCAACGTCGCGTGGACCTCGCTCGGCCCGGTCGCCGTGGACGACGTGGAGAAGGTGCGGCTCAACGCCCGCGCCGAGGGCCTGCACCTCCAGGTGACCTCGATCGACAAGTTCCCGCGCATGACGGACTACGTCGTGCCCAAGGGCGTCCGCATCGCCGACGCCGACCGGGTCCGGCTGGGCGCGCACCTCGCCGCGGGCACGACGGTCATGCACGAGGGGTTCGTCAACTTCAACGCCGGCACCCTGGGCACGTCGATGGTGGAGGGCCGGATCTCGGCCGGTGTCGTGGTCGGGGACGGCTCCGACATCGGTGGCGGCGCGTCCACCATGGGCACGCTGTCCGGCGGCGGCAACGTCATCATCTCCATCGGCGAGCGCTGCCTCATCGGCGCCGAGGCGGGCGTGGGCATCGCCCTGGGCGACGAGTGCGTGGTGGAGGCGGGCCTGTACGTCACCGCGGGCACCCGGGTCACCATGCCGGACGGCCAGATCGTCAAGGCCCGCGAGCTGAGCGGTGCCTCCAACATCCTCTTCCGCCGCAACTCGGTCACCGGCGCCGTCGAGGCCCGCCCGAACAACGCGGTCTGGGGCGGCCTGAACGACATCCTGCACAGCCACAACTGACCCGCCCGGGTACCGGTCACCGCCGGTCCCCACCGAGCGCCCTCCCGCGGTCCGCGACGGCCGTCGGGAGGGCGCTCGCGCGTGCGGAAATACCGGTGCGCCGGGCAGGCATAGCGGGGGACGGCCGTCCGCGTCTCAAGGGGCACAGGGTGTGCGGCAAGGTCGTTCCGCTCAGCGGCTTCCCCAAGGGCAGCGACGGGGACGCGGGCCGCTGGGAGCCGGTCTTCGCCCAGCCCTGACAGGTCCCGGCCGCCCGGCCGGACAGGCGGGTCAGTGGGCCGCCGGCGCCGCGGTGCTCGCCCGGTCACCGGAGGCCGCGGACGGCCCGTGGGCGGTGAACTCCGCGTAGGCCGCGAGCAGCCGGGCGGTCGTCTCCGGGCCGGCCGGGCGCAGCGGGGCGCGGACCGGGCCGGCGGGCAGGCCCAGCGCGCCGAGCAGGGCCTTGGCGGTGACCGTGCCGGGCAGGCCGGACGCCATCATCAGCTCGATGAGCGGCGTGGCGCGTTGCTGGAGGCGGGCGGACACGGGGGTGTCGCCCGCCTCGAACGCGTCGAGGACCGCCCGCAGCCCGGCCGGGGCGACGTTGGCGACGGTGCTGACGTACCCGGCCGCGCCCACCGCGTACAGGGCGAGGATGTGTTCGTCACAGCCCGCGTAGTACGCCAGCCCGGTGCGGGCGAGCACCTTCTGGGTGCCGAGGAAGTCGTAGGAGCAGTCCTTCACCGCCACGATCCGGGGATGGTCGGCGAGGCGGATCATGGTGTCCGGTTCGATGCGGGTGCCGGTGCGGCCCGGGATGTCGTACAGCACGACCGGCAGCCCGCAGCCGTCGGCCACCTCGCGGAAGTGGGCCTCCAGCGCGTCCTGCGGGGGCCTGCTGTAGTACGGGCTGACCACCAGCAGGCCGTCGGCGCCCGCCTTCTCGGCGGCCCGGGCCAGCGTCAGCGTGTGCCGGGTGTCGGAGGTGCCGACCCCGGCGACGATCGTGGCCCGGTCCGCCACCGCCTCCCGCACCGCCGCGACGAGGTCCGTCTTCTCGGCGTCCGACGTGGTCGGCGACTCGCCCGTCGTGCCGGAGAGCACCAGTCCGTCGCAGCCCTCGCGCACCAGCCGGTCGGCGAGGTGCTGGGCGCCGTCGAGGTCGAGCGCGCCGGACGCGGTGAAGGGGGTGACCATCGCGCAGAGCGCCCGGCCGAAGGGCGCGGGCGGGCGGGGCGCCGGATCCGTGCGGGGAGTCGTCGTTGTCGTCATACCGACAGTGTCGAGGCTCCGACCGTGAAGCTCCACTTAAATCCGCTACGGCGTACCGGTAAGCAATGCTTCACCGAGGTCGGGCGGAAGCGGTGCCGTGAGCGGGGCGCAGGGCTAACGGTCTTCGCCCCGGGTACCCGGACCTACCCAGACCCGAGGAACCGCTCGGCAGCGTCAGGGCCGATGACGACGAGATCAGGGAAGGGCACACCGATGACGGACAGGACCCCGCAGGGCAGAGGCGCCAAGGGCCCGACCGAGTTGCGGGCGCAGATCGAGCAGACCAGGAGCCAGCTCGGCAGCACCGTCGAGCAGCTCGCGGCGAAGGCCGACCTCAAGGGCCGGGCGCTGACCCGGGCGGCCGACCTCAAGGACAAGGCCGGCGCCATGACCGTGCAGCTGCGCGCGAGCGCCGCGCACGCGGGACACGGCGTGCAGCACCGCGCGACCCGGGCCGGCCAGGCGGTGCAGAGCAGGGCGGCGCGGGCCGGGCACACGGTCCAGGGCCGGGCGAGCCGGGTCGGACACGGTGTCCAGGGCACCGCGAGCCACGCCGGACACGGCGTCCAGAGCACGGCCGCGCACGCCGGACAGGCGGTCGTACGGCACGTGCCGGCACCGGTGGGCTTCCTCGTCACCGCCGTCCTGCGCCGCCCGGTCCTCGCCATGCTCGTCGGCGCGGTCGGCGGAGCCGCCGTGACGGCGGGCGTGCTGCGCGGCGGCCGGCCGGGCCGGCGCCGCTGAGGACACGGGGCCGACGGACCGGCGGACCGACGGCAGGGCCGACGCCGGCGCCGCGAACCGGCGCGGCGTCGGCCCTGCCGCGCGCGGTGCTACGGGCGGAAGCGCAGCACCTGCGGGTCGTGGTCGCTGATCTGGTCGTTGAACTCCGAGTTGACGTGCACGGAGTCGTAGTCGACGTCGCAGCCGCGGCGGATCGACGGGCTGATCAGGATCTGGTCCAGGACCTGCTGGTTGCCCTGGTAGTCGTAGGTGTAACGCTCGCTCCTGGGCAGCGACTTGATCGCCGACCACAGCTCGCCGTCACCCTCGAGGATCTTCGCGGTGTCGGAGAACTCGAAGTCGTTGATGTCACCGAGCGCGATGACGTCCGCGTTCTTCTGCGTGTCCAGGATGTTCTTGACGAAGCCGTTGACCAGGGCCGCCTGCTGGTGGCGCTGGATCTCCGAGCTGCGCACCGGCGGCTGGTACTGCGCGGTCAGCCCCTGGTCGCCGCCCTTGGAGTTGAAGTGGTTGGCGATCACGAAGACCGTCTTGCCGCGGAAGACGAACTCGCCGGCCAGCGGCTTGCGGCTGGTCTTCCAGGCGTCGTCGGCGGGGGCGACACGGCCGGGGGAGGCCGTCAGGGCCGCCTTGCCGTGCACCTTGGTGACCCCGACGGCCGTGGTGGCGTCGCCGCCCGGGCGGTCGGTGAAGGAGACCCGGCCCGGGTTGAACAGGAAGACCTGCCGGATGTTGCCGCCCGGCTCGCCGCCGTCGGTGTCGTTGGCCGGCGTGATGGAGCGCCAGTCGTACCGCGGGCCGCCCGCCGCGACGATGGCGTCGATCAGCTTGTTCACCGTGACGTCCGCGGCGACCGTGCCGTCGTCCGTGGCGCCGTTGTTGTCCTGCACCTCCTCGAGGGAGATGATGTCGGGCGAGCGCAGGTTGTTCACGATCGCGGAGGCGTGCTCCTCGAAGGTGGCGTCGCCCGGGTCGAGGTTCTCGACGTTGTAGGTGGCCACCGCCAGCTCGTGGTCCGACTGCCTGCGGGTCGTCTCCCGCTCCAGGCCCGCGCTGTGCAGGGTGCCCAGCTGACCCGCGACGAGCGTGTAGCCGCCGAACTGGTTGTAGTCCAGCGGGCCGGCCGTGGTGCCCTGGAGGGTGTCGCCGACGTTCGCCTTCGGGAAGTCGGCGGTGGCGCCCAGCGACTGGATCTGCAGCCGGCCGGTGTTCTGGGAGTCGTAGGAGCCGTAGACCGTGCCGCCGCGGCGGCTGCGGTGCTCGTGCGGCTTCACGGTGACCCACAGCTCGGCGTAGGGGTCGGTGGCGGTGACCACGCGGACGTCGGCCACCTGGACGGTCATGCCCTCCAGGGACTCGTAGTAGTCCAGGGCGTAGTCCGCCGGGCGCAGGGGCAGCGCGTTAACCGAGCCGCCCGCGGCGGCGTCGCCGGCCGGGGCGTAGGCGTCCGGCACCGAAGCGGCGTCGACGACTATGGGGGCCGGGACCGGGTTGCCGGCGGACACCGTGGTGACCACCGGCTTGGTGATCTCGGTGACCGACTGGTTGCCGCTGGAGGCGCCGCCGGGAACGTACTCGGAGACCGTGCCGGTCACCGTCACCGAGTCGCCGACGGCGACCTTCGGGGCGGAGCTGGTGAAGACGAACACGCCCTCGCTGGTGGCCGGGTCGGCGTCCGGGGTCGGGTCCTGGAGCCAGAAGCCACGGGAGGAGCCGTAGGTGCGGGTGGCGGTGACGATGCCGGGAACGTCCGTCACCTTCTGGCCCGCGTACGGCGACAGGCGCGTGGCGCCCTGGATGTCGTGGACGCGCACCGAGTCCGCGTGCGCGGGGGAGGTGAGGACGACGGCGGACGCCGCGCTGCAGACGGCGGCGACGGTGAGCGCGGCGAGGCGCGCGGAAGACCTGCTCGGCAAGGGATCCCTCCGGGGACGTACGTGAGCGCCGGGACGAGGGTGGGACATGGAACGTGCATGACAGATGAGGAGTCGTGTGACGCCCGATGCGACGGTGAACACTTGTCCTCCCGGTTTCTACGCGCGTCAATCTCCTGTGTGGCGCTGTCAGTTGTCAAGGTTTCGGCCATGTACGCGGGCCGGCCGGGAGATGAACCGGGTGGCATGGGTGGAAATCCGTCTAGGCTGAGCGGCTGAGTCCTTTCACGGTCCGAGGAGAAGCAGCCGATGTCAGACAGCTCCCCCCTGCCGCCGGTGCGCCTGCACCCCGAAGCGGAGCTGGCGCGTGCCGCGCTGTCCACGCCGTTGCTCTCCCGTGCCGCCCGGCTGGCCCGCTGGGCCGGACCGCACACGCGGGTGGACGCCGGGGGCGGACTGGCCGAGGAGCAGATGCCGGCCGCGGCCGGACTGCTCGGGCTGAGCGGGGACGACGCCGCCGCCCAGGTCGGCGAGGCGTGGCGGGTGGCCGTGGACGCCGGACTGGTCGAGGTCACCGGCGACGGCGGGAGCGAGGCCCCCGGCGGGGAGAGCGGGACGGTGACGGCGGGCGCCGAGCTGGCGCTGCTCACCGGCGGCTCCCCGCACGACGTCCTGACGGTGTGGCTCGCCGCCCTGGAGACCGTGATCGCCGACGCGACCGTGCCCGACCTGGACGGGCTGATGGACGCCCTGGACGCGGGCGGCGAGGTCGATTTCTCGTCACTCGACTGGGACCCGCAGGCCGAGACGGAGTTCCTCGACGGCGTCCTCGGCAACCTCTACCTGCTGACCGTGACGGAGAGCGGCCCCGGCGCGAGCATGGTGCCGCTGCCCGCCCTGGCCGCCTCGATGCTGGTGCCCGGCGACATGGGACAGCCCACCGACGACGTGTTGCAGCAGGTGTCCGACGCGATGGTGCGCCTGGACGAGCAGTTCCGGATGCTGGAGCCGATCGGACTGGTGGAGTACCGGCCGGTCGACGAGGCGCTGCTGACCGACGCCGACGAGGAGGCCGCCGCGCCGGTCGACGAGACCGACGTCTCCCGCTACGGCATGGTCCGGCTCACCCCGCTCGGCCTGTACGGGCTGCGGGCGCGGCTGCTGGAGGCCGGGCTCACGGCGCCGGCGGTCGGCGCGCTCGCGGACAAGGGCGCGGACGCGCTGCTCGACGGCACCTCCGCCTTCCCGGCGGCGGCCGCCCGCGCCGAGACCGAGCAGTGGCTCGCCCGCCGCGAGAGCCTGGACGCGGCACGGGAGCTGCTGGCGGCGGCCCGGGGCGGCGACGCCGGGGCTCCGCTGCGCCGGCTGCGCTGCCAGCAGGCCCTGGCGATGGTCGGCCCGGAGGCGGAACCGGCGCTCCGCGAGGTCCTCGACGACCCGGAGCTGGGCGGGCTGGCCCGGGTCTGGCTGAGCGAGCGGGGCGCCTCCGGGGTGCCGGCGCCCTCGCAGGAGCTGGTGTTCTGGCTGACCGTCGACACCCTGGCCGCGCAGCTGGCCGCCGAGGGCAACTCCGAGGAGCTGCAGGCCCTGGTCGAGGGTCTCGCCCGGCAGCACAGCGGTTTCTTCGCCACCGCCTGGCGGGTGGACCACCCCGCGACGGCGGACGTGCTGGAGGCGATGGGCCGCCTGCACCCGGACAAGAAGGTCGCCAAGGAGGCCCGCAAGGCGGCCTTCAAGGCGAGGTCGCAGCGCGGGGAGTGACACCCGGGCCGAGCAGGGTTCCGGGTCCCGCGGGCTCGGGAGCCCGGTCGGTCCCGGCACCCCGGGGGTGGGGCAGGGGGCGGATCCGGCCGTAGTCGCGGCGGTGCGGTCCGCGGGGGTTCCCCCGGCGCGGCGGACACGGATTCATGGAAGCGGGGACCAGGAGGTCGCCCGGCGTTCAACTCCCGTTCAGCGGTGGGCGGGAGCGTTTCGCCGCAACCGAGGTCCGCCACCCTCCACGGCTCACCCCCCGTCACAGGAGACACCATGTCGCTCACCCGCAGGGACTTCGCCAGGACATCCGCGCTCACCGGTGCCGGTGTCGCACTGGCGGGCAGCGTCGGCGCCCTCGCCACCGCCCCGAACGCCCTCGCCGCCACGGAGACCGAGGGCGCCCCGGGACAGGCGGACGCCGCGCACGGCGGAGTCGGCTACGGGCCGCTGGTCCCCGACCCCGACGGCATCCTCGCGCTTCCCGCCGGGTTCTCGTACCGCATCGTCACCTACAGCGGCCGGACCACGCTGGAGTCGGGTGAGCCCACTCCCTCCAACCACGACGGGACCGCCGCCTTCGACGGCCCGCGCGGCACCACCCTGCTCGTCAACAACCACGAGCTGAAGGGCCCGCGCGCCAACTGGCCGCACCCGGTGCCGCTCACCGAGGGCCTCGTCTACGACCCCGCCGCCGCCGGCGGCTGCACGGTCGTCGAGGTCCGCCGCGGCGGCCATGTCGCCGAGTGGGTCGGCATCGCCGGTACGTCCACCAACTGCGCGGGTGGCAGCACCCCCTGGGGAACCTGGCTGACCTGCGAGGAGACCGAGGACAAGGCCGGCCAGAACGGCATGACCAAGGACCACGGCTACGTCTTCGAGGTCGACCCCGAGGACCGCCGGGCCAACCGCGGCCCCAAGCCCGTCAAGGCGCTGGGCCGTTACGCCCACGAGGCGGTCGTCGTCGACCCCCGGCGCGGCCACCTCTACCTCACCGAGGACGCCGCCGGCCCCAACGGCCTGCTGTACCGCTGGACCCCGCCCGCCGGCTTCCACCACGGCCGCGGCCGGCTGCGCACCCTCGCCGACGACGCGGGCGTGCTCCAGGCGTTCAAGTGCTTCGACTCCGGCGGCCAGTTCGTCGACGACCTCTCCCGCGCCACCCGCACCGGCACGGTGTACGGCGTGGACTGGGTGGACGTCCCGGACCGCGACGCGGCGACGGTGTCCGTCCGCAAGCAGTTCACCACCGGCCAGGTCACCCGCGCCCGCAAGCTGGAGGGCATGTGGTGGGCCGACGGCGGCGCCTACATCGTCTCCTCCTTCGCCCGCGAGGAGAGCCCCGTCCAGCACGACGGCCAGGTCTGGTTCTACGACCCCAAGCGCCGCACCCTCACCCTGAAGGTGCTCCTGGGCGTCAACCCCGACCCGTCCGCCGACGGCGCCTTCGACGGCCCCGACAACATCACCGTCTCCCCCTACGGCGGTCTCGTCATCGCCGAGGACGGCGAGGGCGTCCAGCACCTGTTCGGCGCGACCGAGAGCGGCCGCACCTACCCCATCGCCCGCAACGAGCTGAACCAGGGCACCGAGCAGGAGCCGGAATACAGCGAGTTCACCGGCGTCACCTTCTCGCCCGACGGCCGGACCCTGTTCGCCAACATCCAGGAGCCGGGCATCATGCTCGCCATCACCGGCCCCTGGAAGCGGCAGAAGCGCGGCTGATGTCAGGGCGCCGATTCCTCGGCAGAGCACATTCGCCGCCGCGCGCCGCGCACCTGTGAGGCCGGCTGCCCCGCCCCCCGTCACCGGCGGGGGGCGGGGCAGGCCCGTACGCCCGGTTACAGCGCCTGGGCGCCCGGCTTGACCATGTTGCGGACCGTGCGGGCCTTGACGAAGCTGCCGAGGGCGGTCATGTCCCACTCGCCGGAGAACTGGCGGACCAGCTTGGCCATCAGCACGCCGGTCTGCGGTTCGGCGCCGGTGAGGTCGAAGCGGACCAGCTCCTCGTCGGTCGTGGCGTCCAGCAGGCGGCAGTAGGCCTTCGCGACCTCGGTGAACTTCTGACCGGAGAAGGAGTTCACGGTGAAGACCAGGCCGGTGACCTGCTGCGGGAGCCGGCCGAGGTCGACCACGATCACCTCGTCGTCGCCGCCGCCCTCGCCGGTGAGGTTGTCACCGGAGTGCTTGACGGCGCCCTCCAGGATGGTCAGCTTGCCGAAGTAGCAGCTGTCGACGTGGTCGCGCTGGGGGCCGTAGGCGATGACCGAGGCGTCCAGGTCGATGTCCCTGCCCCGGAACGCCGGTTCCCAGCCGAGGCCCATCTTGACGCGCGCGAGCAGCGGGCGGCCGCCCTTCATCAGCGACACCGTCTGGTTCTTCTGGAGGCTGACCCGGCCCTTGTCCAGGTTGACCTTCCCGGCGCCGGGGGCGGGAGCGGCCGGGGCCGGGGGAGCGGCCGGGGCGGCGGGCATGACGGGCGCGGCGGGCGCCGGGGCGACGGGCCGCGCGGCCGGTGCCGGGGCGGGCGGCGGAGCCGGGGTTCGGGCCGGGGCCGGGGCCGGGGCGGGTTCCTCCACCGTCACGCCGAAGTCGGTGGCGATGCCCGCCAGCCCGTTCGCGTACCCCTGGCCGACCGCGCGGGCCTTCCACGCGCCACCGCGCAGATAGACCTCGACGATCACCAGGGCCGTCTCGCTGCCGAGCCGCGGCGGGGTGAACGTGGCCAGGACCGAGCCGTCGTCCGCGTTGCGGATGGTGGCCGTGGGCTCGATGCCCTCGAAGGTGCGGCCGGCGGCGTCCGGGCTCGCCGTGACGACGATCTTCTCGATGCCGGGCGGCACGGCGGCGGTGTCGACGCTGATCGCGTCGGGGGCCGCGCCGCCGCCCGGCCGGTAGGTCACGCCCGGCCCGCTGGGCTGGTTGTAGAAGATGAAGTCGTCGTCGGAGCGCACCTTGCCGTCGGCGGTGAGCAGCAGGCCCGACACGTCGAGCCGCACGGGCGCGGCGACGTCCACCGTCACACGGGCGACCGGCAGAGGGATGTTCGAGCCAGGGGTCATAGCTGTCATGCCAGATGAACGAGCGAGGCCGCTTTACCGTTCCCTTACCCGGCCGCCGTTTCCGCCGGCCGCCGCTCCCGCCCGGTCACGGCCGCCCCCGCCCGGCCGCCGGTGCTCAGTACGGCCACATCGGCGGGTCGGTGACGAAGTGCCCGCCCAGCAGGCTGTGGGCCGGGTCCCGCGGGTCCGGCTCGCCCTGCTCGGCGAGGAGCTTCTCGGCGTACGGCTCGGAGTCGTCCTGCGGCTCGTAGCCCAGCGCCCGCGCGCTGGTCAGGTCCCACCACAGGCGGGTGTTGGCGGAGGAGCCGTAGACCACGGTGTGCCCGACGCCCTCGGCGGTCAGGGCCGCGTGGAACAGCCGGGCGCCGTCGGCGGGGCTCATCCAGAGCGACAGCATCCGCAGGCTGGTGGGCTCCGGGAAGCAGGAGCCGATGCGGACGGAGACGGTCTCCAGGCCGTGCTTGTCCCAGTACAGCTGGGCCAGGTCCTCACCGAAGGACTTCGACAGGCCGTAGAAGGTGTCGGGGCGGCGCGGGGTGTCGACGGGGATCGGCGCGCCGCCGTCGAGGGGGGCCGGGGTGTAGCCGACGGCGTGGTTGGAGGAGGCGAAGACGACGCGCGGCACGCCTTCGAGGCGGGCGGCCTCGTAGAGGTGGTAGGTGCCCTCGATGTTCGACGCCAGGATCTTCTCGAAGGGCGCCTCCAGGGAGATGCCCGCGAGGTGCAGGACCGCGTCGACGCCCCGGACCGCCTCGCGCAGCGCGTCCCGGTCGCGCAGGTCGGCGGTGATCGCGTCCGGCTCGCCCTCGACCGGCCGCACGTCGAACAGGCGCAGCGTGTAGCCGTACTCAGGGAGCAGGTCACGCATCAGGGTGCCGAGTCCGCCGGCGGCGCCGGTGAGCAGAACGGTGCGGGGAGCGGGCATCCTCGGTCTCCTTGGCGTCGGCCTTATCCGTGCACGGCATTCACATGCATGGACACGCTAGGGAGGGTGGTCCGGCTCGTCAAGTGTGCGTGGGGTGGGGGAATCCGCTCCCGTATTGCGCCGGTGACCGCTTGACCGGCCGCGAGTCGGGACCGTAGCGTGCAGTCGTTCAGACATATGGACACCGGTCAGATTCATGCACCGCCTGGACTCAGGGAGAGCGCCCGTGACGCCAGCCCCGCTCGCCGCCCGGCTCAGCGACCCGCGCGGGCCGCTGTTCTTCCCCGTGACGCCCTACGGCCCCGGTGGCACGGTCGACCCGGAGGTCTGCGGCGCCCATGTGCGCCGGGGTGTCGCGGCGGGCGCGGCCGCGGTGTTCGCCTGCTGCGGCACCGGCGAGTTCCACGCGCTGCTGCCCGAGGAGTTCGAGGCGTGCGTGCGCGCGGCCGTGACGGCCGCCGGGGGACGCGTCCCGGTCGTCGCGGGCGCCGGGTACGGCACCGCGCTCGCCGTCCGCTACGCCCGCCTCGCCCGGGACGCCGGAGCCGACGGGCTGCTCGCCATGCCGCCGTACCTGGTCCGGGCCGGGCAGGCCGGGCTGCTGCGCCACTACCGGGAGCTGGCGGCGGCCGGCGGCCTGCCGGTGATCGTCTACCAGCGCGACAACGCCGTGTTCACCCCGGAGACGGTCGTCGCGCTGGCCCGCACCGAGGGGATCATCGGCTTCAAGGACGGCCTCGGCGACCTGGAACTCATGCAGCGGATCGTCAGCGCCGTACGCACCGAGGCCCCCGGCGACTTCCTGTACTTCAACGGCCTGCCGACCGCCGAGCAGACCCAGCTCGCCTACCGCGCCCTCGGCATCACCCTGTACTCCTCGGCGGTGTTCTGCTTCGCGCCGGAGATCGCCCTCGCCTTCCACCGGGCGCTGCGGGAGGGCGACGAGCACCTGGTCAGGCGCCTGCTCGACGGCTTCTACCGCCCCTTCGCCGACCTGCGCGCCCAGGACCGCGGCTACGCCGTCTCCCTGGTCAAGGCGGGCGTACGGCTGCGCGGCCTGGACGTGGGGGAGGTGCGCCCGCCCCTGCACGAGCCGTCCGAGGACCACGTCAAGCAGCTCGCCCAGCTGATCGAGCACGGGTACGCGCTGCTGGAGGAGGACGCGTGAGGGCCTCGGCGTTCGTCTACCCCTGGGACGTCAACGGCGACCCCGGGGCCCCCGCGCGGATCGCCGCGCTCGGCGTGGCCGGGGCGACCCTCGCCTCCGCCTACCACTCCACCCGCGCCCTCACCCCCCGCCACCCCCGCCACCGCATCGTCACCGCCGGGCACGCGGCCGTGTACTACCCGCCGGACGGCCGCTGGACGGACCGGCCGCTGCGTCCGTACCCGGCCGGGGACTGGTCGCCCGGCGACTCCTTCGGCGAGGCCGCCGAGGCGCTCACGGCGGCCGGCCTGGAGGTGCACAGCTGGGTCGTCCTCGCCCACAACTCCCGCCTCGGCGCCGAGCACCCCGGCACCTGCGTCGTCAACGCCTACGGCGACCGCTACCCGTGGGCGCCCTGCATCGCCCAGCCCGCCATGCGCGCGTACCTGGTCGCCCTGGCCGCCGAGGCCGCCGTCCGCCCGGGCGCGAGCGGCACCGAACTGGAGTCCCTGGGCTGGTACGGGCTCGCGCACCTGCACGCCCACGACAAGACCGGCGGCGTCGGCCTCGGCGAGGCGGGGCAGTACCTGATGTCGCTGTGCTTCTGCCCCGACTGCCGCACCGGGTACGGCGCGCACGGCCTCGACGCCGACGCGCTGGCGGCCGCCGTACGGGCCGCCCTGGAGCCGCTGTGGCGGGGCGCGCCGGACGACGGGGGATGGGCCGGGGTGGAGAAGCTCCTCGGCCAGGAGCGGGCGGCGGCCACGCGCGCGTGGCGCGACGCCACCGCCCGCACGCTCCAGCGGGACGCCGTCGCCGCGGTCCGCGCCGCCGCGCCCGAGGGCTTCCAGGTGCTGCTGCACGCCGACCCGGTCTCCTACCACTGCGGCGCCAACGCGGGCGTGGACCCCGCGCACATCCTCTCCGTCGCCGACGGGGTGGTGGTGCCCTGCGCGGGCGGTCCGGCCCTGCTGGCGCCCTTCGCCGCACACGCCGGGCGCAGCTCCGTCCTCGCCGCCAACCTCACCGTCGTCTCCGGCATGGGCGGCAGCCCCGCCACCCTGGCGGCGGACGCGGCACGCGCGCGCGACCTCGGCGCGACGCAGCTGCGGCTCTACCACGCCGGACTCGCCTCGGACGCGGACCTGGCGGCGGCCGGCCGGGCGCTCGCCGGAAGCTGATCCAGTGGGAAAGTGCGCCGTGCGCCGATGAGTCCGGGCGCCGGCGCCGGTCCACCCTGGCGTAACCGGTATCTCGACCCCAGGGAGCACGGCATGACCGACACCCTCCTCGACCTCGGCCCGCAGACCCGCGTGATCGCGCGGCTCGCCGAGGCCGTGACCGACGAGCAGCTCACGGCCGCCACCCCGTGCCCGGACTACCCGGTCGGCGCCCTGCTCGGCCATCTGATCGGGCTGTCCGCCGCCTTCCGGGACGCCGCCCGCAAGGACCTGGGCGCCACCACCGACACCAGCCCGGACGCCGCCGTCCCCGACCTCGCGCCCGGCTGGCGCGCGGAACTGCCCGAGGTGCTCGCCGACCTCGCCGAGGCCTGGCGCGACCCGGAGGCGTGGACCGGCATGACCCGGGCCGGCGGTGTGGACCTGCCCGGCGCGGCCGCGGGCGCCGTCGCGGCCGACGAACTCGTGATCCACGGCTGGGACCTGGCCCGCGCCACCGGGCAGCCCTACGAGCCCGACCCGGCCGCCCTCCAGGCCTCCTACGGCATCCTTCAGGCCCTCACCGCGGACTCCGGCGGCAGCGGCATCTTCGCCCCGGCCGTCCCGGTCCCGGGCACGGCGCCCCTGCTGGAGCGCGCGGTGGGCCTGAGCGGCCGCGACCCGCAGTGGAAACCGTGACCTGACCCCTGACCCCTGACCGCCCCCGGCCACCGCGCGCCCGGTGCGCGGGCCGACCCGAACCGCGCGCGGCCCGCCCGCCCGCCCCGTACGCTCCCCGGTATGCCGCTCAGCCTCACCGTCCTCGGAACCGCCTCCCCCCACCCCCGTCCCGGGCGGCCCTGCTCCGGGTACCTGCTGCGCGGCGGGGGCGCCGAGGTGTGGGTGGACGCGGGCAGCGGCACGTTCGCGGAGTTGCAGCGGCACACGGACCCGACCCGGCTGACCGCGATCTGGATCTCGCACCTGCACGCGGACCACGCCGCCGATCTGCTCGCCGCCGCCTACGCGTTCGCGTTCGGCGGGGCCGTGCCGCCCGCGCCGATACCGGTGTACGCCCCGCAAGACTGCGCGCGGCGGCTCGCCGGGTTCCTCGGCAAGCCGGACGTGGACTTCCTCAGCGGCATCCTGGACTTCCGGCCGCTGTACGACGGCCATGACGTGCGGCACTGGAACCTCCGCCTGACCAGCCGCGCCGTCGCCCACGGCACCGAGGCCTACGGGCTGCGCGCCGAGAGCCAGGGCAGCGTCCTGGCGTACTCGGGAGACAGCGGCCCGTGCCCGGCGCTGACGGAACTCGCCGCCCGCGCCGACCTGTTCCTGTGCGAGGCCGACCTCGCGGAGCATCGCGAAGGCGAACAGGTGCACCTCACGCCCGAGGACGCGGGCCGCATCGCCCGGGAGGCGCGGGCGCGGGAGCTGCTGGTGACCCACACCGGGCCCGTGCAAGACCCGCAGGCCGCGGCCGCCCGCGCCGGCGCGGTCTTCGGGCGGCCCGCCCACGCGGCCGTAGAGGGCGCCACCAGGACCGTCTGACGGCATCCGCCGGACTCTGCCGGAATCGTCCGGCCCACCCGGACGGGCAACCTCGTCCTCCTCTGCCGGAAGCATTGACGAAACACCGCGCCACTCCTACCGTCAACGCGTCGTACTTCGTACGTCATATATGAGACGCGATACGCGAGATCAGATACATGACGCATGCACCTGGCTCGCGACATCCCCGAGAGGCGCGCATGACCTCTGTGCCCATGCCGATCCCGTCCCGCACGCAGTACGTGCTGGACGCGATCAAACACCGCATCCTGACCGGCCGGCTGACCCCCGGCCAGGCCCTGGTGGAGACCGAGCTGGCGGCGCAGTTCGGGGTGTCCAAGACCCCGGTGCGGGAGGCGCTCAAGACCCTCGCCGGGACCGGGCTGGTGGTGATGAGCCAGTACAAGGGCGTCACGGTGCGCATGGTGGACGCGGACATGGCGCGCGAGGTCTACGACGTGCGGCTGCTGCTGGAGCCGGAGGCGCTGCGGCGGGCGGTGCGCCGGGGGGCCTCCCTCGACGCCGCCCGGTCCGCGCTCACCCGGGCCGACGCGGCCACCGACACCGCCGAACGCTCCCTGGCCAACCGGGAGTTCCACCGCGCCCTGTACCTGCCCTGCGGCAACCCGCTGCTCGGCCGGATGCTCGACGAGGTCCGCGACCAGGCCGCCCTGGTCTCCGCCGTCGCCTGGGCCGCCGACCCCTCCTGGGAGCGGGAGGCCACCGAGCACCGGGAGATCCTGCGGCTCGCGCTGACGGGCGACGCGGACGGCGCGGCGCGCGCCCTGCACGAGCACATCGCGCTGTTCGTCGCCCGCGCCTTCCCCGGGACCGCCCCCGGCATCGCCACCGGGGCAGGCACCGAGACCTCCGCGGGCGCGGGCGCCGACATCCCCGCCGGGATCCGTGCCGAGGTCCCCGGCGACCCCCGTGAACCGGAAGGGCAGGCATGAGCGGCGTGGCGTTCGAGATCCAGCGGGCCGCGCTGGCCGACGTGGTGGCGATCCCGGTGACCCCCTTCGCCGAGGACGGCACGGTCGACGCCGGCACCTACCGGGCCCTGGTGCGACGGCTGCTGGACGGCGGCATCCGCACCCTCACCCCCAACGGCAACACCGGCGAGTTCTACGCCCTCACCCCCGAGGAGCGGCGCCTGGTGTGCGAGCTGACCGCCGAGGAGGCCGGTGGCCGCGCGGCGCTCCTGGCCGGCGTCGGCCACGACCTGCCCACCGCCGTCGCCTCCGCCCGGCACGCCCGCGACCTGGGCGCCGGCATGGTGATGGTGCACCAGCCCGTCCACCCCTACGTCTCGCAGCGCGGCTGGGTCGACTACCACCGGGCCATCGCCGAGGCCGTCCCCGAGCTGGGCGTGGTGCCCTACGTCCGCAACGGCCAGCTGCTCGGCGCCCGGCTCGCCGAACTCGCCGACGCCTGCCCGAACGTGATCGGTGTCAAGTACGCCGTCCCGGACGCGGCCCGCTTCGCCGCCTTCGCCCGGGACGCGGGCGTCGACCGCTTCGTGTGGGTCGCCGGACTGGCCGAGCCGTACGCGCCCTCCTACTTCTCCGCCGGGGCCACCGGCTTCACCTCGGGGCTGGTGAACGTCGCCCCGGCCGTGTCGCTGGCCATGCTGGAGGCGCTGCGCGGCGGCGACTACCCGGCCGCCATGAAGGTGTGGGAGCGGATCCGCCGCTTCGAGGAGCTGCGGGCCGCCAACGGCTCCGCCGACAACGTCAGCGTCGTGAAGGAGGCCCTCGCCTCGCTGGGCCTGTGCCGCCGCGACGTCCGCCCGCCCAGCAGGCAGTTGCCCGGGGACCGGCGCGCGGAGGTCGCCGCCATCGCCGCGGGGTGGCCGATATGAGCGCCCCGCGCAAGCGCCCGGAGGAGCTGCGCAGCCACCAGTGGTACGGCACCGACGGGCTGCGCTCCTTCAGCCACCGCGCCCGCACCCGCCAGCTCGGCTACCTGCCCGAGGAGCACCTCGGCAAGCCGGTCGTCGCCGTCCTCAACACCTGGTCGGACATCAACCCCTGCCACGTGCACCTGCGCGAGCGCGCCCAGGCCGTCAAGCGGGGCGTGTGGCAGGCGGGCGGGTTCCCGCTGGAGTTCCCGGTCGCCACGCTCAGCGAGACCTTCCAGAAGCCGACCCCGATGCTCTACCGCAACCTCCTCGCCATGGAGACCGAGGAGCTGCTGCGGTCCTACCCGGTGGACGGTGCGGTGCTGCTGGGCGGCTGCGACAAGACCACGCCCGCCCTCCTGATGGGCGCCGCCTCCGCCGGCCTGCCCGCCGTCTTCGTGCCCGCCGGGCCCATGCTGCCCGGTCACTGGCGGGGCGAGGTCCTCGGCTCCGGCACCGACATGTGGAAGTACTGGGACGACAAGCGCGCCGGGCTCATCGGCGACTGCGAGCTGACCGAGCTGGAGAGCGGCCTGGCCCGCTCGCCCGGCCACTGCATGACCATGGGTACGGCGTCCACGCTGACCGCCGCCGCCGAGGCGCTCGGCGTGACCGTGCCGGGCGCGTCCAGCATCCCCGCCGTCGACTCCGGGCACGAGCGGATGGCCGCCCGCGCGGGACTGGCCGTGGTCGACCTCGTCCACCGGGGCCGCACGGTGCGCGACATCCTCACCGCCGACGCCTTCGCGGACGCGGTGACGACGGTGCTGGGCCTCGGCGGCTCCACCAACGCCGTGATCCACCTGATCGCCATGGCCGGCCGGGCCGGGGTCACCCTGACCCTGGACGACTTCGACCGCACCGCACGCACGGTCCCGGTGCTCGCCAACGTCCGCCCCGGCGGGCAGCGTTACCTGATGGAGGACTTCCACTTCGCGGGCGGCCTGCCCGGCTTCCTCTCCCGGATCACGGACCTCCTCCACCTGGACCGGCCGACGGTGAGCCACGACACCCTGCGCGAACAGCTCGCCGGCGCCCGGGTGCACGACGACGACGTCATCCGGCCCCGCGGCAACCCGGTCGCGGCCGAGGGCGGCGTCGCGGTGCTGCGCGGCAACCTCTGCCCGGACGGCGCGGTCATCAAGCACATCGCCGCCGAGCCCCACCTGCTGCGGCACACCGGTCCCGCCGTCGTCTTCGACGACTACAAGGAGATGCAGCGCACCATCAACGACCCCTCGCTCGGCATCACCGCCGACAGCGTGCTGGTGCTGCGCAACGCCGGGCCCAAGGGCGGCCCCGGCATGCCCGAGTACGGCATGCTGCCCATCCCGGACCACCTGCTCAAGCAGGGCGTGCGGGACATGGTGCGGATCTCCGACGCCCGCATGAGCGGGACCAGTTACGGCGCCTGCGTGCTGCACGTGGCACCGGAGTCGTACGTCGGCGGGCCGCTGGCGCTGGTGCGCACCGGGGACCGGATCACCCTGGACGTCGAGGCCCGCACGCTGCGGCTGGAGGTGTCCGACGAGGAGCTGCGGCGGCGCAGGGCGCGGTGGACGCCGCCGCCCGCCCGTTACGAGCGCGGTTACGGAGCGCTGTACAACGAGCAGATCACCCAGGCCGACACCGGCTGCGACTTCGCCTTCCTGGCCCGGCCGGGGAAGGTGCCGGACCCCTACGCGGGCTGACCGAACCCCCGGGGCGCTCCCGGGGGCCGGGCACACCCATGTGTACGTAGCAAGCGCTTTCTCAACCTCTTTGCCCGCTGCACCCGCCCCACTGCGAACGGAGAACAGTCATGGCCCAAGCCGCAGCCGTGGCGAAACCGCCCGCGCCACCCCGGCGGCGCCGTGCCTCCGCGACGCCGCGCAGGCTGCCGTACCTGCTGATCGCCCCGGCGGCGCTGCTGATGCTGGGCTTCATCGCCTACCCGGTCATCAGCGTCTTCTACTACAGCCTGCAGAACTACAACCCCACCAAGCCGTGGCGGAACGGCTACGCGGGCTTCGGCAACTTCGTGCACGCCTTCACCGACGACCCGCAGTTCTGGGACACGCTCACCTTCAGCGCGAAGTGGGTGGTGACCGAGGTGGCGTTGCAGCTGCTGCTCGGCCTGGCCCTCGCCCTCATCGTCAACCAGACCTTCGCCGGGCGGGCGGTGGGCCGCGCCCTGGTGTTCTCGCCGTGGGCCGTCTCCGGCGTCCTGACCTCGGCGATCTGGGTGCTGCTGTACAACTCCCAGACCGGCGTCACCCGTTACCTCGCCGACCTGGGCGTCGGCTCCTACGGCACCAGCTGGCTGTCGGACACCGCCACGGTGTTCCCGGCCACGGTGGTCGCCGACCTGTGGCGGGGGGTGCCGTTCTTCGCGATCCTCATCCTCGCCGACCTCCAGTCGGTCTCCAAGGACCTGTACGAGGCCGCCGAGGTCGACGGGGCGAGCCGGCTCAAGCAGTTCTGGCACATCACCCTGCCGCACCTGAAGGACGCGATCGTGCTGTCCACGCTGCTGCGCGCGGTGTGGGAGTTCAACAACGTGGACCTGCTCTACACCCTCACCGGCGGCGGCCCGGCCGGGGAGACCACGACCCTGCCGCTCTACATCGCCAACACCAGCGTCGACGCCCACAACTTCGGTTACGCGTCCGCCCTGACCACGGTGGCCTTCGTGATCCTGCTCTTCTGCTCGATCGTCTACCTGCGCCTGAGCAAGTTCGGCGGTGAGGAGAAGTGATCACCGAGATGGCGCCCGCACCCGAGCGCGTCGCCGCCGAACCCGCCGGCCCGCGTGCCGGGCGCCGCGCCTGGGACGAGGTCCCCCGCTGGCAGATCTACCTCCCCCTGGGCATCTACCTGCTGTTCACCCTGATCCCCTTCTACTGGATCCTGCTGTTCGCCGTGCGCCCGGCCGGCTCCACCTCGCTGCTGCCGTGGCCGGTCACCGGCGAGCACTTCGAGAAGGTGTGGACCGAGCGCGGCTTCGGCACCTACTTCACCAACAGCGTCTACGTCGGCCTCGCCACCCTGGTGCTGACCACCGTCGTCGCGCTGGCCGGCGGCTACGCGCTCGCCCGCTTCACCTTCCGCGTCAAACGCGCGTTCATGCTGGCCCTGCTGTGCTCGCAGTTCGTGCCGGGCGCGCTGCTGCTGGTGCCGTTGTTCCAGATCTTCGCCAGGCTCCAGCTGATCAACTCGCTCGGCAGCGTCGTCGTCGCCGAGACCGTCTTCCAGCTGCCGCTGTCGATGATCCTGATCAGCGGCTTCATCCGGAACGTGCCGTACTCCCTGGAGGAGGCCGCCTGGGTGGACGGCTGCGGCCGGCTCACCGCCTTCCGGATCGTGGTGCTGCCGCTGCTGCGACCGGGGCTGATCGCCGTCGGCTCGTTCGCCTTCGTGCACGCCTGGAACCACTTCCTGTTCGCGCTGATGTTCCTCTCCGACCCGGGCAAGCAGACCATCCCGGTCGGCCTCAACACGCTGATGAGTTCGGACAGCGTCGACCTCGGCGCGCTCGCCGCGGGCGGCATCGTCGCCGCCGTCCCGGTGGTCGTCGTCTTCGCGTTCATCCAGAAGTGGCTGATCACGGGCTTCAGCGCCGGGGCGGTGAAGGGATGAGCGGCCCGGCCGCACCCGAGGGCGGCGCGGCGGTGACGGAGGACGGCGGGGCCGTGCCGGTCGTCCTGGCCGGGGCGCGCGGCCACGGCCGCTGGCACCTCGGCAACCTCCGCCGCCTGCGGGAGCGGGGCGTGGTCCGGCTGGCCGGCGTCTGCGAGCTGACCCCGCTGACCGGCCGGGAACTGGACGGCCTCGGCGCACCGGCCCAGTCGGCCGACCTCGGCGCCCTGCTGGACGCCACCGGCGCCCGGATCTGCGTGATCTGCACCCCGATCCCCACCCACGCCGACCTGGCCCTCACCGCCGCCGGGCGGGGGGCGCACCTGCTGCTGGAGAAGCCGCCCGCACCCTCCTACGCGGAGTTCCGCCGCATCGCCGACGGGGTCGCCGCCGCCCGGGTGGCCTGCCAGATCGGCTTCCAGTCGCTGGGTTCGCACGCCCTGCCCGCGATCCGGCGGCTGATCGGCGAGGGCGCGATCGGGGAGGTCACCGGGGTCGGCGGCGCCGGTGCGTGGGCCCGCGACGAGGCCTACTACCGGCGGGCGCCCTGGGCGGGCAGACGGCGCCTGGACGGCGTCGACGTGGTCGACGGCGTCCTCACCAACCCGCTCGCGCACATCGCCGCCACCGCGCTCGCGCTGCTCGGCACCACCGGCGCCGACGACGTCACCGGCATCGAGACGGAGCTGCTGCGCGCCAACGACATCGAGGCCGACGACACCTCCTGCGTCCGGCTGAGCACCGCCCGCGGTCCGGTCACCGTCGCCGCGACGCTGTGCGCGCGCACACCGGGGGAGCCGTACGTCGTGGTGCACGGCACCCGCGGCCGGATCACCTTCTGGTACAAGCAGGACCGCGTGCTGCTCCAGCGGGCGGGCCACGGCCCGCAGGAGAGCGAGTACGGCCGCACCGACCTGCTGGAGAACCTCGTCGCCCACCTCACCACCGGCGCGGACCTGCTGGTCCCCCCGGAGCGCACCGGCGCCTTCATGCGGCTCGTCGAAGCGGTCCGGCTGGCCGCCGACCCCGCGCCGCTGCCCGCCGGCGCCTGGCGGCCGCTGCGGGCCGAGCACCGCCGGGTCGTGACCGGGATCGACGAGCTGGTCGCGGCCGCCGCGGACACCCTCGCCCTCTACTCCGAGCTGGGCGCCCCCTGGGCGCAACCGAAAGAGGTGAGCACCTGATGACGACCACCGACGACACTTTGGTCCTGCGCGTCGCGGGCCGCCCGGTCGGCCGCTACGTCACCCGTCCCGCCCTGCCCGCCCGGCTCTCCCCGCGCCCCTACCTGCACCCCGTCACCACCCTCGCCGGTACCGCGGTCACCGAGGCCGGCCCCGCCGACCACACCCACCACCTCGGCGTCGGTGTCGCCGTTCCCGACGTCGAGGGGCACAACTTCTGGGGCGGCCGCACCTTCGTCGCCGGCCGGGGCCCGACCGAGCTGGACAACCACGGCACCCAGCGGCACACCGCCTTCCAGCTGCGCGACCCCGACGGCTTCGTGGCGGAGCTGCGCTGGACGGCGTCCGCCGGTGCCCTGCTGCGCGAGCGCCGCACCGTCGCCGCGACCCGGCTCACCGACACCGCCTGGGCGCTGGACCTCACCTTCTCCCTCACCAACATCACGTCCGGGCCGCTGTCCCTCGGCAGCCCCGCCACCAACGGACGCCCCGGCGCCGCCTACGGGGGCTTCTTCTGGCGGGCCCGCAAGGAGGCGTCCGCGCCGGACGTCTTCACCGCCGACCGCCGCGGCGAGAGCGAGGTGCATGGCACCCGCGCCGACTGGCTGGCCCTGACCGGCCACGGCCCCTCCCGCCCGGACGGCGGCGGCGGGGCGGGCTGGACGCTGGTCTTCGCCGGGGCCACCGAGGACACCCGCCGCGACCCGTGGTTCGTGCGCACGGCCGAGTACCCGGGCGTCGGGTCGTCGCTGGCGCACGACCGGCGGCTGCCGATCGGGCCCGGCGAGACCGTCGTACGCCGGATCGTCACCGTGGTCGCCGACGGCCGGGCCGGCCGCGCCGAGGCCGCCGCGCTGATCGCCAGGGCGGTGGGCCGGTGACCACCGCGACCTACCGCAACCCGGTCCTCGGCGCCGACTGGTCCGACCCGGACGTCGTCCGCGTCGGCGACGACTACTACCTCACCGCCTCCAGCTTCGGCCGCGCCCCCGGCCTGCCGCTGCTCCACTCCCGCGACCTCGTCGGCTGGACCCTCGTCGGCCACGCCCTCCAACGCCTGGAGCCGGCGGAGGAGTTCGCCGTGCCACGGCCCGGCGGCGGGGTCTGGGCGCCGTCGATCCGGTACCACGACGACCGCTTCTGGATCTTCTGGGGCGACCCCGACCACGGCATCCAGCAGGTCAACGCACCCTCGATCCGCGGCCCCTGGACCTGCCCGCACCTGGTCGAGGCGGGCCGGGGCCTGATCGACCCGTGCCCGCTGTGGGACGAGGAGACCGGCGAGGCCTACCTGGTGCACGCCTGGGCCAGGTCCCGCTCCGGGATCGGCAACCGGCTCACCGGCCACCGCATGCACCCCGACGGCACCTCGCTGCTGGACGAGGGCACGGTGATCGTCGACGCCGACCGCATCCCCGGCTGGTTCACGCTGGAGGGACCCAAGCTGTACCGGCACGACGGCTGGTTCTGGATCCTCGCGCCCGCCGGGGGAGTGGCGAACGGCTGGCAGGGCGCGTTCCGTTCGCGCGGCTTCTTCGGCCCGTACACGGAGCGGATCGTGCTGGAGCAGAAGGACACCGCCGTCAACGGGCCCCACCAGGGCGGCTGGGTGCGCACCCCGGCCGGCGAGGACTGGTTCCTGCACTTCCAGCAGCGCGGCGCGTACGGCCGGGTGGTCCACCTCCAGCCGATGCGCTGGGACCCCGGGGACGGCTGGCCGGTGCTCGGCGACGACGGCGCCCCCGTCACCGTCCACCGCCGGCCCGCCCTCCCGGCCCAGCCGCCCGCCGCGCCCGCCACCGACGACGACTTCCCCGGCGGACGGTTCGGCCGCCAGTGGCAGTGGACGGCCAACCCGCGCGACGGCTGGGCCACCCAGCACTCCGCCGACGGCCTCCGGCTGACCTGTGTGCGCGGCGCCGGCGCCGCCGACCTGCGCGGGCTGTCCCACGTCCTGACCCAGCGGCTGCCCGGCGTGCCGTGCACGGCCGAGGTCGAGCTGCGGCTGGCCGGCACCGAACCGGGTGCGCGGGCCGGGCTGGCCGTCCTCGGCGACGCCTACGCCTGGATCGGCCTGGAACGCGGGGCCGACGGGACGGTCCGCCTCGTGCACCGGTTCGCCGAGCCGGTCCGCGCGGCGGCGCCCGGCGCCCCCGGCGCACCGGAGGACCGGCCACGGGAGCGGGACGCCGGGCCGTCCCGCCCGGCGCCGGACGGGCGGGCCCGGCTGCGCATCGAGATCGGCGCGGGCGCCAGGTGCCGGTTCTCCGGTGACACCGGGGACGGCCCGCGCCCCTCCGGACCCGTCTTCACCGCCACGCCCTGGGGCTGGACCGGCGCCCTTCTCGGGCTGTTCGCCGCAGCGCCCGGGGGAGCGGGGCACGCCGGAACGGCCGTCTTCAACCGGTTCCGCGTCACACCCGCCTGACACGCCTCCCGGCGGCGCACCCGCGGCGCCCCGGGCCTCCCCCCACGCCTCGCCCCGCCGCACCTCCGCTCCATCCAGCAGACCGGCACCACCACCGACCGGAAGACCGGAAGAAGAGAGCCGACCCATGAGAAGCAGCATCCGCAGAAGCAGGCGCGCCGCCATCGCCGTCGCCCTGGGCTCCGTGCTCGCGCTGACCGCCACCGCCTGCGGTGACGACGGCAGCGGCGGCGCGGGGGACAAGGGCACCGAGGGCTCCGGGAAGGGCACGATCACCTTCTGGGACAACAACGGCGGCGTCCGCACCGACGTGTGGAAGCAGATCATCGCCGACTTCGAGAAGAAGTACCCGGACATCCACGTCAAGTACGTCGGGGTGCCCGCCGCGAGCGTCCAGTCCAAGTACGACACCGCCATCCAGGGCGGCGGCCTGCCGGACGTCGGCGGCGTCGGCACCGCGATGCTCGCCGAGATCGCCGCGCAGGGCGCCCTGGAGCCGCTGGACGACCGGCTGGCCGGGAGCGCGCTGGACGGCAAGCTCAACGTCACGTTCCTGGACAGCGTCAAGGCCGCCGGCGGTGACGGCAGGACGTACACCGTGCCGACGTCCGCCAACAACGGCACCCTGTGGTACCGGACCGACCTGTTCCGCTCGGCGGGCCTGGAGGCCCCGGCCACCTGGACGAAGTTCTACCGGGCCGCCGACAAGCTCACCGCCGCCGGCAAGAACCGGTTCGGGTACACCATCCGCGGCGGCGAGGGCTCCATCGCGCAGGCGCTGGACGCGATCTACGGGCAGAGCGGGATCACCGACTTCTGGAACGGCGACAAGACCACCGTCGACGACCCGAAGAACGTCGCCGCGCTGGAGAAGTACGCCGGCCTCTACAAGAAGGACACCCCGTCCGCCGACGTCAACAACGACTTCACCAAGATGGTCGCCCAGTGGGACTCCGGCACCATCGGCATGCTCAGCCACAACCTGGGGTCCTTCGCTGACCACGAGAAGGCGCTGAAGGGCAAGTTCCGCGGCATCCCCAACCCCACGCTGGACGACGGCACGCGCGTGCAGGTCTCCAACCCGGTCGACGGGCTGGCCCTGTTCAAGTCCGGCGAGAACAAGGCCGCGGCGTGGAAGTTCATCGAGTTCGCCGCCTCCCACGAGTCCAACAGCAGGTGGAACGAGTCGGCGGGGCAGGTGCCGGCCAACCTCCAGGCGGCGCAGGACGCGTGGGTGCAGTCGTCGGAGCCGACGAAGCTCGCCGCCGAGGCGCTGAACGGGGACGCCACGAAGGTCGTGCAGCTGCCGTACTACCTGCCCGACTGGAACACCATCTCCAAGGCCGACAACGAGCCCAACTTCCAGAAGGTGCTGCTCGGCAGGATGAGCGCGAAGGACTTCCTGCACACGCTGGCCGACCAGCTGAACGAGGCGCAGGCCGACTGGAGGAAGAACCACTGAACCCGGTGCCGGGGCGGGCGCGGCCGCGGCGGGCCGCGCCCACCCGGCACGGCCGCCCCGCCGGAGCACTCCCCCCGCCCCCGTGCGCTTCCACCCCGTGGCGAAAGGCACCCTCCCGTGTCCCTCACGCGCAGACAGCTCGGCCTGGCGGCGGCCGCCGCCGTCCCCCTCGCCCTCGCGGCCACCGGCACCGCCCGGGCCGCCCCCCACCGCCGCACGCTGTACGTCGCCGGTGACTCCACCGCCGCCCAGAAGTACGCCGACGCCGCCCCCGAGACCGGCTGGGGAATGGCGCTCCCCTTCTTCCTCCGCCAAGGCCTGGACGTCGCGAACCACGCCGTCAACGGGCGCAGTTCGAAGAGCTTCGCCGACGAGGGCCGCCTCGACGCCGTCCTCTGCGTGATCCGCCCCGGCGACCTGCTCCTCGTCCAGTTCGCGCACAACGACGAGAAGACCACCGACCCCGCCCGCGGGACCGACCCCTGGACCACCTACCAGGACTACCTGCGGCTGTACGTCGAGGGTGCCCGCGCGCGCGGTGCCCGGCCCGTGCTGGCCACACCGGTGGAGCGCCGCAGGTTCGACGCGGACGGCGACGCCGTGCCGACCCACGGCGACTATCCGGCGGCGATGCGCGACCTCGCCCGCCGGGAGCAGGTGGCGCTGCTGGACATCGAGGCGCTGTCGCTCGCGCTCTGGCAGCGCCTCGGGACGGAGGCGACGAAGACGTACTTCAACTGGACCGCCACCGAGCAGGACAACACCCACTTCAACCCGCCCGGCGCGATCGCCGTGGCCCGGCTGGTGGCCCGGGAGCTGCTGCGCACGCGGGTGCTCGCGCCGCACGACGTGGTCCGGCTGCACCGGGACGTCCCCGCCTCCCGGATCACCTGGCCCCCCGCCTCCGACGCCCCCGCCGCCACCGGCAGCGCGACCCCCGGCCCCACCGCCACCGCCGTACCGAACTCGTGACGAGGAGACCCGTACAGTGCGTACACCGAAGTGTCATGGACGTGCCATAGCATCGCTCCTGGGCTGCACGGCCCTCGTACTCGCCGTCACCGGCACCGCCACCGCCTCCCCCCGGCACGGGCACCCCGACCCGGCCCGCCAGGTCCTCGCGGCGCACGACGGATGGGCGGCCGAGGGCAGCGGGACGACCGGCGGCTCGGCCGCCGACTCCGCGCACGTCTACACCGTGTCCACCTGGGACGCCTTCAAGGCCGCGCTCACCGACGGCGGCAGCGCGCCCCGGATCATCAGAGTCAAGGGCACCATCGACGCCGACGGGCCGGACTGCGCCTCCTTCGCGGCGCCCGGCTACGACCTCGGCACCTACCTGAAGACCTACGACCCGGCGGTCTGGGGCCGGACCACCACCCTGGACGCCGAGCCCGACGACAGCCCCGAAGGCCTGCGCCGCGCCTCCGCCGCCCGCCAGGACGCCTACATCAAGGCGGCCGTCCCCGCCGACACCACCATCATCGGCATCGGCCGCGACGCCGGCTTCAAGGGTGCCAGCCTCCAGATCAAGGGCGTCGACAACGTCATCGTCCGCAACCTCACCTTCGAGAGCCCCCTGGACTGCTTCCCGCAGTGGGACCCGACGGACACCGCCGACGGCAACTGGAACTCCGAGTACGACAGCGCCGTCGTCTACGGCGCGACGCACGTCTGGATGGACCACGACACCTTCACCGACGGCGAGCACCCGGACAGCACCCTGCCGTCCTACTTCGGGCGGATCTACCAGCAGCACGACGGCGAACTGGACATCGTCAAGGGCGCCGACCACGTCACCGCCTCCTGGAACGTCTTCACCGAGCACGACAAGACGATCCTGATCGGCAACAGCGACAGCGCCGCCACGGCCGCCGTCGACCGCGGCCACCTCAAGGTCACCTTCCACCACAACCTGTTCGCCGGCCTGGTCGAGCGCGCCCCGCGCGTCCGCTTCGGGCAGGTCGACTCCTACAACAACCACTTCGTCGCCGGGGAGGACTACTCCTACAGCTTCGGCATCGGCATGGAGTCACAACTGGTCGCCGAGCACAACGCGTTCACGCTGGCCGACGGCGTCCGGGCCGGTTCGGTGCTGAAGAAGTGGAAGGAGGCCCCGCTGACCGCCGACGACAACTACGTCAACGGCCGTCCCACCGACCTGATCGCCGTGCACAACGCCCAGGTGCCCACCGAGATCCTCCGAAGCGGCGCCGGCTGGACGCCCACGCTGCGCACGAGGGTCGACCCGGCCGGGGCCGTGCCCGCCCTCGTCGACCACCGAGCGGGCGCCGGCCGCCTGCGCTGACGTACCGGCGGCGCAGGCGCAGTACCGCACGTCACCTCCCGTACCGCCCGCGGCGGCCGGGGCCCGTCGGCCCCGGCCCCGCCCCTCCCTCGACCAGCCGTACCGCGAAGGAGCGTCCGCATGCCCTCGCCCCACCCCCGACCGCCCTTGTCCCGACGGGGTTTCCTCGCCGCGAGCGCCGCCGCGGGTGCCACCCTCGGCCTCGCGGCCGTCCCCGCCTCGGCCGCCGGCGGCGCCCGCCCGTTCGGCCGGTACGGCTCGCCCGCCCGCCGCCTCACCGACCGGACGCTGTACGTCGACGCGGGCGGCCGGGGCGACTTCACCACCGTGCAGGCCGCCGTGACCGCCGCGGCCGGCAGCGGCTGGACCCTGGTCATCGCACCGGGCACCTACCGGGAGACGGTCGTCCTCGACGCCGCCCGCACCGACGCCACCTGGATCGGCGCCTCGCGCGACCCCCGGGACGTCGTGATCGTGTACGACAACGCGGCCGGAACCGCCCGCCCCGGCGGCGGCACCTACGGCACCACGGGCTCGGCCACCACCACCGTGCAGGGCGACGGGTTCACCGCCCGCTGGATCACCTTCGCCAACGACTGGCTGCGCGCCGCCGACCCGGACATCACCGGCACCCAGGCGGTGGCCGTCAAGGTGCAGGGCGACCGCAGCGCGTTCACGCACTGCCGCTTCCTCGGCCACCAGGACACCCTGTACGCCGACTCCATGGCGCTCGGCGTCTTCGCCCGCCAGTACTACGCGCACTGCTCCGTCGAGGGCGACGTCGACTTCGTCTTCGGCCGGGCGACGGCCGTCTACGAGCACTGCCACTTCCGCACCCTGGACCGCACCGACCTGCCGGCGCCCCCCTACGGCTTCGTCTTCGCGCCCTCCACCGCGGCCGCCAACCCGCGCGGCTACCTGGTGACCCGGAGCCGGGTGACGAGCGCGGCCCCGGACGCCCACTACAAGCTGGCCCGCCCCTGGGTGCCCGGTTCCGACACCACCGCCCGCCCGATGCTGACCGTGCGCGACACCTGGCTCGGGCCCGGCATCGACGCGGTGGCGCCCTACGCCAACATGTCGGCCGCCCACCCGTGGCAGAGCCAGCGCTTCGCCGAGTACCGCGACACCGGTCCGGGCGCCGCGGTCACCGTCCCGGACAACAGGCCCCAGCTCACGCCCGGGCAGGCCGTGTCCGCCACCCGCGAGGCCTGGCTCGGGGCGTGGGCGCCCTGGGAGCGGCCGGGCCGCTGACGAGGAAACGGAACCGCTCCATCCGGGGTGCTTGACCCGTTTTTTGCCCGCGACAGAGGTATCGATCGGGCAACGGGCCTCGCGCCGCCGGGGGTGACGCGCGTAGAAACCTGTCATGCATAAGCCATTGCGTATCGCGGCGATCGCCGCAGCGTGTGCCGTCACCGGCGCCGCTCTCTACGGCGCGGGTGCGGCCACGGCCGGACAGTCCACGGCCAACTCCACCCACGAGCCCTACAACATCGGGCTCCTGGTGAAGGACATCGACACCTACTACGGCACCACGGCGGACGCCGACGGCGTCTACCAGGCGTCCCCGGACAGCCCCTACGCCAAGGACCTGGCGCGCATCGACGCCGCCGCGCGGACGTACATCGACCAGGCGGCCCGCAAGGCCCACCACCGGCACGAGAAGCCCGCGGTCGTCTTCGACATCGACGACACGCTGCTGCTCAGCCTCGACTACGAGAAGCGCTACAACTACACGTACAACGGCACCACCTGGGCCGACTACGTGAACCGGGCCGACCGCCCGGCCGTCTTCGGCAGCCCCGAGCTGGTCCGGTACGCCGAGTCCAAGGGCGTCGAGGTCTTCTACAACTCCGGTCTGAGCGAGGCCCAGCGGTCCGCGGCCGTGGAGAACCTGAAGAAGGTCGGCGCCGACGTGAACCTGGACGCCGGCCACATGTTCCTCAAGGACAAGGCGAACCCGCCCGCCTACCTCGGCGACTGCGCCACCGCGGGCACCTGGAACTGCACCACCGTGCAGTACAAGGCCGGCACGCGTGCGCACATCGAGGACGACCTCGGGTACGAGATCGTCGCCAACTTCGGCGACCAGTACTCCGACCTCGACGGCGGCCACGCCGACCGCACCTACAAGCTGCCGAACCCGACGTACTTCGTCAGCTGAAATCCCCGCTGATCCCGCAGCACGCGGCCGCCGCGCCCCCGCCCGGAGCATCCGGGCGGGGGCGCCGGCGTCCAGGGGCGGGCCTCGCGGGGACGGTCAGCGGGTCACTGGTAGCTGACGTCGGAGGCGGTGAACCGGCACGTCGTGCCGTCGGGGCCGGTGCCCAGCTCGGCGGGCTCCTTGCCGCTGCTGTTGCCCTGGAAGCGGACGCAGGTCCTGATCTTCTTCTTGGTGTCGCCGTGGACGCGCACGTCGCGCAGGGTGGCGGTGTCCCCGAAGTTGGCGTTGACGCCGACGATCGCCTTGCCCGGCGCGGTGACGTCCACGTCGTCGACGACGACGGTCCGCCGGTACTGCTTCGTGCAGTTGCCGCAGGAGCGCACCAGCTTGCCGAAGTTCTCCACCTGGAACCTGGTGACCACGAGCTTGCCCGCGCCGTTGAACTGGAGCACCTTGTCGTCGGCGTTCTTCGCGCCGCCGCCGTACACGGTGTAGACGGCCGAGGCGGAGGTGCCCTTGAAGGTGGCGGCGTCCTCGCCGACGTCGAGCCACCACACATCTTTCTACGACCCGCCGTCCGCAATGCCCGTGTGCACGGCGAAGTCGCCCCGGACCGCGTACCGGTGGCCGCCCGAGGCGGCGGTGACGGTGTAGCTGTCGTCCTTCGCGTCCCGGCCGCCGCGCTCGTGGTCGTACTGCCCGGCGAAGACCCACTGGCCGGCCGCCACCGTACGGCCCTCCTTGAGCACCCAGGTGTAGACGAGGAAACCGTCCTGCTCCCGCACCGTCTGGCTGAAGTCCCGTTCGGGCAGCGACCGCCAGGCGCCCGTCGAGGTCACCCCGCCGGTCTGCGCGACGCGCACCCGGACGGTGAGCGCGGTCAGCCGCGCGGACGTCTTCAGGGTCAGGTCGCTCTGCGCCCAGAAGTCGTTGCTGTGCGGGTCCACCGAGCCGTCCGACCAGAGCGGGCCGTCCTGTTCGGCCGGCGCGGCCGGCGGCCGCGCGGAGGCGGAGGCACGCGGCGGCCGCGACGGGTCCGGGCTCGCGGGGGCGGAGCGGGTGGCGGGGGGACCGCCGGCCGCCGGGTCGGCGGAGGGCGCCGGCGGCCGGGCCGTGGCGTCCGGGGACGGCGGCGCCGGGGTCGGCGAGAGCGCGACGGTCCGCCGGGCCGGGGGCGCGTCGCGCACCGCGGACGCCACCGCGTACCCGCCGGCCGCGAGGACCCCGGCCACCGCGGCGGTGGCGCCCGCCACCCGCAGCCAGCCGAACGCCGGTGATCGCTCCGGCTGATGACCGGCCCCTCGGCCCGGGCTTCCGGCTCCGGCCATGCCCCGCTCCAGGCGGGCCAGGATGCGCGCCCGGTCGGGTTCGTGGGCCGCGGCCGCCTCCCGCAGCCGGGCGCGCAGCTCGTCGTGCCCGTCCTGCCGCCTCATCGGTCCCTTCCTCCGCTCGCGCCGCGGGCCATCGCCGCCCGCACCCGCCGCGGGACCTCCTCGGTGCCGAGCAGCCGCTGCAGTTCGGCCAGGCCCTTGGACGTCTGGCTCTTCACCGTACCCACCGACACCCCCAGGGCCAGCGCGGTGTCCTTCTCCGACAGGTCGAAGGCGTGCCGCAGCACCACACAGGCCCGCTTGCGGAACGGCAGCCTGCGCAGCGCCTCCTGCACGTCCACCACGCCCGCGACGTCCGGGCCCTCGGTCCCGTCCTCGCGGTGCGGCCAGAACAGCGCGATCCGGCGGCGCTCCCGCACCGCGCTGCGGATGCGGGTGCGGGCGAGGTTGGCGACGACGCCCCGGGCGTACGCCACGGGACGGTCGGCCGCCCGGACGCGGTCCCAGCGGTGCCACAGCGCCAGCAGGGCGTCCGCGGCGAGGTCGTCGGCGGCGTCCGCCTCACCGGTCAGCAGGTGGGCCAGGCGGGCCAGTTCGGCGTAGTGCCGTTCGAAGAAGGCATGGAACTCCACGGAGGCGGCGTCGTCGACGACTGTGCCCACGGGGAACCCTCTCTGTGTGTGTCATGTAAATGACATGTGATCGTCCGGCGTGGCCCGGCGAGACCCGGAAGCGTAGCAGTGGAGGCTGCCCGGCCGTGCGGGGAGCCGAACGCCGTATGAGGCGCCGAACCCGGTTTCCGTAACACGGGGAAAACCTGAACGGGGTCCGGCGCAGGAACAATCCAGCCAGCATCCGCACACCGATCAGCAGGCGACGAGGAGAACCACCATGGCCGAGACACTGAAGGCGGACGACCGGCCGGGCACCGCCCCACCGGCCGGGAACGGCGTCGACCGGTTCTTCCGGATCTCCGCACGGGGCTCGACGTTCGGCCGGGAGATACGCGGCGGTTTCGCGACGTTCTTCACCATGGCCTACATCCTCGTGCTGAACCCGATCATCCTGGGCAGCGCCAAGGACAAGTTCGGTCACACCCTGGACACCGGCCAACTGGTCACCGCCACCGCCCTGGTGGCCTGTGTGATGACGGTCGTCATGGGGGTCGGCGGCAACCTCCCGCTCGCCGTCGCCGCCGGGCTCGGCCTGAACGCCGTCGTCGCCTTCCAGCTGGCGCCGCTGATGAGCTGGGCCGACGCGATGGGCCTGGTCGTCCTCGAAGGCATCCTGATCTGCGTCCTGGTGGTCACCGGACTGCGCGAGGCGATCATGAACGCCATCCCGCAGCAGCTGAAGCAGGCCATCGGCGTCGGCATCGGCCTGTTCGTCGCCTTCATCGGCTTCGTCGACTCCGGCTTCGTCAGCCGCGTCCCGGACGTGGCGGGAACCACCGTGCCGGTGCAGCTCGGCGCCACCGGCCGGCTGACCGGCTGGCCCGTGCTGGTGTTCTGCCTCGGCGTGCTGCTCACCGTCGCGCTGCTGGTGCGCAAGGTGAAGGGCGCCATCCTCATCAGCATCGTCGTCATGACGGCCCTCGCCGTCGTCATCGACGCCGTCGCCGACGTCAAGAGCTGGGGCCTGACCACCCCCAGGGTGCCCGACGACATCGCCGCCGCCCCGGACTTCGGGCTCGTCGGCCACTTCAGCCTGTTCGGCGGCTTCGCCGAGGCCGGGGTGCTGACCGCCGTGCTGCTGGTCTTCACCCTCGTGCTGTCGGACTTCTTCGACGCCATGGGCACCATCGTGGGCATCAGCTCCGAGGCCGGACTGCTGGACGAGCGGGGGCGGGTGCCGGGCATCGGCCGGGTGCTGTTCATCGACGGCGCCGCGGCGGTCGCCGGCGGCGCGGGCTCCGCCTCCTCCAACACCGCCTTCGTGGAGTCGGCGGCCGGCGTCGGCGAGGGTGCCCGCACCGGCTTCGCCAACCTGGTCACCGGCGGCCTGTTCGGCCTCGCGCTGTTCCTCACCCCGCTGCTGACCATCGTGCCGCTCCAGGCGGCGGCGCCCGCGCTGATCGCGGTCGGCTTCCTGATGATGACGCACGTCAAGCACATCGACTGGGATGACCACGAGATCGCCGTCCCGGCCTTCCTCACCATCGCCGTGATGCCGTTCACGTACTCCATCACCGACGGCATCGGCGCCGGCTTCCTCGCCTACGTCACCGTCAAGACGGTCGTGGGCCGGGCGAGGGAGGTCAACTGGCTGCTGTGGGCGGTGTCCGCGCTGTTCCTGGTCTACTTCGCGATCGGCCCGGTGGAGCAGGTCCTGGGCGTGCGGTAGGGCGCCGCGGGCCGCCCGGCGCTGTCACGCGGCGCCGGGCTCACAGCCTCCGCGTGGCGAGGGTCAGCCGGTCCCGGGCGTCGAAGAGGGCGTCCTTGATCATCTGCTCGTGCGCGGGGGTCAGCCGGGCCACCGGCACCGAGCAGCTGATCGCGTCGCGGGCGGGCGTCCGGTAGGGGATCGCCACCCCGAAGCAGCGCAGCCCCAGGGTGTTCTCCTCGCGGTCGACGGCGAAGCCCTGCTCGCGGATCTGGTGCAGCTCCTCGATGAGCCGCTCCCGGTCGGTGAGGGTGTGCTCGGTGAGGGCGGGCAGCGTCTCCGGCAGCAGCTTGCGCACCTGCTCGTCGGTGTGGGTGGCCAGCAGCGCCTTGCCCAGGGACGTCGAGTGGGCGGGCAGCCGGCGGCCGACGCGGGTGAAGGGGCGCAGGTAGTGCTGGGACTGCCGGGTGGCCAGGTACACCACGTTGGTGCCGTCCAGACGCGCCATGTGGATGGTCTCGGTGGTGTCGTCGGAGAGCCGGTCCAGCGTCGGCCGGGCCGCGGCCACGACCTCGTCGCCGTCGATGTAGGAGGTGCCCACCAGCAGGGCCCGCACCCCGATCCCGTACCGCGTGCCCGTGGCGTCCGTCTCCACCCAGCCCAGCTCCACCAGGGTGCGCAGCAGCATGTAGAGGCTCGACTTGGGATACCCGACGGCCTCCTGCACCGCCGCGAGGGAGTGCATCCCGGGGCGCCCGGCGAAGTACTCCAGCAGTTCCACGGTGCGCACCGCGGACTTGACCTGCGCCCCGCCGCCTGTCTCGGCTGCCGACATCGCCCTTGACCCCTTCGTTGGACGCCAAATAGTCTCCGGTGTATTCATCATCAGAGACAGCGTTCAGTATATCGAACGACTGCGAGGCATGACCCCCGTACTGCGGCATGACATGTGGAGGGACCCGCGGTGGCAGCAGCACCAGTCTGGAGTGTCGACCCGCGCACCGGGAAGCAGCGTGAGCAGGTCGCGGTGGAGGCCACGGCCCAGGAGGTGGACGAGGCCGTCCGGGCCGCCCACGCCGCGCGCGGCTCCCTGGCCGACCGCGGCGTCCGCGCCGCCTTCCTGCGGGCCGCCGCCGACGGGCTCGACGCGGCCAAGGACGGCCTGGTGGAGACCGCGGACGCCGAGAGCGCCCTCGGCCCGGTCCGGCTGACCGGCGAACTGGCCCGCACCTGCTACCAGCTGCGCGCCTTCGCGGACATCGTCGAGGAGGGCGCCTACCTCGACGTCGTCATCGACCACCCCGACGACACCGCCACCCCGCCCGTCCCCGACCTGCGCCGCTACAAGATCCCGCTCGGCGTGGTCGCCGTCTACTCCGCCTCCAACTTCCCCTTCGCCTTCTCCGTGGCCGGCGGCGACACCGCCAGCGCACTGGCGGCGGGCTGCCCGGTGGTCGTCAAGAGCCACCCCGACCACCCGGCCCTGTCCGAGCTGGTCGCCAAGGTGCTGCGCCGGGCCGCCGCCGCGCACGGCATCCCGGCGGGCGTCGTCGGCCTGGTGCACGGCTTCGAGGCGGGCGTCGAGCTGATCAAGCACCCGCTGGTGGCCGCCGCCGGCTTCACCGGCTCGGTGCGCGGGGGCCGCGCCTTGTTCGACGCGGCGGCCGCGCGGCCGGTGCCGATCCCGTTCCACGGCGAGCTGGGCTCCCTCAACCCCGTGGTGGTGACCGAGGCCGCGGCCGCCGAGCGCGGCGCGGACATCGGCGCCGGGCTCGCCGGGTCCATGACCATGGGCGTCGGCCAGTTCTGCGTCAAGCCGGGCCTGGTCCTGGTGCCGTCCGGCGCGGCCGGCGACGGCGTGGTCGAGTCCCTCACGGACGCGGTCAGCGACACCGACGCCGGTGTGCTCCTCGACCACCGGATGCGGGAGAACTTCCTCACCGGGACCGCCGAGCGGGCGAAGCTGGCCGGCGTGGAGTCGCCGGTGACACCGGGCGCCGGCGGCGAGCACACGGTCAGCGCCGGGTTCCTCACGGTCGACGCCCGGCGGCTGACCGCCGGGGGCGAGTACGACCTGCTGCTGGAGGAGTGCTTCGGGCCGGTCACCGTCGTGGTCCGCTACGACGACGAGGCGCAGGTCTCCGCCGTGCTGTCCCGGCTGCCGGGCAACCTCACCGCGACCGTCCACGTCTCGGGCGAGGAGGCGGCCGGCGCGGGCCGGGCCGGGCAGATCCTCGCGGAGCTGACGCCGCTCGCCGGACGGGTGCTGGTGAACGGGTGGCCGACCGGGGTCGCGGTGGCACCCGCGCAGCACCACGGCGGCCCCTACCCGGCCACCACGTCCACGTCGACGTCCGTCGGCGGCACCGCCATCGAGCGGTGGCTGCGCCCGGTCGCCTACCAGAACGCGCCGGAGGCCCTGCTGCCCCCGGAGCTGCGGGACGACAACCCGCTGGGCCTGCCCCGGCGGTTCGACGGAGTGCTGGAGCGGTAACCCGGGACGGGCGCGGCCGCGCGCGGCCGCCGGCTCCCGTCCGGCCGGCCGCGCGCCGGTGCCCCGCCCACCCGCGGCCGGCCCCCGGCTTCCCACCCACGACCTCCGACCCCGACCCCCGGACGACGCCCGTGCGCATTCCCGAACTGCCCTTCCCGCTGCGCCCCCACGGTCCCGACGGCGCCTGGTCCTACGCGGACGGGTTGCTGACCGGGCGGGCCGGTGCCCGCCAGGACCGTTTCGTGCCGCCCACGGGGGAGGCGCTGGAGTCCGCCTCCGACGCCCCCCGGCTGCTGGGGGCGCCCGAGGGCGACTTCCAGCTGATCGCACGGGTCACCGTGGACTTCGCCGGTGCCTTCGACGCGGGGGCGCTCTACGTCCACGTCGGCGACCGTGCCTGGGCCAAGCTGTGCCTGGAGTACTCCCCGGACGTCCCCACCATCTGCACGGTGGTCACCCGGGACCACTCCGACGACGCCAACTCCTTCACCGTGGACGGCGACGCGGCCTGGCTGCGGATCAGCCGCACCGGCCGGGCCTTCGCCTGCCACGCCTCCCGCGACGGCGAGCACTGGACCTTCGTCCGGCTGTTCACGCTGGGCGGCGAGCGGGAGACCGGCGCCGCCCTGGTCGGCTTCCTGGCCCAGTCGCCGGTGGGGGAGGGCTGCGCGGTGACCTACGACCGCATCGAGTTCCGGTCCGCCCCGCCGGCCGATCTGCGGGACGGCAGCTGAGCGGGCGGCCGTCACCGGTACCCGCGCCACGCGGTGCCCCCGGGGAATGACCGGCGCCGTCCGGCCGTTCACACCCTGCGGCGGAGACAGCCTCCGTACCCACCCCGAACGACCCGGAGGAAACCGTCGTCATGCGCGTCGAGATCTGGAGCGACATCGCCTGCCCCTGGTGCTACGTGGGCAAGGCCCGCTTCGACAAGGCGCTGGCCGCCTTCCCGCACCGCGAGCAGGTCGAGGTGGTGCACCGCTCCTTCGAACTGGACCCCGGCCGCGCCAAGGGCGACACCCAGCCGGTGATCAGCATGCTCACCGCGAAGTACGGCATGAGCGAGGCGCAGGCGCAGGCCGGCGAGGAGGAGCTGGGCGCCCGGGCGGCCGCCGAGGGCCTCGACTACCGCACCCGCGGCCGCGACCACGGCAACACCTTCGACCTGCACCGCCTGCTGCACCTCGGCAAGGAACACGGCCGGCAGGACGAGCTGATCCAGATCCTGTACCGGGCCAACTTCGCCGAGGAGCGCTCCCTGTTCACCGAGGGCGACGAGCGGCTGGTGGAGCTGGCGGTGGAGGCGGGCCTCGACGCGGACGCCGCCCGCCGGGTGCTGGCCGACCCGGGCGCCTACGCCGAGGAGGTCCGCGCCGACGAGCGGGAGGCCGCCCGGCTCGGCGCCCGCGGCGTGCCCTTCTTCGTCCTCGACCGCGCCTACGGCGTCTCCGGGGCCCAGCCCGCCGAGGTCTTCGCCCAGGTGCTGCGGCAGGCCTGGGACGCGCGCTCGCCGCTGACCGCCGTCGGCCAGGGTGACGCCGGCGCCTGCGGTCCGGACGGATGCGCGGTGCCGCAGGCCTAGAAGCGCAGGCGGGAACCCTCGTATAAGGAAGTCTTGGGGGGTAGGCGCGAAAGCGGGTGATGGACTTTCAGCGCGGCGGGCTCCAGAGTGGAGTCATGGAGACAACGGGAACGTTCGAGAGCCTCGTCCGCGCCGAGTTCGCCCCCGCGCACACCTTCCTCAACACCGCGAGCAACGGTCTGCTGCCCGCCCGGACCGTCGCCGCCCTGCACGAGGCCGCCGTCCTGCGGGCCGAGGGCCGGCCGCTGACCCCGCTGCACGAGAACGTGGAGAGCTGCCGGGCCGCCTACGCGCGGCTCGCCGGTGTCCCCGTCACCCGGGTCGCGGCGGGCGCCTCGGTCGCCGCGCACACCGGTGTGATCGCCGCGTCCCTGCCGCCGGGCGCCGAGGTCCTGACGGCCGAGGACGACTTCACCTCCGTGCTCAACGCCTTCCACGTCCGCGGCGACCTCAAGGTCCGCACCGTCCCGCTGGAGCGGATCGCCGAGTCCGTCCGGCCCGGCACCGCGCTCGTCGCGGTCAGCGCCGTACAGTCCGCCGACGGGCGGATCGCCGACCTGGCCGCCCTGCGCGAGGCCGCCCGCACCCACCGGGCGCGCACCTACGTGGACTTCTCCCAGGCCGCGGGCTGGCTGCCGGTGAACGCCGGCGCATACGACTTCACGGCGACCGTCTCCTTCAAGTGGCTGCTCGGACCGCACGGCGCGGCCTTCCTCACCGTCCCGGAGGACCTCGGCGGCCTGAGCCCGCTGCTCTCCGGCTGGGTCGGGGCCGAGGAACCCTGGAACAGCTGCTACGGGCCGGTCGCCGAACCGGCCCGCTCCGCCCGGCGCTTCGACCTCACCCCGGCCCTGTTCACCTACGCCGGGCTGCGTCCCGCCCTCGCCCTGATCGAGGAGCTGGGCGTCGAGGCCGTCCACGCCCACGACCTGGCGCTCGCCGACCGGTTCCGGGCCGGGCTCGCGGCGCTCGGCCACGAGCCCGTGCCCGCCCCCGGCTCGGCGATCGTCTCGGTGCCCGGGCTCGGCGCCCGCCAGCCCGCACTCGGCCGCGCCGGCATCGAGGTCTCCGACCGCGCGGGCCACCTGCGCGCCGCCTTCCACCTGTACAACACACCCGCGGACGTGGACCGTCTGCTGGACGCGCTGTCGGACTGAAGGGCCGACCCGGCGCGCCGGGCGCCGTCACGGTGGCGTCGTCACGTCTCCTCGTCCTCGGTGAGCAGCGGGTAGACGCCGTTGTCGTCGTGGTCCTCCCGCCCGGTCACCGGCGGGTTGAACACGCAGATGCAGCGGAAGTCCTCCCGCACGCGCAGCGTGTGCCGTTCGTGCCCGTCGAGGAGGTACATGGTGCCAGGCGTGATCGAGTGCGTCGTACCGGCCTCGTGGTCGGTGAGGTCGGCCGCGCCTTCGACGCAGACCACGGCCTCGACGTGGTTGGCGTACCACATCGACGTCTCGGTCCCGGCGTACAGGACCGTCTCGTGGAGGGAGAAGCCGACCCGCTCCCCGGCGAGGACGATCCGCTTGCTCTCCCAGGTGCCGGACGCCGCCTTCACGTGCCGGTCGGTGCCTTCGATCTCCTTGAACGATCGGACGATCACGGTGGTGCGATCCCTCCCGGGTCGTGGTGGTTCGGACGGTGACGGTCAGACGGTCTCCCGGACGGCGCGGGCGAGGACGCTCAGGCCCTCGTCCAGCTCGTCCGGGGTGATGGTCAGGGCGGGCAGCAGCTTGACGACCTCGCTCTGCGGGCCGGACGTCTCGATCAGCAGCCCGAGTTCGAAGGCCCGCCGGGCGACCCGCTCGGCGCGCGCCTTCTCGTGGAACTCCAGACCCCACACCAGGCCCCGGCCCCGGTACTCCTTCACGTCGGCGAGGTTCTCCTCGGTGACGGAGATCAGCGCCCGCTCGACCTGCTCGCCACGGGCCCGGGTCTGCTTCTCCATGGCCGAGCCGTCGGTCCAGTACGTCTCCAGGGCGGCGGTGGCGGTGACGAACGCCGGGTTGTTGCCGCGGAAGGTGCCGTTGTGCTCGCCCGGCTCCCACACGTCGAGTCCGGGCTTGAACAGGCACAGCGACATCGGCAGCCCGTAGCCGCTGATGGACTTGGAGACGGTGACGATGTCGGGCGTGATCCCGGCCTCCTCGAACGAGAAGAAGGCGCCCGTACGGCCGCAGCCCATCTGGATGTCGTCGACGATCAGCAGCATGTCCTGGCGCTCGCACAGACCGGCCAGCGCGCGCAGCCACTGCGGGCGCGCCACGTTGATGCCGCCCTCGCCCTGGACCGTCTCCACGATCACGGCGGCGGGCTTGTTCAGCCCGGAGCCCTGGTCCTCCAGCAGGCGCTCGAACCACAGGAAGTCGGGCACCTGGCCGTCGAGGTAGTTGTCGAACGGCATCGGCGTGCCGTGCACCAGGGGCACACCGGCACCGGCCCGCTTGAAGGCGTTGCCGGTCACGGCGAGCGAGCCCAGGGACATGCCGTGGAAGGCCTTGGTGAAGGACACGATCGCCTCGCGGCCCTTGACCTTCCGGGCCAGCTTCAGCGCCGACTCGACGGCGTTGGTGCCGGTGGGGCCCGGGAACATGACCTTGTACGGCAGGTCGCGCGGACGCAGCACCAGGTCCTGGAAGGTCCGCAGGAAGGTCCGCTTGGCCGTGGTGGACATGTCCAGGCCGTGGGTGACCCCGTCGCGCTCCAGGTAGTCGAGCAGCGCCCGTTTCAGCACCGGGTTGTTGTGCCCGTAGTTGAGCGAGCCGGCCCCGGCGAAGAAGTCCAGGTAGTCGCGGCCGTCCTCGTCGTACATCCGGCTGCCCCGGGCCCGGTCGAAGACCGTGGGCCAGGCGCGGCAGTAGCTGCGCACCTCGGACTCGACGGTCTCGAAGACGCTGAGATCGGGCTGGGTGATGGTCACGGTGGTGCGCTCCTCAGTACGACGGGTGGGTCGGCGACGGCTTGGTCAGCGGGCCGATGCGGTACAGCACTTCCGGCGCGTGCGGACCGTCCGGGAACAGGTCGGCGGCGAACAGCGCCTCGCGGGCGACGGTGGCCCCGTGCCGGGCGGCGTACGACGTGAACAGCCGCTCGGAGGCGGTGTTGTCCGGCGTGATCGTGGTCTCGACGGCGGTGATGCCGCGCTCGGCGGCCAGCCGCGCGGTCAGGCCGTCCAGCAGCGCGGCGGCGATGCCGCGGCCGCGGTGCGCGGAGTCCACCGCGACCTGCCAGACGAGCAGGGTGCCGGGGTCCTCCGGCCGCACGTACCCGGTGACGAAACCGATCGGCCGGCCGTCGGCGCCGCGGGCCACGGCGGACGTGTCGGCGAAGTCCCGGCACCACAGCAGATAGCTGTACGAGGAGTTCAGGTCGAGGGTCTTCGAATCCCTGGCGATGCGCCAGAGGGCGGCTCCGTCGGTCACCGCCGGTCGGTCGATGAGCAGGTCTGCTTGTGCGGCAGTCATACGGCTTGAATTTAGCGAGGCAAATGCGAAAACGCACGATCGGATGGCGTGGGGCCCTGGAACGCTTCGGCGAAATGCCGGAAAAGTACCGCCAAATATCGGGGCAAATCGCTTCCGCTGTGCAGTCCGTCACAGGTCGAGAACCCGCCGAAAGCTCCCCGAAGAACCTTCTGTTTAGCTTCGCAAAAAGCGGGCAGCAGAATGACGGAAACTCTCGGCGGGTGCGTATGAGGGAAATAGCAGGAATGATTGGGCGGACATGGTGAAGCTCAATTGAATGCGCATTCCGGTGCGGGCGCCGGTGTCCGGCGCCCGACCGCCGCCCGGCTCTCAGCCGCCCGCGCCCGCACCGGCCTCGTCGGCCGCCCGGTGGGCCGCGGCCACGTCCACCGGCAGCCCCCGCTCGGCCAGCGCCGCGCCGAGCGCCGCCAGGCTCGCCCGCACCGCGGCCGGCGTGGCGTCGGCGCCGTAGTGGTTGACCCGGACCATCTCCTTCGCCAGGGCCCCGCCGCCCGCGGCCAGCGGCAGCGCCGGGTCGCTCTCCAGCGCGCGGGCCACCAGCTCCGACGCCACCACCCCGGACGGCACCCGCAGCGTCGTCGCGACCGGCGCCGCGTCCTTCGCGTCGGTCACGTACGGCTCCAGGCCCCCGCCCAGGGCCAGGGCCCCGGCCCGGGTGGCGTGCGCGGCACGGCGGTGCCGGGCCATCACCGCGTCCAGGCCCGCCGCCTCGATCCGCTCCAGACACGCCTCCAGCGCCAGCATCTCCAGCTGGGCCGGGGCGTGCGGCAGCGCCCGGCGGCCGCCGTCGATCCAGCGCTCCTTCCAGTCCAGCAGGGAGAGGTAGGAGCGGCGCGGGGCGTGCGGGTTGGCCGCCATCCGGGCCCAGGCCCGCTCGCTCACCGACACCGCCGACACCCCGGCCGGCCCGCCCATCGCCTTCTGCGCCCCGATCACGCACAGGTCCACGCCCCAGGCGTCCGGCAGCACCGGCTCGGCGCCCACGGAGGCGACGGCGTCCAGGTAGAACAGCGCGCCCTGCTCCCGTACCGCCTCGCCGATCCCGGCCACCGGGTTGGTGTTGCCGGTCGCGGCCTCCGCGTGCACCAGGGAGACGAAGTCGATCTCCGGGTGCTCGGCGAAGGCCTCCCGGATCTGCGCCGCCGTCACGGCCGTGTGGTAGGGCACCGCCAGGTCGTGGACGGTCGCGCCGCAGTCCCGCAGCCAGCCGCCGAAGGTCTGCCCGTACGGCCCCGTGATCACGTTCAGCGCGGTCGTCCCCGGCCCGGCCGCCGCCCGGATCGCGCCCTCCAGCGGCAGCAGCGCCTCGCCCTGGGTGACCAGGACGTCGTGCCGGGTGTCCAGCAGCCGGGCCACCCGGTCCTCGACGGCGGCGAAGCGCTCGGCGGTCAGCGGGGGCAGATCGAGGAAGGGGTGGGTCACAGCGCTGCTCTCTTCGCTCACGAGGGGTCCGCCAGGACCCGGGGGAGATCGACGGTGACGAGCGTAACTCCCGCCCCTCGGACCCTCTTCGACCGCCGACTTCTTAGGCCGGACGGGCCCGAAGCCATCGGTTTGTTTTGAGAGACCCAAACATTTCCTTATAATCGGAACCCATAGCTTACCCTAGGAGACCCCCCATGCACACGCTCCTCGGCCGCCGGACCCGCCTCCTGGCCGCCACCACCGTGACCGCCGGGCTCGCCCTCGCCGTGGCCGGCTGCACCTCGTCGGACGACGGGGGGAGCGGCAAGACCACCGTGAAGGGGGTCCACCTCGTCAAGGCCGGGCAGCTGACCACCTGCACCCACCTGCCCTACCCGCCGTTCCAGTCGGAGATCGACGGCAAGGTGCAGGGCTTCGACGTCTCCCTCATCGACCTCGTCGCCAAGGACCTCGGCGTCCGGCAGCAGATCCTCGACACGCCGTTCGAGAACTTCAAGACCGGCGCCTTCCTCAACTCCGGCGCCTGCGACCTCGCCGCCGCCGGTATGACGATCACCGACGAGCGCAAGAAGAACGTCGACTTCTCCGTCCCGTACTTCGAGGCCACCCAGGCCGTCCTCGTCGACAGGAAGAGCGGCATCGGCTCGCTCGCCGACGTCAAGGCCAAGGGCAGGAAGCTCGGCGCGCAGGCGCAGACCACCGGCGAGGACTACGCCCGGAGCAAGGGCTACGACCCGGTCTCCTTCGAATCCTCCGACGCCGTCCTCAACGGCCTGCGCACCGGCCAGGTCCAGGCCGTCATCATCGACTACCCGGTCGTGCAGGGCTGGCTGAAGGACAAGGCCAACGCCGGCGCCTTCCAGGTCGTCGACAACCTCAAGACCGGCGAGCAGTACGGCTTCACGGTGAAGAAGGGCAACACCGCCCTGCGCGAGGCCATCGACAAGGCGATCACCTCGGCGAAGGCCGACGGCACCTACAAGAAGCTGTACGAGCAGTGGATCGGCCCGTACGACGCCTCCGCCGCCTCCCCGGCCGCATCCTGAACCCCATGACCGACACCACCGCAGAACCGAGGCCGAAGAAGAAGGGGATGACCCGGCGGCAGCGGCGCCGGCTGTCCCGGGGCATCCAGTACGCCGTCTTCGTCGCGGCCCTGATCGCCGTCGGCTTCACGGCCGACTGGGGCCGGTTGCGGAACCAGTTCGCGCAAGGCGACATCGCCCGGCAGATGTTCCCGGACGTGATCACCCTCGCGCTGAAGAACACCGTGCTGTACACGGCGTCCGGGTTCGCCGTCGGCCTGGCCCTCGGCCTGCTCATCGCCCTGATGCGGCTGTCCTCCGTCGGCCCCTACCGGTGGCTGGCCGGCCTCTACATCGAGATCTTCCGCGGCCTCCCGGCCCTGCTGATCTTCGTGTTCATCGCCGTGGCCGTCCCCCTGGCCTTCCCCGGCACGGAGATCGTCGGCGGCACCTACGGCAAGGCCGCCCTCGCGCTCGGCCTGGTGGGCGCCGCCTACATGGCCGAGACGTTCCGCGCCGGCATCCAGGCGGTGCCCAAGGGACAGATGGAGGCGGCCCGTTCGCTGGGCTTCTCGCCCGCCCGCGCCATGGTCTCCGTCGTCATCCCGCAGGCGGTGCGGATCATCCTGCCGCCGCTGACCAACGAACTGGTCATCCTGTTCAAGGACTCCTCCCTGGTGCTGCTCCTCGGCGTCACCCTGGAGGAGCGGGACCTGTCCAAGTTCGGCCGCGACCTGGCCAGCACGACCGCCAACTCCACGCCGATCCTCGTCGCCGGACTGTGCTACCTGCTGGTCACCGTCCCGCTCGGCTTCGTCGTGCGCCGCATGGAGGCCAAGGCCCAGGAGGAGATCCGGTGAGCCGCAGCGAGATCAGCGTCCAGGGGCTGCACAAGTCCTTCGGCGACAACCACGTCCTGCGCGGCGTCGACCTGGAGATCGGCCAGGGCGAGGTGGTCTGCGTCATCGGCCCCTCCGGCTCCGGCAAGTCCACCCTGCTGCGCTGCGTGAACCTGCTCGAGGAACCCGGCGCGGGCCGGGTCGTCGTCGGCGGCACCGAACTCACCGACCCGGACGTCGACATCGACGCCGCACGCCGCCGTATCGGCATGGTGTTCCAGCAGTTCAACCTGTTCCCGCACCTGACCGTGACCGAGAACCTCACCCTGCCGCAGCGGCGGGTGCTGCGCCGGGACAAGGCGGCCGCCGCCGAGGTGGCCGCGCAGAACCTGCTCCGGGTGGGCCTCGCCGAGAAGGCGGACGCCTACCCCGCCTCCCTCTCCGGCGGCCAGCAGCAGCGGGTGGCCATCGCGCGCGCCCTGGCCATGGGCCCGGAGGTGATGCTCTTCGACGAGCCGACCTCGGCCCTCGACCCCGAGCTGGTCGGCGACGTCCTGGCGGTCATGCGGATGCTCGCCGACGAGGGCATGACCATGATGGTCGTCACCCACGAGATGTCCTTCGCCCGTGAGGTCGCCGACCGGGTGGTCTTCATGGACGGCGGTGTGATCGTCGAGGACGGCACTCCCGGCCAGGTCATCGGCGCTCCCCGGCACGAACGCACCCGCCACTTCCTGGCCCGCCTGCTCGACCCGGCGATGGCCCGGGTGGAGGAGGACGGGGAGGACGGCCCGGACCGGCCGGCCGGGACCGGCGGGTGACCGCCCTCCGGGTACCGCGGGGCAGCCTTTAGGGTGCCGTACATGAGCGATCACTCGGTGCTGCACGTGAAGGGACGGATTCTCGTCGGACCGGGCGCCGACGACGTCCGCGACGACCTGTGGGTGATCGGCGGCCGCGTCTGCTACGAGCGTCCCGCCGGCGCCCGCGACGTCCGGACCGTCGAGGGCTGGGCGCTGCCCGGCCTGGTCGACGCCCACTGCCACGTGGGCCTCGGCGCGCACGGCCCGGTCGGCCCGGACGTGGCCGAGAAGCAGGCGCTGACCGACCGGGACGCCGGCACCCTGCTGATCCGCGACGCGGGCTCGCCCGTCGACACCCACTGGATCGACGAGCGCGCCGACCTGCCGAAGATCATCCGCGCCGGACGCCACATCGCCCGCACCCGCCGCTACATCCGCGACTACGCCCACGAGATCGAGCCGGACCAGCTGGTCGAGTTCGTCGCCCGGGAGGCCCGCCGCGGCGACGGCTGGGTGAAACTGGTCGGCGACTGGATCGACCGCGACCTCGGCGACCTGTCGGCCTGCTGGCCGCGCGAGGCGGTCGAGGCGGCCATCGCCGAGGCCCACCGCCTGGGCGCCCGCGTCACCGCGCACTGCTTCGCCGAGAGCTCCCTGCGCGACCTGGTCGAGGCGGGCATCGACTGCGTCGAACACGCCACTGGTCTGACGGAGGATCTGATCCCGCTGTTCGCGGAGCGCGGCGTGGCGATCGTGCCCACCCTCGTCAACATCGCCACCTTCCCGCGGCTCGCGGACGGCGGCGAGAGCAAGTACCCGCGCTGGTCGGCCCACATGCGCCGGCTGCACGAGCGGCGCTACGACACCGTCCGCGGCGCCTACGACGCCGGCATCCCGGTGTACGTCGGCACCGACGCCGGCGGCTCGCTCGCCCACGGCCTGGTCGCCGCCGAGGTCGCGGAACTGGTCACCGCGGGCATTCCGCCGGCCGAGGCGCTGTCGGCGGCGACCTGGGCCGCCCGCGCCTGGCTGGGCCGCCCCGGCCTCGAGGAGGGCGCCCCGGCGGACCTGGTGGTCTACGAGACCGACCCGCGCGCGGACGTACGGGTGCTGGCGGCGCCGCGCCGGGTGGTGCTCAGGGGGCGGGTCGTGGGGTAGCCGCCGGGAGGCGGCGGACGGGGCGGCCGGAGGGAACGCCTGTGCTCGGTGAATCGCAGAGGCGTGCGGGAACTCCGCGATGGAAGTGACCCACCTTGCCTGACCCTTCACCCGCAGGGCGGGCGGCGCGCTCGCGCTGCTGCTGACCGGCGGGGGAGCGGTCGCCGTGGCCCGCCGCCGCGAGAGCTGACGGCACCCCCGGTGCCTCGGCGACCGCCCCAGGGCGCACCGGCTCAGGCCGTTGACGTCGTCGTCGCCGGGTCGAGTGCCACGGCGAGGGCCCGCAGGAACCCGTCCGCCGTGTCCCGGTCCCGCACCGCCACCCGCAGCCACTCCTCGCCGAGCCCCGGGAACGTGTCCCCCCGGCGCACGGCGTGACCGAGGTCGCGCAGGCGCCGTCGTACCGCGGCGGCGCCCTCCACCCGGATCAGGACGAACGGCCCCTCGGCGGGCTCCACCACGCGCACGCCGCGCTCGCCGAGGGCGCGCAGCCGCGCCACCAGGTGGGCCCGGTCCGCGGCGATCCGGTGCGCCGCGTGCCCGGCCTCGGCCAGCGCCCGGGGTGCCACGCACGCGCGCGCGGCGGCCAGCGCGGGCGTCGACACCGGCCACAGCGGCTGGGCCCGCTCCAGCGCGCCGACGACCTCCGGGGCGGCCAGCACGTACCCGATGCGCAGCCCGGCCAGCCCCCACGTCTTGGTCAGGCTGCGCAGCACGACCAGACCGGGCAGGTCGGTACGCCCGGCCAGCGCCTCCCGCTCACCCGGGACCGCGTCCATGAACGCCTCGTCGACCACCAGCGTGCGCCCGGGACGGGCGAGCGCGGCGATCACCCCGGCCGGGTGCAGCACCGACGTCGGATTCGTCGGGTTGCCGATCACCACCAGGTCCGCGTCCCCGGGCACGGCCGCCGGATCGAGCCGGAAGCCGTCCTCGGCCCGCAGCAGCACCCGGCCCACCGTGTGCCCCGCGTCCCGCAGGGCCGCCTCGGGCTCGGTGAACTGCGGGTGCACCACCACCGGGCGGCGCACCGCCAGCGCCCGGGCCAGCAGCACGAACGCCTCGGCGGCCCCCGCGGTCAGCAGGACCCGGTCCACCGGCAGCCCGTGCCGCGCCGCCACCGCCGCCCGCGCGGCCCGCCCGTCCGGGTAGGCCGCGAGGGACGACAGGGAGGCGGCGATCTCCTCGCGCAGCCAGGGCGGCGGCGTGCCGGCCCGGACGTTGACGGCGAGGTCGACCAGCCCGGCCCCGCCGTCGCGCACCTCGGCGTCCCCGTGATGACGCAGGTCGTGCCCGGTGTCACCGCCGCCGCCACCGGTGCCCGCGCGGCCCGCGCCGGCCGCGGTGCTCTCAGTGCGCATGGCTGTGGGTGTGCCCTCCGTGCCCGTGACCGTGCCCGTGACCGTGCCCGTGGTGGTGGCCGTCGTCGTCCGGGTGGAAGTGCGGCTGCTGCGGCAGACCCACCTTGTCCTCGAAGCCCGGCATCGCTATGCGGTACACGCACGAGTCGCAGTTCATCCGCACATCGCCCCCGACGGCCTCGCGGTAGCGCTCCATCACCAGGTCCAGCAGCTCCGGCTCGGGTCCGATGACGTCCGCCGACCGCACCTCCACCTCCGGGTGCGCGGCCGCCCAGTCCCCGGTCTGCTGCCGCACCCGGTCCGGCAGCACGCCGGTGAACAGGAAGTACGGCAGGACGACGATCCGCCGCGCGCCCAGCCGGGCGCACCGGTCCAGCCCGCTGGGCACGTCCGGCGCCGCCAGCGACACGAACGCCGTCTCCACCCCGGCGTAGCCGCGCCCCTCCCACAGCAGCCGGGCCGCCTTGTAGACCTCGGCGTTGGCGTCCGGGTCGGTGGAGCCGCGGCCGACCAGCAGCACGGTGACGTCCGCCCGGTCCCCGGGGGCCTGCGCCGCGCCGCCCAGCGCCTCGTCCAGGCGCCGCTCCAGCACCTTCAGCAGCGCCGGGTGCGGGCCCAGCGGCCGGCCGTAGGTGTAGGAGATGCCGGTGTGCCGCTCCTTCTCCCGGGCCAGCGCCGCCGGGATGTCGCCCTTGGCGTGCCCGGCCGACACCAGCATCAGCGGCACCGCGGCGAACCGGCGTACGCCCCTGCCGACCAGCTCGGCGACGGCCTCGCCCAGCGGCGGCGGGGACAGCTCGATGAAGCCGCCGGCGACGGGCAGCTCGGGGTGGCGGTGGCCCAGGCGCCGCACGAAGTCCCGGAACGCCTCGGCCCCGGCCTCGTCACGGGTGCCGTGGCCGGCGATGAGCAGAGCGGGCGGCGGGGTGGTCACGATGTCTCCTCAAGTGGAACGGGGTGGTACAGCAGGGCGTTGAGCGCGGCGGCGGCGACCGCCGACCCGCCCTTCTCGGACACGTTGCTCACGGCGGGCAGTCCGCTCGCGCGCAGCGCGGCCTTGGACTCGGCCGCGCCGACGAAGCCGACGGGCAGGCCGATGACGAGCGCGGGGGAGGCGTCCAGGGTGAGCAGCTCCTCCAGGGCGGTCGGCGCGCAGCCGATCACCCACAGGGCGCCGGGCCCGACCTGCTCGTAGGCGAGCCGGACGGCGTGCGCCGAACGCGTCAGCCCGGGGCCCGCGGTGGCGTCCTTCAGCCGGCAGACGGTCTCCCGCCGGGTGATGCCCGCGGCGACCATCTCGACGTCCACCACGACCGGCGCCCCGGCGTGCAGCGCCGCGTGCGCCCGGGTCAGGTCGCCCTCGTCCGTGACGAGGTCGGCCGCGTAGTCCAGGTCGGCGGCGGAGTGGATGACCCGCTCCACCACCGCCCGGGTCAGCGGCGGGAAGTGCGAGGTGTCCAGCCGGGACCGCAGCCGCCGGAAGGACTCCTGCTCGATGGGATGGACCACCCGGTTCACCGGCCGCCCTCCTGTCCCGCGGCCGGACCACCGGTCGCCGCGGAGCCGTCCGTCACCGCGGAGCCGTTCGTCGTGGCGTGCTGCCAGCGATAGCCGCGCGGCGTCACCATGCGCCCGGCGACGGTCCGGGTCGCGGTGTTGCCCACGGTGACGACCGTCATCATGTCGACGGTCGCCGGGTCCAGCGTGCCCAGGGCCGTCACCCGGCCCGACTCGTCCGGCCGCGAGGCGTTGCGTACGACGCCCACCGGCGTGGCCGGGTCCCGGTGCTCCGCGAGGATCGCCAGGGCCTTCGGCAGCTGCCAGTCCCGGCCGCGCGAGCGGGGGTTGTAGAAGGTGACCACGAGGTCGGCCTCGGCGGCCGCGCGTACCCGGCGTTCGATGACCTCCCACGGTGTGTGCAGGTCGGACAGGCTGATCGACACGTGGTCGTGGCCGAGCGGGGCGCCCAGCACCGCCGCGGCCGCGAGCGCCGCGGTGACGCCCGGCACGCCGACCACGTCGATGTCGTCCGAGGCCTCGGCGAGCGCGGGCGACGCCATGGCGTACACCCCCGCGTCGCCGCTGCCGATCAGCGCCACCGCGTGTCCCCGGCGGGCCTCGGCGACCGCCGTGCGGGCCCGCTCCTCCTCCGCGCCGAGCCCGGACTCCAGCACCCGGGTGCCGGGCCGCAGCAGATCGCGGATCTGGTCGACGTACTGGTCCAGCCCGACCAGCACCGAGGCGCGCCGCAGCTCCGCCTCGGCGCGCGGGGTCAGCAGGTCCCGGGCGCCGGGACCGAGCCCGACCACCGCGAGCCGGCCGCGCCCGGGCCGCCGGACGACGGCACAGGTCGCCATCGCCGGGCGCCCGTCCCGCCGTACCGACTTCCGCTTGGGCACGAGGAGTTCGCCGCCGCGCAGCAGGGCGGCGGCCTCGGCGACCGAGGGGGTGCCGACCGCAGCGAGGGGCGCGTCGGAGGGGTGGGGCACCGCGACCGCGGCCAGCGCCTGCGCCGGGTACGTCACCAGGGGCACCCCGAGCCGTTCGGCGGCCGCGACGATGCCGGGCTCGCCGGACTTGGCGTCGACGGTGGCGAGTTCGGCGACGGACGCCGCCGACAGACCGGCCTCCCGCAGCGCGTCCTCGATAAGGCCGAGCACCTCCGCCGCGGGCACCTCCGTGGCCGAGCCGACCCCGACGACCAGCGACGGCGGCCGCAGCAGCACCTCCCGGGCGCCGGGCGCGACGGCCCGGTCCGTCACCCGGACGGTGTACGCGCCGGGCGCCGCCGACTCCGGGGGGACCGTCGGCAGGGGCGGCAGCGGCCAGGGCACCTCGGCCTCCAGCACGACGTCCTCGCCGTCCAGCAGCGCCCGCGAGACCGCCGCCACGGCGCCCTCGGCGGGCAACCCGAGGTCGTCGAGCCCGGGCAGCCCGGCCGCGTCGGTCGCGGTCGTCACCACGGGCTGTGCGCCCAGCACCGAGGCGGTCTCGCGGGCGAGCCGGTTGGCACCGCCGCCGTGCCCGCCCAGCAGCGACACGGCGAACCGTCCGGCCTCGTCGACGCAGACCACGCCCGGGTCGGCCGCCTTGCCCCGCAGCAGCGGCGCGACCAGCCGGACCACCGCCCCCGTGGCCAGGAAGCACACCAGCTGCTCGCACTCCGCGAACGCCCGCCGGACGGCGTCCTTGACGTCGCCCTCGTACACGCGCGTGCGCTCCGGCCACGCGGCCGCCAGCCGGTCCCGCGCCAGCGCCCCCGCCGCGGTGGCGGAAATCAGGCCGATCACTGAGCAACTCCTTCGATGTCGTCGGACGCCGGGGGCCGCACACCCCACAGCAGGAAAACCGGATTGGCCGCCGCGAGGCGGGTCACGTCGCCGGGCAGCGGTGCCAGGCGCGACGACTGCAACAGCACGCCGTCGCAGTCGAACCCGGCGGCCGTGAGCGCCTCGCGCGCCACCGGCACCCGGTCCAGGGCGGCCACGGCGACCACCACCGTCCGCCGGGCCCGCCGCGCGCACGCGGCGACCACGGCGGGCAGCTCGCGGCCCCCGCCGCCGACGAACACGGCGTCGGGGTCGGGCAGGGCGGCCAGCGCGTCCGGTGCCGTGCCGTGGACCACGTCCACGTCGACGCCGTGCGCGGCCGCGTTGGCTCGGACCCGCGCGACGCCGTCCGCGCTCTTCTCCACGGCGACGGCGGCGGCGCCCAGCCGGGCGCACTCCACCGCCACCGAGCCCGAGCCCGCGCCGACGTCCCACACCAGCTCGCCCAGGCGCGGCCCGAGCCGGGCCAGTGCCAGCGCCCGCACCTCGAACTTGGTGATCATCGAGTCGCGGTGGGCGAACTCGTCCTCCGCCAGCGCCCAGCGCGCCGGCCGCCCGGGCACCCCGGCGACCGTGCGCGGCCCGCCCAGCGCCCGCCGCTCGTCCAGGCAGAGCACGACGCTCACCGCCGTCCCCCAGTCGCGGGCCGCGGCCTCGGCGGGCGTCACCCGCTCCACGCGCTCGCGCAGCGGATCGCCGAGCGCGCTCGCCACCACCAGCACCCGCCCCCCGGGCAGCGCGGCGCCCAGCTCGGCCGGACCCGCCCCGGGCCCGGTCAGCACGGCGACCTTCGGGTGCGCCCGGCACACGTTGACGGCCGTACGCAGCTCCCGCCCGTGCGCGCTGACCACGACCGCGTCGTCCCAGGGCAGCCCGAGCCGGGCGAAGGCGGTGGCCACGGAGGACACCCCGGGCCGCACGTCCAGCCGGCCGGGGCCGAACCGCTCGGCCAGCGCCCGCACGATCCCGAAGAACCCCGGGTCCCCGGAGGCCAGCACCACGACCGGCAGCTCCTTGCCCAGGTACTCCCCGACCGTGTCCAGGGCGGGCGCCAGCGGCCCGAGCACCACCTGCCGGGCACCCTCCGGCAGCCGTACGGCGTCCAGGTGCCGCCGGCCGCCGACGACCAGCCGGGCCCCGGCCAGGACGTCCGGCGGACAGGGCGCCCCCGTGCCCGTGCCGACGACCGTGATCGCCGGGGTCATGTGCTCGCCCCGCGCTCGCGCAGCTCCCGGCGCGCCTCGGGGTCGGCCTTGCGGAAGCCGTGGAAGTGGCCGGGGTGGTACAGGTGCGAGCGGGTGCCGTGGGCGTCCAGGGCCGGGCCGACCAGGAACAGCGTGTGCTTCCACAGCTTGTGCTCCTTGACCGTCTCCTCCAGCGTGCCGATGGTGCAGCGCACCACCAGCTCCTCCGGCCAGGTCACCTGGTGGGCGACGACGACCGGGGTGGTGGCCGGGTAGCCGCCCTCCAGCAGCTCCCGCACCAGCTGGCCGCTGCGGGCGGCGGACAGGAAGACCGCCATGGTGGTGCCGTGCCGGGCGAACTCGCGCACCTCCTCACCGGGCGGCATCGGCGTCTTGCCGCCGCCCAGCCGGGTCAGCACGACCGACTGCGCCACCTCCGGGACGGTCAGCTCGCGCTGCGCGATGGCGGCGACGGCGGAGAAGGACGACACCCCGGGCACGATCTCCGTCGCGATGCCGATCTCGGCGCACCGGTCCAGCTGCTCCTGCGTGCCGCCCCACAGCGCCGGGTCGCCGGAGTGGATACGGGCCACCCGCAGGCCGTCCGCGCGGGCCCGCCGGTAGACGGCCACGACGTCCTCCAGGGACAGCACCGCCGAGTCCAGGATCTCCGCGTCCTCGCGCGCGTGCTGGAGGACCTCCGCCTGGACCAGGCTGGCCGCCCAGATCACCACGTCGGCTTCGGCGATGGCGCGCGCGGCCCGGAACGTCAGCAGGTCGGCGGCGCCGGGGCCGGCCCCGACGAAGGTCACCTTGCCGGTGGGGGCATCGGCCATGGGAAGAGGTCCTCTCATGCGAAATATCACAGTGTGGTCGGATTGGTACGTGGCCGGATGTGCGCGATCGGGGGTCGATCGGATAGCAAGGGCCCATGGCGGTCTTCGTCGCGCTCGGCGCGTTCCTGATGACGCTGGCCGGCGGCTGGACGGCACAGCGCGTGACCGACCGTCGCCACCTGGTGCTGGGCCTGGCGGGCGGTCTGATGCTGGGCGTGGTCGGCCTGGACCTGCTGCCGGAGGCGCTGCGCGCGGCCGGCCAGGAGGTGTTCGGCGTGCCGGCGGCCCTGCTGCTGTTCGTGACCGGTTTCCTGCTGGCCCATCTGGTGGAACGGCTGCTCGCCGTCCGCCAGGCCGCCCACGGCGGTGAGGAGCACGGCCACCGGGTGCCCGAGGTGGGCCTCACGGCGGCGGGCGCCATGGTCGGTCACAGCGCCATGGACGGCGTGGCGATCGGCGCGGCCTTCCAGGTGGGCGGCGGCATGGGCGCGACCGTGGCGCTGGCCGTCATCGCCCACGACTTCGCCGACGGCTTCAACACCTTCACCCTCACCAGCCTCTACGGCAACGCCCGCCGCCGAGCGGTCGCCATGCTGGTGGCGGACGCCTGCGCACCCGTCCTGGGCGCCCTGTCGACCGCCCTGTTCACCATCCCGGAGGGGGTGCTCGGCGGCTATCTCGCCCTCTTCGGCGGCGTACTGCTCTATCTCGCGGCCGCCGAGATCCTGCCCGAGGCCCACCACGAACACGCCGCCCGCTCGACCGTGCTGTGCACGGTGGCCGGCGCGGCGCTGATCTGGCTGCTGGTGGGCCTCTCCGGCTGACCGCGGGACCGGCCGTACGGCCGCCCGGGTCCGCAGCGGGGGACGGTTCACAGCTTGCCGCCCCGGCCGCCCTCGCGCCGCGGCGGCGCGATGAGCGTGGAGAGGTACGGCAGCGGCTGACCGGCCAGTTCCGCGGCCGGGCGCACCGACTCCTCGGGCAGCCCGAGCGCCGAGCCCCACACCGCGTCCCCGAGCCGCCCGGTCTCCCGCAGCGCCTCGGCGACCTCCGCGGCCTGCCGCCCGAACTTGTAGGCCACGACCGTCCCCGGCCCGGCGAGGGCCTCCTTCAGCACGGCCGAACCCGCGGTGACCGGCACCAGCGTCAGCGGTTCGGTGCCCTCGGTCAGGACCGCCCCCGAGCGCGCGGCGAGGTCCTGCATGGCGGTGATCCCGGGCACCGTCTCCACCACCACGCCCGGCACCAGCCCGGCGATCGTCTGCGCGAGATAGGTGAACGTCGAGTACACGTTGGGGTCGCCGATGGTCGCGAAGGCGACGCACCCCCGGCCGCGCAGCAGCTGAGCCACCCGCTCGCCGGCCACGTCCCAGGCGGCCTCGCGGCGCGCCCGGTCGCTGCGCTCGTTCAGCGCGAACACCACCCGCACCACCTTCTCGGCGGGCACGTAGTGCAGCACGGTCGCCTCCGCGCGCCCGCGCTCACCGCCGTCCGTCCCGTCGGCCGCGGCCATCACCGGGACGACCACGACGTCCGCCGCCCGCAGGGCGTTGACCCCCTTGACGGTCACCAGCTCCGGGTCCCCGGGACCGACCCCGACTCCGATCAGCCTGCTGCTCATGACGTCCGGCACCTCTCCACGAACCGACGGGCCGCACCGGGCTCGGACGCCCAGTGCGTGTGCAGATAACTCGCGTGCACGCCCTGCTGCACGAAACCTTCGACGCGCCGCTCGGGGGCGCGCACGCCCCAGGCGGGCGCCGCTCCCGCGCCGGGCCCGACCACCGTGCGGTGGAACTCGTGCCCGCGCATCCGGGTCCCGGCCGCCGCGAGCACGCTGTCGCCGACGGCGACGGCGTCCCGGTAGCCGAGGGTCAGCCGCCCGGTCATCCGGGCGGCGGCGTCCAGCACCCCGCACATCGGCCGCCCGTCCAGCTCCCGGCACAGGTAGAGCAGCCCGGCGCACTCCGCGGCGACCGGCGCGCCGCTCAGGGCCAGGGCGGCGACGGCCGTGCGCAGCGGCTCGTTGGCGGACAGCTCGGCGGCGTACACCTCGGGGAAGCCGCCGCCGATCACCAGCCCGGCCGTCCCCTCCGGGAGCCGCTCGTCGCGCAGCGGATCGAAGGGCACGACGTCGGCACCGGCGGCCCGCAGCAGCTCGGTGTGCTCGGCGTAGGAGAACGTGAACGCCTCCCCGCCGGCCACCGCCACCACCGGCCGGTCCGGGCGGCCGGCGCCCGCCGCCCCGGCCGGGTCCAGCGCCCCGGCCGGGTCCCAGGCGTCGTCCGGCAGCGCGCCCGCACCGCGCGCCAGCGCGACCAGCGCGTCCAGGTCGCAGCCGGCCGAGACCTGCGCCGCCATCGCGGCCACAGCCTCCACCGCCTGCTCCCGCCGCTCGGCGGCCGGCACCAGCCCCAGGTGCCGCGACGGCACGTCCACCTGCGCGACCCGCCGCAGCACGCCCAGCACGGGCACCCCGGCGCCGTCCAGCGCCTCCCGCAGCAGCTCCTCGTGCCGGTCCGACGCCACCTTGTTCAGGATCACGCCGCCGATCCGCACCCCCGGGTCCCAGGACGCGAAGCCGTGCACCAGCGCCGCCACCGACCGCGACTGCGACGACGCGTCCACCACCAGCACCACCGGCGCCCGCAGCAGCTTCGCCACCTGGGCGGTGGAGGCCAGCTCACCCTCCCCGGCGGCCCCGTCGTACAGCCCCATCACGCCCTCGACGACCGCGATGTCGCAGCCGCGCGCCCCGTGCAGGAACAGCGGGGCGACCAGCTCCGGCCCGCACAGGTAGGCGTCGAGGTTGCGCCCGGGCCGCCCGGTGGCGAGCGCGTGGTAGCCGGGGTCGATGTAGTCCGGCCCGACCTTGTGCGGGGAGACGGCGAGCCCCCGCCCGGTCAGCGCCGCCATCAGCCCCGTGGCCACGGTGGTCTTGCCGCTGCCGGACGACGGCGCGGCGACGACCAGCCGGGGCACCGGGGCGGAGGTCACCACTCGATGCCCCTCTGCCCCTTCTGCCCGGCGTCCATCGGGTGCTTCACCTTGGACATGTCGGTGACGAGGTCGGCGAACTCCACCAGCGCCGCGGGCGCGTTCCGCCCGGTGATCACGACGTGCTGGGTCCCGGGCCGGTCGCGCAGCACCCGCACGACCTCGTCGGTGTCGACCCAGCCCCAGTGCATCGGGTAGGCGAACTCGTCCAGCACGTACAGCCGGTACGTCTCGGCGGCCAGGTCCCGCTTGACCTGCTCCCAGCCCTCGCGGGCCTTCTCCTCGTTGTCCAGCTGCTGGTCCCGCTGGACCCAGGACCACCCCTCGCCCATCTTGTGCCAGTCGACGCTGCCGCCCTCGCCGGAGGCGCCGAGCACGCGCAGCGCGTTCTCCTCGCCGACCTTCCACTTCGCCGACTTGACGAACTGGAACACCCCGATCGGCCACCCCTGGTTCCAGGCGCGCAGCGCCAGCCCGAACGCGGCGGTCGACTTGCCCTTGCCGACGCCCGTGTGGACGACGACCAGCGGCCGGTTGCGGCGCTGCCGGGTCGTCAGCCCGTCGTCCGGTACGGCACTCGGCTGTCCCTGCGGCATTACGCGGCCCTCCTCGACGTCCCCTGCACATCCCTGACCAGCCCGGCGATCGCGTCCGCCCGCAGTTCCCCGAGCGTCACCGCCGTACCCGCGAGGTCCTGGGCGAGCCGTCCGGCCAGCCCCAGCCGCACGGGTCCCGACTCGCAGTCCACCACCACGGAGGCGACCGAGCCGGCCGCCAGCAGCCGGGCCGCCCGCCCCGCCAGCGCGACCGGCTCCGGGCCACCGGTGGCCCGTCCGTCGGTCACCACCACCACCAGCGCCCGCCGCGCCGGGTCCCGCAGCCGCTCCACCCGCAGCACCTCGTGGGCGCGCAGCAGCCCGGCGGCCAGCGGTGTCCGGCCCCCGGTGGGCAGCGACTGCAGCCGGGCCGCCGCCGCGTCCACCGAGGAGGTGGGCGGCAGGGCGACCTGCGCGTCCGCGCCGCGGAAGGTCACCAGGGCCACCTTGTCCCGCCGCTGATAGGCGTCCAGCAGCAGCGACAGCACGGCGCCCTTCACCGCGCTCATCCGCTGCCGCGCCGCCATCGACCCGGAGGCGTCCACCACGAACAGCACCAGGTTGCCCTCGCGCCCCTCACGGACCGCCTGCCGCAGGTCGTCCCGGCGCACCACCAGACCCGGCCCGGACCGGCCCCGCGCCCGCTGGTGCGGAGCGGCGGCCCGCACGGTCGCCGCCAGGTGCAGCTTGGTCAGCGCGCCGCGCGGGCGCCGGGCCCCGGTGGTCCGCCCGTGCTCGGTCCGCGCCCGGGACCGCCGGCCCGCGGCGCCCTCGCCGACGCCGGGCACGCTCAGCGCCTTGGCGCGGAACGGCTCGGCGGCCGCCACCGGCGCCTGCTCGCCCGCTCCCGCGCCGCGCGGCTCCCCGTCCGCGCCGGCCTCGGGGCGTGCGGCGCCGTCACCGCCCGCCGGACCCTCGCCGCCCCGCGGCGGCTGTCCGCCACCGCCGCCTTCCGGCCCGTCTGGGCCGTCGGGATCGGGGTCGGGGTCGGGGTCGTCGTCGCCGGGGGAGCCGGCGAACTGCTCCAGCGTCTCGTCCAGCTTGTCCTCGTCCAGCCCGGGCGCGTCGAAGGGATTGCGCCGCCTGCGGTGGGGCAGCGCCAGCAGCGCCGCCTGCCGCACGTCCTCGGCGAGCACGTCCGTCCGCCCGGCCCAGGCGGCCAGCGCGGTCGCGGTCCGGGCCATCACGATGTCCGCCCGCATGCCGTCCACCTCGAACGCCGCGCAGGTCGCCGCGATCTGCCGCAGCGCCCCGTCGCCCAGCCGCACCGACGGCAGCAGCTCCCGCGCCGCCGTGATCCGCGCCCGTACGGCGCCCTCCTCCGCGGCCCACCGGGCGGCGAAGGCGGCGGGGTCGTCGTCGTACGCCAGCCGCCGCCGCACGACCTCCACGCGCTGCTCCGGCTCCCGCGACGCGGCCACCTCGACGGTCAGCCCGAACCGGTCCAGCAGCTGCGGCCGCAGCTCGCCCTCCTCCGGGTTCATCGTGCCGACCAGCAGGAAACGCGCCGCGTGCCGTACGGAGACGCCCTCGCGCTCGACGTAGGAGGCGCCCATCGCGGCCGCGTCGAGCAGCAGGTCGACCAGGTGGTCGTGGAGCAGGTTGACCTCGTCGACGTAGAGGATGCCGCGGTGCGCGGCGGCCAGCAGCCCCGGCTCGAAGGCCTTCACGCCCTCGGCGAGGGCCCGTTCGATGTCGAGGGCGCCGACCAGCCGGTCCTCGGAGGCGCCGACCGGCAGCTCCACCATGCGCGCCGGACGCGACCCGGAGGCTCCCGGCTCGTGCGGCCCGTCCGGGCACGCCGGGTCCGGCGCCGCGGGGTCGCAGGAGAAGCGGCAGCCGGTCACCACGTCCACCGGGGGCAGCAGCGCCGAGAGCGCGCGCACCGCCGTGGACTTGGCGGTGCCCTTCTCGCCGCGCACCAGCACCCCGCCGACGGCGGGGCTCACGGCGTTGAGCAGCAGCGCCAGACGCAGGTCGTCCTGTCCGACGACGGCCGTGAACGGAAAGGGAGTGGTCACTTCTCGTCGCCCTCCAGGTCGCCTTCCAGCTCCAGGTACGTCTCCCGCAGCCGTTCCAGGGTGTCCGCGTCCGGCTCGGCCCACAGGCCCCGGTCGGCCGCCTCCAGCAGCCGCTCGGTGATGCCGCGCAGCGCCCACGGGTTGGACTGCTTCATGAAGTCCCGGTTCTCGGCGTCGAAGACGTACTCCGCCGACAACTTCTCGTACATCCAGTCGTCCACGACCCCGGCCGTGGCGTCGTAGCCGAACAGGTAGTCCACGGTCGCCGCCATCTCGAAGGCGCCCTTGTAGCCGTGCCGGCGCATCGCCGCCATCCAGCGCGGGTTGACCACCCGGGCGCGGAACACCCGGTGCGTCTCCTCGCCGAGCGTGCGGGTCCTCACCTGGTCCGGGACGGCGGAGTCGCCGACGTAGGCCTCGGGGCTCGCGCCCGTCAGGTGCCGCACCATGGCCACCATGCCCCCGTGGTACTGGAAGTAGTCGTCCGCGTCGACCAGGTCGTGCTCGCGCGTGTCGACGTTCTTCGCCGCCACCGCGATCCGCCGGAACGCCGTCTCCATGTCGCCGCGGGCGGCCCGCCCGTCCAGCCCGCGCCCGTAGGCGTAGCCGCCCCACACCGCGTACACCTCGGCGAGGTCCGCGTCCGAGCGCCAGTTGCGGGCGTCGATCAGCGGCAGCAGACCGGCGCCGTACGCGCCCGGCTTGGAGCCGAAGACCCGTGCCGTGGCCCGGCGCCGGTCGCCGTGCTCGGCGGTGTCCGCGTCGGCGTGCGCCTTCACGAAGTTGGACTCGGGCGGCTCGTCCAGCTCGGCCACCGCCCGCACCGCGTCGTCGATGAGCCCCACCACGTGCGGGAAGGCGTCGCGGAAGAACCCGGAGATGCGGACCGTGACGTCGATGCGCGGCCGGCCCAGTTCGGCCGGCGGGACGATCTCGAAGCCGGTGACCCGGCGCGAGGCGTCGTCCCAGACCGGGCGGCAGCCCAGCAGCGCCAGGATCTCCGCGATGTCGTCGCCCTGGGTGCGCATCGCGGACGTGCCCCAGACCGTCAGGCCGACCGACGTCGGGTACCCGCCGGTGTCCTGGAGGTAGCGCTGCACCAGCGAGTCCGCGAGCGACTGCCCGACCTCCCAGCTGAGCCGGGAGGGGATCGCCTTGGGGTCGACGGAGTAGAAGTTGCGGCCGGTCGGCAGGACGTTGACCAGACCGCGCGTCGGCGATCCCGACGGGCCCGCGGGGACGTAACCGCCGTCCAGGGCCCGCAGGATGTGACCGATCTCGTCGCCGGTGCGGGCCAGCCGGGGCACCACCTCGGTGCAGGCGAACTCCAGCACGGCCTGCGCGTCGGCGAGTTCCGTGCCCAGCACCTCGCGCACCAGCGCGCCGCACTCCGCCGCCGCCCAGCCGCGCTCCTCCAGGCCCTGCGCGAACCGCCGGCACAGCTGCTCCAGCAGGTCGACGGCGTCGGCGGCCGTCCGGCCCGGCCCCGCCACCAGGTCCGTCAGTTCCGCGGGCACCTTCAGCGGCGCGCCCGGCTCGGCCAGCAGCTCCTTCTCCACCAGCCCGAAGTGGGCGGCGAGCGAGGCCCGCAGACCGGGCAGCGCGTTCGCCTGCCCGCCCCACACCTGGGAGGCGCGCAGCACGGCCAGCACCAGGTTCACCCGCGGCTCGCCCACCGGGCCGCCGCCCAGGATGTGCAGGCCGTCGCGGATCTGGACGTCCTTGATCTCGCACAGGTAGCCGTCGATGTGCATGACGAACTCGTCGAACGCCTCGTCGTCGGGCTGGTCGTCCACGTGCAGGTCGTGGTGCAGCTCGGCCGCCTTCACCAGCGTCCAGATCTGCGCGCGTACGGCCGGTGCCTTGGCCGGGTCCAGGTCGGAGACGAGCGCGTACTCGTCGAGCAGCTGCTCCAGCTTGGCCAGGTCGCCGTAGGTGTCGGCCCGCGCCATCGGCGGCACGAGGTGGTCGACGACCGTGGCGTGCCCGCGCCGCTTGGCCTGGGTGCCCTCGCCGGGGTCGTTGACGATGAACGGGTAGACGAGGGGGAGTTCGCCGAGCACGGCGTCGGGGGCGCAGCCGGCGCCGAGGCCGAGTCCCTTGCCCGGCAGCCACTCCATCGTGCCGTGCTTGCCCATGTGCACGATCGCGTCGGCGCCGAAGCTGTTCTCCAGCCACCGGTAGGCCGCCAGGTAGTGGTGCGAGGGCGGCATGTCGGGGTCGTGGTAGATCGCGATCGGGTTCTCCCCGAAGCCGCGCGGCGGCTGGATCATGACGACGACGTTCCCGAACCGCAGGGAGGCGAGCACGATGTCGTCGCCGTCGACGTAGAGGCTGCCGGGCGGCTCGCCCCAGGCCTCCAGCATCCCCTCGCGCAGGGCCGGGTCGAGCGTGTCGAACCACGCCCGGTAGTCGGCGAGCGGCACGCGCGCGGGCGCGGCGGCCAGCTGCTCCTCGGTCAGCCACTCCACGTCGTGGCCGCCGGCCGCGATGAGCCGGTGGATCAGCTCGTCGCCGCCCGCCGGGTACTCGGTCAGGGAGTACCCGGCCTCCCGCAGCGCGTCCAGCACCCGTACCGCCGAGGCGGGCGTGTCCAGTCCCACGGCGTTGCCGACCCGGGAGTGCTTGGTCGGGTAGGCGGTGAAGACGAGCGCGAGCTTCTTCTCGGCGTTCGGCTTGTGCCGCAGCCGGGCGTGGCGTACGGCGATGCCGGCGACCCGCGCGGCCCGCTCGGGGTCGGCGACGTACACGGGGACGTCGTCCGGCCCCTGCTCCTTGAAGGAGAACGGCACGGTGATCAGCCGTCCGTCGAACTCCGGGATGGCGACCTGCATGGCCGCGTCCATCGGGGAGAGGGCGGCGTCCGACTCCGCCCAGGCGGCCCGGGACGAGGTGAGGCACAGCCCTTGCAGCACCGGCACGTCCAGGTCGGCCAGCGCACCGATGTCCCACGCCTCCTCGTCCCCGCCCGCCGACGCCTGCGAGGCGTGCGTGCCGCCCGCGGCCAGCACGGTGGCGACCAGGGCGTCGGCGCGGCCGAGGATGTCGTACAGCCCGGTGTCCGCGCCGCGCAGCGAACCGCAGTACACCGGCAGGGCGTTGGCGCCGCGCGCCTCGATCGCGTCGCACAGGGTGTCCACGAAGGCGGTGTTGCCGCTGAGTTCGTGGGCCCGGTAGAAGAGCACGCCGACGGTGGGGCGGCCCTCGACGGCGGGCCGGTCGCCGTGCACGCCGAACTCGGGCATCTTCTGCGGCTCGACGAACCCCTCACCCGTCAGCAGCACGGTGTCCGACAGGAACCGGGCCAGCTCGGTCAGGTTCTCCGGGCCGCCCTCGACCAGGTACCGCAGCGCCTCCGCGACGACGCCGGCCGGCGCCGACGACTCGGCCATCAGCTCGGCGTCCGGGACGCTCTCGCCGCCCAGGAGGACGGTCGGGACGCCGGAGGCCCTCAGCCGGGCCAGCCCGTCCTCCCAGGCCCGCTTCCCGCCGAGCAGCCGTACGACGGCGATGCCGGCGCCCTCCAGGAGGGCGGGCAGCTCCTGTGCCACGTCCACCCGGGTCGGGTTGGCGATGCGGTAGGAGGCGCCGGAGGCCCGGGCCGCCAGCAGATCCGTGTCGGCGGTGGACAACAACAACACTGTGCTCATGCGGGCGCTCCCGGTGGAATGAAAGGCAGTCCTTGCGGCGCGCCCGACTCGATGAGCCGCCAGAGCGCGTCGGTGTCCGCGTGCTGTTCGATCAGGTCGCCGAGCCGGTCCAGCTGCTCCTCGCGCAGCGCGGCGAAGGAGGTGTCCGGGGCCGGCACGAACCGGCGGCCCGCGGCGGCCGCCACCTCGCGCAGGAAGGCGCGCCGGAAGCCGTCCGACTCCAGCGATCCGTGCCAGTGCGTGCCCCAGGTCTGCCCGACGCGGCAGCCGTCGAGGGGGTGTCCGCCGGCGTCGCGCAGGAACGCCTCGCCGCCGCCGACCTCGGCGACCCCGTGGTGGATCTCGTACCCCTCGACCCGCTCGCCGAGGGCTTCGCCCACGGGCCGGGTGAGGGTCTTCTCGCGGGCGAACCGCACCCGCACGGGCAGGATGCCGAGCCCTTCGACGTGACCCTGGCGGCTCTCCACGTCGTCCTCGATGTGCTCGCCGAGGATCTGGAAGCCCCCGCAGACGCCGAGTACGGGCCGTCCTTCGGCGGCCCGGCGCGCGACGGCCGCCGCGAGCCCCCGCTCCCGCAGCCACTTCAGGGCCCGTACGGTCCCCCGGGTGCCGGGGATGACGACGAGGTCGGCGTCGGCCAGCTCCTCCGGCCGGTCCACGAACCGCACCACGACGCCCGGTTCGGCGGCCAGCGCGTCGACGTCGGTGAAGTTGGACATCAGCGGGATCGCGCAGACGGCGACCCGCAGCACGTCCTCACCGACGGGCGGGGCGGTGCTGGACTCCCGGACGGTCCCGCGCAGGGAGACCCGCAGCCCGTCCTCCTCGTCGATCCCGAGGCCGTGCCGGAAGGGCAGCACGCCGTAGGTGCGCCGTCCGGTGAGCCCGTGCAGCATGTCCAGCCCCGGCTCCAGCAGCGACACGTCACCGCGGAACTTGTTGACCAGGAAGCCGGCGACCAGCTCCTGGTCCTCGGGGGAGAGCAGCGCGACGGTGCCGAAGAAGGAGGCGAAGACGCCGCCGCGGTCGATGTCGCCGACCACGAGCACGGGCAGCCGGGCGCCCCGCGCGATCCCCATGTTCACGATGTCGGTGCGCCGCAGATTGATCTCCGAGGGCGAACCGGCCCCCTCGCAGATCACCGCGTCGTAGGTGCCGCGCAGCTCGGCGAGGCAGTCCAGCACGGTGCCCAGCAGCCGCTGCTGGCGCCCGCCGTGGTAGCCGCGGGCGCTCAGCTCGCCCACCGGCCTGCCCAGCAGCACCACTTGGCTGCTCTGTTCGCCACCGGGCTTGAGCAGCACGGGATTCATCCGCGCGGTCGGCTCGATGCGGCAGGCCTGGGCCTGCATGGCCTGCGCCCGGCCGATCTCCGCGCCCTCCCGCGTGACGAAGGAGTTCAGCGACATGTTCTGCGCCTTGAACGGCGCGACCTTCACGCCCTGCCGCACCAGCCACCGGCAGATCCCGGCCGTCACGACGCTCTTGCCGGCGTCGGAGGTGGTGCCGGCGACCAGGAGCCCGCCGCTCATCCGCACCGTCCTTTCCCGAGGAGGCGCGCGGCGGCCGTGACGCCGAGCGCGAGCAGCTGGACACGGCGCGAGAGCCGCACGGCCCGGTCGACGTCGGTGACCCGGACGGCGCGTCCGGCGTCCCCGTTGAGCACGGGCCGGTGTTCGACGCGCCCGGCGTAGGAGAGCGTGCCGCCCAGCCGCACCCCGAGCGCTCCCGCGAACGAGGCCTCCACGGGGCCCGCGTTGGGGCTGGGGTGGCGGTGCGCGTCGGCCTTCCAGGCCCGCAGCGCGCCGCGCGGGTCGGGCCCGGCGAGGGCGGCGAGGGCGGCGGTCAGCCGGGCCCCGGGCCATCCGGCGAGGTCGTCGAGGCGGGCGGAGGCCCAGCCGTAGCGCCGGTAGCGGGGCGAGCGGTGCCCGACCATCGCGTCGAGCGTGTTCACCGCGCGGAAGCCCAGCAGCCCCGGCACTCCGGCGGCGGCGCCCCACACCAGGGCGCCCACGACGGCGTCGGAGGTGTTCTCGGCGACGGACTCCACGACCGCCCGGGCGATCCCGTCGGCGTCCAGGGTCTGCGGGTCGCGGCCGCACAGGTGCGGCAGCCGGGCCCGCGCGGCGGCCAGGTCGCCCGCCTCCAGGGCGCGTCCGACGGCCCGGGCCTCCCGGGCGAGCGAGGTGCCGCCGACGACGGCCCAGGTGGCGGCGCCGGTCAGGGCGACGGAGGCGGCGGGGGAGCGGCGTACGGCGCGTTCGGCCAGCACACCGAGGGCGACGGCGCCACCGGCGCACACGGCGGTGTGCAGCACGCCCCGGCCGCGGTGGTCGCGCCACAGCACCCGTTCCACGGCGCCGGCCGCCCGTCCGAACACGGCGACCGGATGCCCGCGGCGGGGGTCGCCGAGGAGCAGGTCACCGAGGAGGCCGGCGGCGGCGCCGTACGCGAAGACGCGATCGGCACCCATCGGCTCAGCCGGCCGTGGGGTCGGGTACGGCGGGGAGCGCGGGCCTGGTGCTGAGCCTCGATCGGCAGCCGAGCATGCGGTGTGTGTCCTCACTCAGGGTGTCCACGCCCTGGTTCGACGAGACCGGCGGCGAGAGTTCCTGGCTCCCGGGGTGTACTACCCCGGTGACAGTGGCGGGACCGCGCCGGAATCGCACCGGCTTCCTCTTCTGCCGCCGTAGTGGCCCCGGCAGTCCACCACGCCCCCGGAACGGCCGTCAACTTGCCGTTGACCTGCGGGAGGAGAGTGTGCTCAGGCCCACACCCCCGGCCGACCGCCCGTCAGGTCCCGCCCGCCGCACACGGCATGCGAAAGGCTCCTCCCCGGCCCCGGCTGAGCGGAACCGGCGGGAGGAGCCCGTCGGACGGCGGCCGGCCCGGTGGCCGGCCACCCGGGATCAGGCCTTGGCCATGATCAGGAAGATGCCGTACGCCACCGCCGCCGCGCAGGCGGTGAAGCACACGTAGGAGCCGGTCACGGCGAGGACGGCGGAGTCGCCCCGGGCCGCGGCCCGCTCACGGCGGGAGAGGCCGGCGACGCCGAGGGTGAACAGGGCCACCAGGGCCACGGTGACCACGAGGCTGACGCCGAAGACGGAGCCGAGGGCTGCCCAGTCGATCTGCATATCGGTGCTGCTTTCTGGTCACCGGGTCGGTGACCGGGTGCTCGGGTCAGACGGTGGCGGCCGGCGGGACGGCCGGTTCGGCGCCGACCGCCACGGGGGCGGCGGTGACCGCGCCGGCCGGGACGGGGGCGGCCGGGACGGAGAGGGCCGGGACCGGGGCGGCGATGGTGGCCGTCAGGTCCGCGGTGACGGGGCCGGCGGGCGGCGGGGCCACGGCGGCGATGGCGGTGGTCACCACACCGGCGGGCTCGTCGGCGCCCAGGACGTTGGAGGCGTCCACGACCTCCCGGCGGGACAGCTTCCAGATCGCGGCACCGGAGGCCACCAGGAAGACGGCGACGGTGGCGGTGCCCCAGTCGCCCAGGTCCGTCACGGACTCGGCGAGCGCGCCGACCAGCGCGGCCGCCGGGAGCGTCAGCACCCAGGCGACGCACATGCGGGTGGCCGTGGACCAGTGGACCACGCCGCCCTTGCGGCCGAGACCGGCGCCCATCACCGAACCGGAGACGGAGTGCGTGGTCGACAGGGAGAAGCCCAGGTGGGCGGAGGCCAGGATGACGGTCGCGGCGCTGGTCTGGGCGGCGAAGCCCTGCTGCGGCTGGAGGTCGGTCAGGCCTTTGCCCATGGTGCGGATGATGCGCCAGCCGCCGAGGTAGGTGCCGAGCGCGATGGCGAGGCCCGCGGAGAGGATCACCCAGGTGGGAGGGTTGGAGCCCGGGTCGACCGCGCCGCCCGCGATCAGCGCGAGGGTGATGATGCCCATGGTCTTCTGCGCGTCGTTGGTGCCGTGCGCGAGGGAGACCAGGCCGGCGGAGGCGATCTGGCCGGCGCGGTAGCCCTTGCGGGTCGCCTCGCCCTCGGCGCCGCGGCTGAGCGCGTAGGAGAACCGGGTGGCGAACATCGCCGCGACGCCCGCCACCACCGGGGCGGCCACGGCCGGGATCAGGACCTTGGTGACCAGCACGTCACCGTGGACCGCGCCGAGGCCGGCCGAGGCGACGGTGGCGCCGATCAGACCGCCCATCAGGGCGTGCGAGGAGCTGGAGGGCAGACCCACCAGCCAGGTGACCAGGTTCCAGAGGATCGCGCCGACCAGGGCGGCGAAGATGACCTCGGGACGGATGCCCGTCTCGTCGACGAGCCCCTTGGAGATCGTGTTGGCGACCTCCACGGAGAGGAAAGCGCCCACAAGGTTCAATGCGGCGGACATGGCCACCGCGACCTTGGGCTTGAGGGCACCGGTCGAGATGGTGGTGGCCATCGCGTTGGCGGTGTCGTGGAAACCGTTCGTGAAATCGAACGCGAGTGCGGTCACTACCACAATCGCGAGGATCAGCGAGAAGCTTTCCATGTACCCAGGCAATCGTTCAGAGGTCGTTGGCGCGACGAACGTAAGCACCCCGGGTGAACGGAAGGTGAACTGGGCCAGGCATACCGGTGTCACAAATCCGGGGTCCGCGCTCCGCCACGCCCGGCGGCCCGTGTGGCGTCCGGGCTCCGCCCCCGCGCGGACCCCGCCGGCCGGTCCCGGGAGCCGTGGAAGAGATTCCGGTCACCCCGCGGGCGCCCGCCGCCGTCGCCCCGCCGGGAGGCCGGTCCGCCCGGCGCGGACTGGCAGGATCGCCGTATGGCCGAACAGCGGTGGGGACAGCGGGAAGCGGGCGACGGCCCGGAGGACACACCGGTCGCGGGACCGGGCGACGACGGGAGGACGGCCCGCGCGTGGGAGGCGCTGGTCGCCACCGCCCGCCGCACCGTCGCCGACGGACTGGTCGTCGGCACCTCGGGCAACGTCTCCGTACGCGTCGGGGACACCGTGCTGGTCACCCCCTCCGGCGTGCCCTACGACCGGCTCACCCCGGACGACATCACCGGCGTCGGCCTCGACGGCCGGCAGGTCCTCGGCACCCTGGTCCCGACCAGCGAGCTGCCCCTGCACCTCGCCGTCTACCGCGCCACCGGCGCCGGGGCCGTCGTGCACACCCACGCCGTGCACGCCACGGCCGTCTCCACCCTGGTCGGCGAACTGCCCGCGGTGCACTACGTGACCGGGACCCTCGGCGGACCCGTCCGGGTCGCCCCCTACGCCACCTACGGCACCGAGGAACTGGCCGCCCGCGTGGTGCGCGCCCTCGACGGCCGCTCCGGCTGCCTGATGCAGAACCACGGCACCCTCACCTACGGCGCCGGCCTCGACCAGGCCTACGACCGCACCGCCCAGCTGGAGTGGATGTGCCGGCTGTGGCTGACGGCCTCCTCCGTGCCCGGCCTGACCCCGTCCCTGCTGTCGGAGGCACAACTCGCCGAAGCGGGGGAACGCCTTAAGGGGTACGGCCAACGGAGGTGACCCGATGCACGGCAGCCACGCGCCCCGCCGACCCCAGTCCCGCACGCCCCGCTTCCCCCGCCCCCAGCTCCCCTTCCCCCTCTTCCGGCCCCTTCCCCGCTTCGCAGGCTCCCGGCGCCCGCCGTGGGCGCCGTGGACCGCGGCGGCCTCGTCGGCGTTCCGGGCCACCTGGGCGTCCCGGTCGCCGGCGGCCGGGCGGACGTCACCCCGTGCGCCCTTCCCGCTGGCCGGTGCCGGACCGCGCCCGGACACTGGAGGCGTGCGCACTGCCAGAGCGACCGCCGCCGCGGTCACCGCGGTCCTGGCCGCCGGCGCGGCCTCGGTGGCCGCCGGACGGCTCGCCAGCGACGCCGCGCTGAAGGCCCCCGCCGGCCGCCCCCTGCCCACCGAACCCCGGCTCACCGTGCACGGCACGGCCGCCGGACAGATCACCCTGACCCGCGACCTGGCCTCCCTGCGCCCGGGCACCTACGGCCTCACCGGTCACGGCTCGCACGCCGTCGTCGGCCCCGTCGTGGAGGGCGCCGCCCCCACCGCCGACACCGTCGTACGCCGCCTCGACCGCGTCACCCGCGGCACCCCGCACGCCGGCGACCGCGTCCGGCTCACCCCGAACGTGCACACCGGCGACCCCGGCACCGCCCTCGGCCTCGACCACTCCGACGTCGAGGTGCCCGGCGAACTCGGCGCGCTGCCCGCCTGGTACGTGCCCGGCTACCGCGACATGTGGGTCATCACCGTGCACGGCCTCGGCACCACCCGCGAGCACCCCATGAACGTCATGGAGTTCCTGCACAGCCGCCGCCTGCCGGTGCTCGACCTCGCCTACCGGGGCGACCCCGGCGCCCCCCGCCCGCCGGACGGGCTGAACCACCTCGGCGCGACCGAGTGGCGCGACGTGGACGCGGCGATCCGCTACGCCGTCGGCCACGGCGCCCGCAGCGTCGTGCTGTACGGCTGGTCCACCGGCGCCACCATGGCGCTGCGCGCCGCCGCCCGCTCCCCGCTGCGCGACCGCGTCGCCGGGCTGGTCCTGGACTCGCCGGTGCTCAGTTGGGAGGCCACGCTGCGCGCCCTCGCCCGGGCCCGGCACACCCCGGAACCCCTGCTGCCGCTCGCGGTGCGGGCCGCGCAGGGCCGCGCGGGACTGGAGGCCGACCGGTCCGCCGGGAGCCGTCCGGCCCACGCCGGCGCGAGCGGCGGCAGCGAACCGGTCACGGTGCCGACGCTGATCGTCCACGGCCCCGGCGACACGGTCGCCCCCTGGCACCTCTCCCGCCGCCTCGCCGCCCGCAACCCGGGCCTCGCCGCCCTGCACACCGTCCGCGACGCCCCGCACGCGGCCATGTGGAACGCCGGCCCGGCGGAGTACGAGGAGCGGCTGCGCCGCTTTCTGACCCCCCTGCTGTGACCCTGTCCGCACGGTCCGCCCGGTCCCGGCGGCGACCATTCCGTTTAACCCCGTACCACTGGCCGGATCACGCCTGCGCGAGCCCCGTCCGGGCGCGTACGCCGTCCGGCCCCGTCGCCCGCCGTGACATTCCGTTTGGGTTTTCGGACCGTCAACCGGAAGACTGCACCCGTGACGTCCCGTATCCCGCGCGACTCCAGGCTCCGACTCGTCCGACCGCGACCCCTGGCCGCCGCCCCCAGAGCTGTGAACCAGCGGCGCCCGCGCCGCCCCGCACCCCGGCCGCCGGAGGGCACCCCCGCCCCCGCCGAACTGGCCAGAATGGCCCGCTCCGGCCTCGCGGGCGCCGCCCGCGTCGCCCACTGGGCCGACGCCTCCCTCGGACCCGGCAGGGACGGCGGCACCGACGACGGCAAGGCCACCCTCTCCCCGGCGACCGCCGAACGCGCCGCGGCCGACCTCGGCCTCACCGCGGCCCAGGTGCGGGCCGACTGGGACACCGCCCGGCTAGCCGGACTCGTCGAGGTGCACGGCGACAGCGCCCGCCCCGGCTGGCGGCTGCGCGCCTGGGACCGCGACGACAGCGCCGTCCTGCGCGGCTGGGTCGCCCTGTTCGACGCCTGGTCGCTCGCCTACCCGGAGCCCGCCGACCACGAGCCCTCCGCGGTCGCCGAGGTCGTCTCGGCCATGCCCCAGGTGCTGTCCTTCCTCCAGCTGTCGGCCGGCCCCGTCCCGGTCGAGCAGCTGCTCGACCTGCTCCGGCAGCGCGTCACCGAACTGCGCACCGAGCGCTGCGAGGTCCCCTACACGCCCGGCGCCGGGAGCCCCGCCGCCCCCGCGCTCGCCGCGGTCCCGGCGATCGTCGCCGCCGCGGCGCGGCCCGCTCCCGCCGAGGACGCGGCCCTCGCCCCGCTGCTCGACTGGGCCCTGCACGCCCTCGCCTCCGTCGGTGCCCTGACCTGCGGTGACGGCCAGGCCACGCTCACCCCGCTGGGCAGCTGGGCGGTCTGGGTCAAGCTGGAGCAGATCTGCGTGGCCGCGCAGAGCCCCGCCGGCAACATCGAGCAGCCCGCCGAGAGCATGCTCCGCGGCTGCGCCCAGCTGCGCCCCAACGCGGCCCGCGCCGAATACCGCGCCTGGCTCGCCGCCCGCACCGTGGGCAGCGCCGTGAGCGAGCTGATCGACGCCGCCCGCGGCGAGGACGCCCTGCTGCGCGGGCTCGCCTTCGAGGCGCTGCGCGTCGTCGGCGCCCCCGCCGAACCCGACGTCCGCTCGGTCCTCGACGAGCCGGCGCTGCGGCCGTACGCCCTGCTGTGGCTCGCCGAGCACGACGGGATCGACCCCGAGGACGCGCACGAGGTGCTCACCCGGCAGGAGGCCACCTGGCTGTGGGTGGACACCGCCGCCGCCGTCGCCGACCACGGCGAGGCCCCGATGCTGGTGCGGCACCTGGAGTCCGCCGTGCAGCCGACCGTCCCGCAGCTGCTGGACGAGGTGCGCGCCGTCGGCCATCCGCGCACCGTGCAGGTGCTGGTCGCGCTCGCCGCGGCCCACCCCGACCCGGCCCTCGCCAAGGCGGTGCGCCGGGCCGCCTTCCAGGTGCACACCGGAGGCTGAGCGGCCGGGCGGGGCGCGTCAGCCGCCGATCTCGGGCGCGTACGTGCCGAAGCTCCAGATGTTGCCCTCGGCGTCCCGGGCCATGTAGTCCCGGGAGCCGTAGTCCTGGTCCGTCGGAGGCATCAGGATCTCCGCGCCGTGCTCCACGGCCCGCTGGTGGTGTGCGTCGACGTTGTCCACGACGACGTACACCCCCGCCGGACCCGCGCCCTTCATCGCCGTGTCGAACAGCCCGCCGCGGCCCTTCGACCCGAGCATCACCACGCCGTTGCCCTGCACCAGCTCGGCGTGCATCACCGTGCCGTCCCCGGCCTCGTACACCGACAGCTCGGTGAAGCCGAAGGCCTCCGTCAGCTGTCTGATCGCCGCCTTGGCGTCCGCGTACAACAGCGTCGGAAACATGCTCGGTCGCCCGCCGCCCGTGCCTGCCATGCCGATCACTCCCTCGTGAACCGGTGCCTCCGGAAGAAGTCGCCGCACAACCGGCGATCCGGACTGCCGCCCAGTCTGGCACCCGGCACCGACAACGCCCGGTGACCGCGCCCGGCGTGCTCAGCCGAAGGTGTCGCAGCGGTCCATGTCCCCGGTCCGGTAGCCCTGCCGGAACCACTGCTGCCGCTGCGCCGCCGACCCGTGCGTCCAGGTGTCCGGCGTCACCCGCCCCTGGAACCGCTCCTGGATGCGGTCGTCGCCGACGGCCGCCGCCGCGTCGAGGCCGTCGGTGATGTCGGCCTCGGTGAGGCTGGTGATCAGCGGCCGCCCGGTCGACTCGTCCGGCACCGTCGTCGCGTGGTGCGCCCAGACGCCCGCGTAGCAGTCCGCCTGCAGCTCCACACTGACCGAGGCGCTGCGCGCCCCGGTCAGGCCGTCCTGCGACCGGCCGAGCGTGCCCGCCAGGTCCTGCACGTGGTGGCCGTACTCGTGCGCCACCACGTAGGCCTGCGCGAAGGGGCCGCCGGTGGCGCCGAACTTCGTCTGCAGCTCGTCGAAGAAGCCCAGGTCCAGGTAGACCTTCCGGTCGCCGGGGCAGTAGAACGGCCCGACCTCCGAGGTCGCCGTCCCGCAGGCCGTGCCGACCCGGCCGCCGAAAAAGACGGTCAGGGAGGTGCCGTAGCTCCCGCCGCGCCGCCGCAGCTCCCGGGCCCAGTAGTCCTGCACGCTGTTGACGACCGCCACCATGCGGCAGTCCTCCCGGGCGTTCGCGTCCCGCCCGGTGCGGCAGTCGCGCTGCACCTCGGCCAGGGAGGAGCCGGCGGGCGCGGGGGAGTCGCCGCCGGAGGACAGGCCCAGCTGGTCGGGGCCGACGCCCAGGAACAGCCCCACCAGCAGGACGACCAGCCCGGCGATCCCGCCGCCCACGGTCGCCTTCCCGCCCGGGATCCCGCCCCCGCGCACATCCTGGACCTCCGAGGTGTCCAGATCCGCGTCGTCGTCGAACTGCACCGGTTACCGCCCTCCGCCCGGGTCCGCCCCGGGGCCGTCCGCACCCTGCCTCCGGCGTGACCCGCCGGACGGCCGCCGCACGGGTGACGCACCCGCACCCGGCCGCCGTGTCCCGCCCGTCCGCCCGCCCCGTCCCCCTACGCTCTCCGCCTGATCCGCGGGCGTGCGACCCCGCGCGGGACACAGCGGACACCGAAAGGGGACCGGTGGCCGTTCTGCCGCACAGGGTGACCCCGCCGGCCGCCCCCGAAACCCCCTCGCCCGCGCGCACCCCGCCGCGCGTCCCGCGGGCCGTCCTCTGGCTGCTCCTCGCGCTCCTCGCCCTCGGCGCGGTGCACGAGCTGCGCCCGGCGCCCTACGGGGACCGCCTCACCGGCGCGCACGGCGGCCGGGCGGCGCCACGCGCGCGTGCCGGGGCCCGGGCCGTCGAGGCCTACGACCCGGGCTCCGGACGGCTGCGCTGGCGCTACGCGCGCGAAGGGCACCGGCCGCTCGCCGTGCTGCCCGCGCGCGGGCACGTGGTCGCGCTCTGGGACGACGGCCTCCTGACCGCCACCGACGGCCACTCGGTGCGCTGGCACCGGGCCCTGCCCGCGACCGCCGGCTGGCTGCGCGCCCGGGGCGGCACCGGCGTCCTGCGCCCCCTCGGCCGCGGCATGCTCGCCGTCGTCACCCCGGCCCGGATCACCGCCTACCGCACCCTCGACGGCGACCTGCGCTGGATGCTGCCCGCCCGGCCGGGCTGCGCGTTCCGGTCCGGCGCGGCCGCCCGGCACGGCACCGCCCTGCTCGTCGCCCAGCCCTGCGCCCGGGGCGCCTGGACCGCGCAGCTCGTCGCCGTCGACGACCTCGGCCCGATCGCCCCGCACCGCGAGGCCCTCGGCAACGACCCGGACGGCGACGACCGCGACGCAGAAAAAGCGCTTGCATCGCACCGTTAGACTTGGCCCATGGCCATTCTCCTCGCGCATTAGACGGCGGGAACGCCCTCAGCCAACCTTCCCGCCACCCATCCGCTCTGGAGTCTGTCCGTGATCTCCGCCTCCGGTATCGAGCTGCGCGCCGGTGCGCGCGTCCTCATCGAGAACGCCACCTTCCGGGTCGCCAAGGGCGACCGCATCGGCCTGGTCGGCCGCAACGGCGCCGGCAAGACCACGCTCACCAAGTGCCTCGCCGGCCAGGGCGTCCCCGCCGCCGGCACCATCACGCGCTCCGGCGAGGTCGGCTACCTCCCCCAGGACCCCCGCACCGGCGACCTCGACGTCCTCGCCCGCGACCGCATCCTCTCCGCCCGCGGCCTCGACGTCCTGATCCGCAAGATGCGCGACAACGAGCAGCGCATCGCCAACGGCCAGGGCGCCACCCGCGAGAAGGCCATGCGGCAGTACGAGCGCCAGGAGACCGAGTTCCTCACCAAGGGCGGGTACGCCGCCGAGGCCGAGGCCGCCACCATCGCCGCCGCGCTGAACCTGCCCGACCGCGTGCTCGGCCAGCCCCTGCACACCCTCTCCGGCGGTCAGCGCCGCCGTATCGAGCTGGCCCGCATCCTGTTCTCCGACGCGGACACCCTGCTGCTGGACGAGCCGACCAACCACCTCGACGCCGATTCCATCGTCTGGCTGCGCGACTACCTCAAGACCTACCGCGGCGGCTTCATCGTCATCAGCCACGACGTCGACCTGGTCGAGACGGTCGTCAACAAGGTGTTCTACCTGGACGCCAACCGCGCCCACATCGACGTCTACAACATGGGCTGGAAGCTCTACCAGCAGCAGCGCGAGGCCGACGAGAAGCGCCGCAAGCGCGAGCGCGCCAACGCCGAGAAGAAGGCCGCCGCGCTGCACTCGCAGGCCGACAAGATGCGCGCCAAGGCCACCAAGACCGTCGCCGCGCAGAACATGGCCCGGCGCGCCGACAAGCTGCTGGCCGGGCTGGACGCGGTCCGCCAGTCCGACAAGGTCGCCAAGCTCCGCTTCCCCGACCCCTCGCCCTGCGGCAAGACCCCGCTGACGGCCGAGGGCCTGTCGAAGTCCTACGGCTCGCTGGAAATCTTCACCGACGTCGACCTGGCCATCGACAAGGGCTCCCGGGTGGTCATCCTCGGCCTCAACGGCGCCGGCAAGACCACCCTGCTGCGCCTGCTCGGCGGGGTGGAGAAGCCCGACACCGGCCAGGTGATCGAGGGCCACGGCCTGAAGCTGGGCTACTACGCCCAGGAGCACGAGACCCTCGACCCCGAGCGCACGGTCCTGGAGAACATGCGCTCGGCCGCGCCCGACCTCGACCTGGTCGAGGTGCGCAAGGTGCTCGGCTCCTTCCTGTTCTCCGGCGACGACGTCGACAAGCCCGCCGGGGTGCTCTCCGGCGGCGAGAAGACCCGGCTCGCGCTGGCGACCCTGGTCGTCTCCTCGGCCAACGTGCTGCTCCTGGACGAGCCCACCAACAACCTCGACCCGGCCAGCCGCGAGGAGATCCTCGGCGCGCTGCGCACCTACAAGGGCGCGGTGGTCCTGGTCACCCACGACGAGGGTGCCGTCGAGGCGCTCCAGCCGGAGCGGATCATCCTGCTGCCCGACGGCGTGGAGGACCTGTGGGGCGCCGACTACGCGGACCTGGTCGCCCTCGCCTGACCGGCTGCCCGGCCGGGGCGGGCGACCGGGTGCCCGGCGCCCTGACCAGGGAACCGGCCATGGATCATTCGGCCCACCGGTGATCCATCATCTGTGTGAGATCTCCTCGTATCGAGGTGTGTCGTACACGGATTTTGCGGCCGATCCCTTTGTCGACAAGGGGTCGGCCGTCGCGCGTCTCTGACCTGGGAGTTCCCCAGATCACCCGTTCGGCCCCGCCGACGGATCGACTTGGAATGGCGGATTCCGCATGTGGGGACGCGCTCCTGTCGTCACAACCTTGTCTCACGGACCTTGCCGAATGGGTGGCCATCCCGCCCCGGAGGGGTGATCATGAGGAGACCAGAGCGCACTTCCCATGAGGAGGCACGGGTGGCCGAGACTCTGAAGAAGGGCAGCCGGGTGACCGGCGCCGCGCGCGACAAGCTCGCGGCAGACCTGAAGAAAAAGTACGACTCCGGTGCGAGCATCCGGGCGCTGGCCGAAGAGACCGGCCGCTCGTATGGCTTCGTCCACCGGATGCTGAGCGAGTCGGGCGTCACGCTGCGTGGGCGTGGCGGAGCGACCCGGGGCAAGAAGGCCCCGACGTCGTCCTGACTCCCCGGGGGCCCCTCGGCTTCGATGGTGGCCACCCGGTCGGTCTCACCCCGGTCCCGTGAGGGGCCCGGGGCGAGAACCCCATCGACCGGGTGGTTACTGTGCAGTCACTTAGCTGTGCCCGACCGCGGTGAACCGCCGTGGTCCCGCAGCGCGACGACCGCACCCATCGGAGGCGCCCCATGGCTTCGCCCGACCAGGACCTCATTCCCGTACTCGACAAGGACGGCGTACGGCTCACCGTCGACGACGCGCTCGCCACGGTGACGCTGACCAACCCGGCCAAGCGCAACGCCCAGAGCCCCGCCCTGTGGCGGGCGCTGGCCGAGGCCGGCCGGCTGCTGCCGGGCTCCGTCCGCGTCGTCGTGCTGCGCGGTGAGGGACAGTCCTTCTCCGCCGGTCTCGACCGGCAGATGTTCACGCCGGAGGGCATCCCCGGCGAGCCCACGTTCACCGAGCTGGCGCGCAGCGCGGACGCCGACCTGGACGCGGCCATCGCCGGCTTCCAGGAGGCGTTCACCTGGTGGCGGCGCACCGACCTGGTGTCCGTCGCCGCCGTCCAGGGGCACGCCATCGGCGCCGGCTTCCAGCTCGCGCTCGCCTGCGACCTGCGCATCGTCGCGGACGACGTGCAGTTCGCCATGCGCGAGACCGCTCTGGGCATCGTGCCCGACCTCGCCGGGACGCATCCGCTGGTCGGCCTGGTCGGCTACGCCCGCGCCCTGGAGATCTGCGTGACCGGGCGCTTCGTGCAGGCCGAGGAGGCCGTCGCCTCCGGGCTGGCCAACCTCGCCGTGCCGGCCGCCGAACTCGACGGGGCGGTGCGGGACCTGGTGGCGGCGCTGCTCGCCGCCCCGCGCGACGCCGTCGTGGAGACCAAGGCGCTGCTGCGCGGCGCCGCCGGCCGCACCTACGACGAGCAGCGCGCCGCCGAGCGCGCCGCCCAGGCCCGGCGGCTGCGGGACCTGGCGGGCCTGGCGGAGTGACCCTCAGGTCACCGACGTGACCAGCACCGCCACGCTCGGGTCGTCCCCCAGGGCCGCTCCCACGGCGGCGCGCACCCGCCGGGCCACGTCCACGGCCCGGTGCTCCGCGCTCACCACCACCTCGATGCGGACATGGCGGCGCGGCAGCGCGTCCGGCGCGGGCCGCCGCTCGATGTGCACCGCCCGGCCCAGGGTGCCGGTCGTCCCGACGACGCCGGGGACGGCCAGCGCGGCGGCCCGGGCGAGGACCTCGTCGGGGTCCGTGGCCTGCGGGGCCGGCGCCGGGGGCGGCGGGGGAGCCGGCGCGGCCGGGGCCCCGTCCGCCAGCAGCTCGGTCACCCGCAGGTCCACCTCGGCGACCGCCAGCCCCAGCACCTCCGTCGCCGCCGTCGCCAGGGCCAGCCGCAGCCGCGCGGCCACCGCCGGCAGCGGCTCGTCAGGCCCGGCGGCGACGTCCGCGGTCAGCCGCAGCGGCCCCGGGGGCAGCGCGCTCGGCGGCGCCGGTACGGCGCTCTCCCCGAAGTCCTCCGGGTCGGCGAGCGCGATCCGCAGCGAACGCAGCCGCACCCCCGGCACCGCCGGCGCCACCGCGCGCTCCAGCGCCGACCGGGCCGCGCCCTCCGCGATCCACGCGCCGTCGGGCGGGCCGCCGAGCGGCAGCAGTCTCCCGAGGCGCAGCCGCTGCCGTACCGTCTGGGTCCACTGATCGGCCGTCATTCCTCCAGCCTGCCGCATCCATGGCGCGCGAGCGCGCCAGCGCGCTTACGGTGGTCACAGAGGACGACCGAAAGGGACGTACGGCGATGACCGAGATGAGCGACCCGAACCGGACAGCACAGGGCGAAACGGGAGCCCAGTCGCAGTTGCGCAAGAACCTCGGACGAGGCGGCGGCGACCCGTCGACGCGGGGCCGGACCACCATCGCCGACGGAGTCGTCGAGAAGATCGCGGGGCTCGCGGCACGCGACGTGCCGGGCGTGCACGCCATGGGCAGCGGCATGTCCCGCACCTTCGGGGCGGTACGCGACCGGGTGCCCGGCGGCGGGAAGTCGGTGACCCGCGGGGTGAAGGCCGAGGTCGGCGAGGTGCAGACCGCGCTCGACCTGGACATCGTCGTCGACTACGGCGTCTCCATCACCGACGTCGCCGGCGAGGTGCGGGAGAACGTGATCGCCGCCGTCGAGCGGATGACCGGCCTCGAGGTGGTCGAGGTCAACATCGCGGTGGGCGACGTCAAGCTGCCGGACGAGGAAGAGGAGGAGGAGCCGGCGCCCCGGATCCAGTGAGGCACGCCGGCCCACCGGCCCAACACATCTGAGGAGCGCTTCATGAGCAAGGCCGTGGTCGGCATGATCGCCGGGATGACGCTGGCGTTCGCCGGGTACTTCGGCGGTTTCGGGGCCTTCGTCCTGGTGGCGGTGCTGGGCGCCGTCGGGCTGGTCGTCGGCCTCTTCCTGGACGGCGACCTGGAACCGGGTGACTTCTTCCACCGCCGCGGCGGTGGGCGCGACCGGATGCGGTGACGGAGGGTGACGTCCGCGAGCGGGGACGCCGCCGAGATGTACGGACATCCGGGCGCCGTGCCGTCCGGTGAACGCGGGGCGACCCGGATCGCCGACCGGGTCGTCGCCAAGATCGCCGCGCAGGCCGCGCGCGAGGCGCTCGGCCCGCTGCCGGCCGGCGCCCAGAAGCCCCACGCCAGTGTCGTGGTGCGCCACGGCAGCGCCCGGGTCAGCGTCCAGGTCGAACTCGGCTACCCGGACGACATCGGGGCCCGCTGCGCGGCGGTGCGTCGTCAGGTCACCGAGCGGGTAGGCGCGTTGGTGAGCATGACGGTCCCGGAGGTCGCCGTCCAGGTGGAGCGGCTGCATCCGGCACCGGTACCCGGCGCCGTACAGGGGAGGACGCGATGAGCGAACCCCGGGGGACCGAGAGCACCACCGAGCCCCTGCCCGTCACGGTGGAGAAGCCCGGGTCCGGGGCGCCGCCGCCTGCGGACGGCAGCGGCCGCTTCTGGTCCTCGCGCCGGGTCCCGGCGGGCATCGTCGCCGCCCTGGTCCTGCTCGGCGCGGGCGTCCTGCTGTACGACATCGTCGCCGTACGCGTCCACCGCCCCGCGCTGCACGGGCGCCGCGTGCTGGCCCGCCAGCTCGCCGAGCGGCCGCTGGACGACACCTGGGTGCTGGCCGGCGCGGCGGTCGCCGCCGCCCTCGGCCTCTGGCTTCTCGTGCTGGCGCTCACCCCGGGGCTGCGGCACCTGCTGCCGATGCGGCGCCCGCACCCGGACGTCCGGGCCGGGCTCGGGCGCGACGCCGCCGCGCTGGTGCTGCGCGACCGGGCCATGGAGGTCTCCGGGGTGCGGTCGGCGCGGGTGCGGATGGGCCGGCGCCGGGCCGACGTCCGCGCGGTCGTGCACTTCCGGGAACTCGACGAGGTACGCGCCGAGCTGGAGACCGCGCTCACCGGCGCGGTCCGGGGACTCGGCCTGAGCCATCCGCCGGCGCCCGCGGTGCGGGTCGTACGGCCCGGACGGAAGGGGTGAGGGCGGTGCTCAAGACCGTCAACCGCGTACTGCTCGCACTCGCCGGACTGCTGCTGCTCGCCGTCGGCGGGTCGGTGCTCGCCGTGGGCCTGGGCGCGCCCTCGCCCTCCTGGTGGCTCCACCAGGGACGGCACGACGTGCTGCTCTCCGTCGCCGAGCGGACGCGCTGGCGGGGCGCCGGCTGGTGGTGGCCCGCCGTCATCGCCGCGCTGGCGGTGCTGGTCCTGCTCGCCCTGTGGTGGCTGATCGCCGTCCTGCGCCGGCGCCGCCTCGGAGAGGTCGTCGTGGACACCGGTGACGGCGAGGGCGCCCTGCTGCGGGGCCGGGCCCTGGAAGGGGTGCTCGCCGAGGACGCGGAACGCCAGGACGGGGTGGCCGGCACCCGGGTGCGGCTGACCGGCCGTCGCCGTGCGCCGCGGGCCCGCGTCCGGCTCCGGCTCGAGCCGCACGTCGACCCGGGCGCCGTGCTCGGCGACCTCACCGACCGGGGGCTGACCCACGCGCGCGAGTCGGCCGGCCTGGCGAAGCTGCCCGCGGAGGTACGCCTGCGGGCGGTCCGGCACCGGGCGGAACGGGTCACCTGACGACCGCCCCCACCCGGTGACGGGCGGCGCGCTCGGACGGCGCCCTCAGAAGCCGTGCCGCATGCCGCCGTCCACCGGCACCATGATGCCGGTCAGGTAGGAGGCCGCCGGGGACAGCAGGAACGCCGCGACCCGGCCGAACTCCTCCGGCGTGCCGTACCGGCGCAGCGGGATGCGCGACTCGTTCGCCGCCCGGGTGACCGCCGGGTCGGCGGACAGCGCGTCCAGCTCCCGCACCCGGTCGGTGTCGATGCGCGACGGCAGCAGCCCGACCACCCGGATGCCGCGCGGCCCCAGTTCGTCGGCGAGCGACTTGGCGAACCCGGCGAGCCCCGGCCGCAGCCCGTTGGAGACGGTCAGCCCCGGGATCGGCTCGTGCACCGAGGCGGACAGCACGAAGGCGATGACACCGCCCTCTCCCAGCTCCGCGGCCGCCGCGCGGGCGATCCGCACGGCACCGAGGAACACCGACTCGAAGGCGTCCCGCCACTGCTCGTCGGTGTTGTCGGCGACGAACCCGGGTGGCGGCCCGCCCACGCTGATCAGCACGCCGTCGAGGCGGCCGAAGCGCTCGCGGGCGGCCTCGAACAGTTGCCCGGCGGCCCCGGGGGCGGCGTTGTCGACGGCCACCCCGGCCGCGTCCGGGCCCAGCGCGGCCGCCGCGTCGGCGACCCGCCCGGCGTCCCGGCCCGTGACGACCACCTTCGCCCCGTCGGCGACGAGTTCACGCGCGGCGGCGTTGCCCAGCCCGCGGGTGGCGCCCGTGAGCACGTACACCCGGTCCTTCAGTCCAAGATCCATGCCCCTATCCTGCCCGCTGGTCCCCGAACAGGGCCAGGGCGGTGTTGACCAGGCCGACATGGCTGAACGCCTGCGGGAAGTTGCCGAGCTGGCGGCCCGTGACCGGGTCGTACTCCTCCGCCAGCAGCCCGACGTCGTTGGTGAGGCCGACCAGCCGCTCGAACAGCTCCCTGGCCTCCTCGGTGCGGCCGGTCAGGTGCAGGGCGTCCGCGAGCCAGAACGAGCAGGCCAGGAAGGCGCCCTCGCTGCCCGGCAGCCCGTCGACGGCCGACTCCCCGGCGTCGTAGCGGCGCAGGAAGCCGTGGTGGCCGAGGTTCGCGCGGATCGCGTCGACCGTGCCGGTCACCCGCGGGTCGTCCGGCGGCAGGAAGCCCGTGCGGGGCATCAGCAGCAGAGCGGCGTCGAGTTCGCGCGAGCCGTAGGACTGGGTGAAGGTGTTGCGCTCGGCGTCGTAGCCCTTCTCGCACACCTCCTGGTGCACCTCGTCGCGCAGGGCGCGCCAGCCCGCCAGGTCGCCCTCCAGGTCCTGGTGCTCCTCCAGCGCGCGCACGGCGCGGTCGACGGCCACCCAGACCATCATCTTGGAGTGCACGAACGGCCGCCGGCCGCCCCGCACCTCCCACAGGCCCTCGTCGGGCTGCCGCCACGCCGTGCGCAGGAACTTCACCAGCGCGCACTGCAGGGACCACATGTGCGGCCGGGTCGGCAGGCCCGCCGCGCGCGCCAGCGCCAGCGAGTCCATCACCTCGCCGTACACGTCCAGCTGGAGCTGGTCGACCGCGCCGTTGCCGGTGCGCACCGGGCGGGAGTCCGCGAACCCCGGCAGCCAGGGCAGCTCCGTCTCCGGCAGCCGCCGCTCACCCGCCAGCCCGTACATGATCTGAAGGTCCGCCGGGTCGCCCGCGACGGCCCGCACCAGCCAGTCGCGCCAGGCGCCGGCCTCCCCGTGGTAGCCGGCGGCGAGCAGCGCGCCGAGGGTGAGGGTGGCGTCCCGCAGCCAGCAGAAGCGGTAGTCCCAGTTGCGCACGCCGCCCGGCTCCTCGGGCAGCGAGGTGGTGGCGGCCGCCACGATGCCGCCCGTGGGCGCGTAGGTGAGGGCCTTGAGCGTGATGAGCGAGCGGATCACGGCGTCCCGGTGGGGCCCGTCGTACCGGCAGCGGGCGGTCCAGCGGCGCCAGGAGGTGACGCTGGTGCGCAGCGCGTCGTAGGGGTCGATCAGCGGCGGGCGCGGCTCGTGCGAGGGGTGCCAGGTGAGGACGAACGCGACCCGCCGGCCCTCGGTGAGGGTGAACTCCGCGTGCGTGCCGAAGTCCTCGCCCCAGGCGTGCACGGACGGCTCGGTGCGCAGCCACACGGAGTCCGGGCCGGCGACCGCCACCCGGTGGCCGTGCGAGCGGCGCATCCACGGCACGATCGAGCCGTAGTCGAAGCGCAGCCGCAGGGTGCTGCGGACGGTGACGCGGCCGCTGACGCCCTCCACGATGCGTACGACGTCGGGGGCGCGGTCGCGCTGCGGCATCAGGTCGGTGACGCGCACCGTGCCCGCGTCGGTCTCCCACTCGGTGTCCAGGACGAGGGTGTCGGGGCGGTAGGCGCGGCGGGTGCAGGTCCCCGCTCCCAGCGGGGCGATGCGCCAGTGGCCGTTGCCCTCGTCGCCCAGCAGCCTGGCGAAGCAGGCGGGGGAGTCGAAGCGCGGCAGGCACAGCCAGTCGATGGAGCCGTCCCGGCCGACCAGGGCCGCGGTCTGCTCGTCGCCGATGAGGGCGTAGTCCTCGATACGGGCTTGCACGCAGTCCAGGTTCCCGGTGGCCGGGAGGGGCAATCAGGACATGCGGCCGGGTGGGGCACACCGGTCACACGGTCACCCGGGTCACACCGGTGCCGGGGCGGACTCCTCGGTCCGCTCCCCGGCGGCCTCCGCCTGTTCGCGGACCTCGCGGCGGACCAGGAACCACCAGCCCACCGGGACGGCCGCCGCGAACAGCCACCACTGGATCATGTAGGCGTAGTTCAGTGGAGCGTCCTCGCTGCCCGGGTCGGAGATCTGCTGCGGCGTGCCGCCCTTCGGGGCGGGCCCCGTCTGCTGGATGTAGCCGCCGAGCACCGAGGCGCCGAGCCGCCGCGCCTCCGCCCCGCTGTTGATCAGCATGATCTGCCGGGCCGGCAGGCCCTTGACGTTCTTGATGCCGCTCGCCGCGGTCGTCTCGTCGGCCATCAGCCGCCCGGTGACGGTGGTGCGGCCGGCGGGCGGGGCCGGGATCTTCGGGAAGGCCGTCTGCGAGGCACTCGCCGGGATCCAGCCCCGGTTGACCAGCAGCACCTTGCCGTCGGTCAGCACGAACGGGGTCAGGACGTGGAAGCCGACCTCGTCGTCGGCGTTGACCCGGCGGCGCACGACGACCTCCCGGGCGGTGTCGAAGGTGCCGGTCGCGGTCACGGTGCGGTACTTCTGGCCGGTCGTCACGGCGTGCCCGGGGGAGGTCAGCCGCTCCACGGGCACCGGCTCGGCGTGCAGCGCCCGGGAGACGAGCTGGTTGCGGTCGGTCCGCATCTGATAGCGGTGCTCCTGCCAGAAACCCAGCTTGATCATCGTCGGGACGAGCGCGATCGCGACGAGGGTGAGGATCACCCACTGGCGGGTCAGGAGGAAGCGGTACACCCCACGAAGGTACCTCCGCGGCCGGGGATGCCGTGCGGCGGGTACCGGAGTGTCCTGCGGCGGGTGCCCGGAATGCCGTCCCGGTGGGCGGGGCGGCATTCCGGGCACCCGCCGCGGCGGAGGGCCGGGCCGCCGTCGGGGCGGGCGCCGGGCCGGACGCCGTCAGACCTTGTCGACGACGCCCGCCTTCCCCTCCGCCCGCGCGCAGTGGGCACCGCAGTACCAGTGGCCGTCCGCCTCCACGCCCTGCCCGATGATCTGCACCCGGCAGTGTTCGCAGATGGGGGCCATGCGGTGGATCGCACAGGAGAAGCAGTCGAAGACATGCACCGCGCCCTGCGCGTGCACCTCGAAGGACATTCCGTAGTCATTGCCGCATACTTCGCAGGTCGCCATGCGCCACAGAGTGAGCCGTCACCGGCCGCCCGGGCGAGCGGCCGCCGGGCGAGTCGCGCGGCAATCACCCATCCGTACGGTCACCCCTCGGCCGGCTCGACATCCCCGAGCAGCTGCCCGAACGCCGCCTCGTCCACCACCGGCGTCCCGTACTGCCGGGCCTTGACCGCCTTGGACGTGTGCGAGCCGGGGTCGTTGGTGACCAGCAGGCTGGTCAGCCGGGACAGGCTGGTCGCCACGTGCAGTCCCGCCTCGGCGGCGCGGTCCTCCAGCAGCTCCCGGTCGACCGAGGTGTCCCCGGAGAAGGCCACCCGCATGCCCTGTTTGAGGCGTTTGCCCTCCTCGTAGCGGCCCGGGTTGGGATACGGGCAGGCGGGCCGCTTCCGGGACTGCCGCCAACCGCCCGGCGACCGGCCGGCGTAGCCCCCGCTCGCCTGCCGGCCGATCCGGGGCGTGTCCGACCACTCCGTCAGCGGGCGGCACTCCAGCAGCGGCAGCCGTACGCCACCCGCCGCCGCGGCCCGCAGGCTCGGCCGGAACGCCTCCGCCAGCACGCGCGCGTCGTCCAGCGCGTGGTGCGCCCGCTGCTGCACCACCCCGAAGTGCGCCGCCAGGGACTCCAGCTTGTGGTTGGGCAGCGGCAGGCCCAGCTCCTTGGACAGTGCGATGGTGCACAGCCGCTGGCGTACCGGGGCCTCGCGCTTCACGCGCGCGTACTCGCGCGCGATCATCTGCCAGTCGAAGACGGCGTTGTGCGCGACCAGGACCCGGCCGTCGAGCCGGGCGGCGAACTCCCCGGCGACGTCCTGGAAGAGGGGCGCGCCCTCGAGCACCTCGCTCGTCAGACCGTGGATCCACACCGGGCCCGGATCGCGCTCGGGATTGACCAGCGTGTACCAGTGGTCCTCGACCTCGCCGCGGGCGTCCAGCCGGTAGACGGCGGCGGAGATTATCCGGTCGTCACGGGCCAGTCCCGTGGTCTCCACGTCAACGACCGCGTATCCCAGCGGATACGCGGCCGGCCACTCGGTGGCGGAGGACGCTGCGGTCATGGGGTCTTCGAGCATGGTCACTGAGGATACGGGCCACGACTGACAGTCCGGCCCCGCAGGCTCCCCAGCGGCCCTTTCGTGAGGGCCCGTTCGAACCGCGCGCGCGTGCCCCGCACCCGACCCGGCGTCAAGTTCCGCACGCTCAAGCACGGTTACGCGTCGGTGCCGGTGCGGCGCGGCCCGGGGTGCGATCCTCCGTGCTGTGACGCAACCACCCCATGCCGAGACCCACGGCGCGCTGGGCTCGCGGCTGAACTGGCTGAGGGCCGCCGTGCTCGGCGCCAACGACGGCATCGTGTCCACGGCCGGGCTCGTCGTCGGGGTGGCCGGGGCCACGGACGACCGGGCCGCCCTGCTCACCGCGGGCCTGGCCGGGCTGCTCGCCGGGTCGATGTCGATGGCGGCGGGGGAGTACGTGTCCGTCTCCACCCAGCGGGACTCGGAGATGGCGGCCCTGGCCGTCGAGCGGCGGGAGCTGCGCGAACAGCCGGAGGCGGAACTGGAGGAGCTGACCGTGCTGCTGCACGAGCGCGGCATGTCACGGGAGGTGGCCCGGGAGGCGGCGGTCCAGCTGACGGAACGGGACGCGTTGCGCGCCCACGCGCGCGTGGAGCTGGGGATCGACCCCGACGAGCTGACCAACCCCTGGCACGCCGCCTGGGCCAGCTTCCTGTCCTTCACGGCGGGCGCCCTATTGCCGCTGCTGGCCATCGTGCTCCCGCCGGCGCCCTGGCGGCTCACGGTCACCGTCGGGTCGGTGCTGGCCGCGCTCGCCCTCACCGGCTGGAGCAGCGCCCGCCTGGGCGCTGCGCCCCCGGTGCGCGCGGTGCTGCGCAACATGGCGGGCGGCGCACTGGCGATGGGCGTCACCTACGCGGCCGGAACGCTGCTCGGCGCGGCCGGGGTCTAGACGCGCGCCCTGCCGAGGGGTGGTGACCACCGGGCCGCTCGGGCGTTCACGTCCGCTCGGGCGCTCACGCCCACCGAGCCGGGTCCGAACCCCAGGGCGACGGGGGCCGGTTCCAGTCGGCGGGGCCGCCCGTGAACGCCACCGGCGACCGGGCGTACCGCAGCCGTCCCAGCCCGCTGTCCGCCCCGGCCAGCCAGGCGTCCGGCCCGGTGAACGGCGCGCCCGTGTCGCGCGCCGCGGTGTCCGGCGTCCCGCTGCCCGGCGTCCCGGCGGGTGACGCCACGGCGGGCGGCTCCGGCCGGATCTCGTCGGTGAGCCAGCGCGCGGTCCGGGCGAGGGCGAGGCGCACGAACCGGCCGCCCCCGTCGTACGACCGCTCGGTCAGCGCCCGCAGCACGGCCGCGGCCAGCAGATAGCCGGTGCCGTGGTCCAGTGCCTGCGCGGGCAGGGCGCCGGGCTCCCCGCCCCGCCCCTCCAGCGCCGCGATGCCGGTCGCGACCTGCACCAGGCTGTCGAAGCCGCGCCGCCCGCCCCAGGGCCCGTACGCGCCCCATGCCGAGATCTGGGCCACGACGAGCCCGGGCCGCCGCTCGGCGAGTGCCTGCGGGGAGAGCCCGAAGCGGTCGAGGGCGCCCGGCCGGTAGCCGGTGACCACGACGTCCGCCGAGGCCAGCAGCTCCTCGAAGGTGTCGCGCCCGGCGGCCAGGTCGAGGACCGCCGACCGCTTGCCGAAGCCCGTGTCGGCGTGGGCGTCGGCGAGTTCGGGCAGCCACGGCGCGTCCAGGCGCAGGACGTCGGCGCCGAGCAGCGCGAGAGTCCGGGTGGCGACGGGGCCCGCGAGGACCCGCGTCAGGTCGAGCACGCGCAGCCCGGCCGTCGGCAGCAGGGCGCGGGCGGCGGGGTCGAGCGGCGGCAGCACGCGCGCGTGTCCGCCGTCCAGCCGGCCGCGTTCGACGAGCGGGCGCGCCGCCACCTCGGCGGCCTGCGCGTGCGCGGCCCACTGCGCCGGAGTGCGCAGCGCGACCGCGAGCCCGCCCGCGCCCTGGACCGTGTCCTCCACCTCCACGGCGGCCCGCCCGGCCAGCAGCGCGGCCACGTCCTCCTGCGTGGCGGTGTCCGGCAGTCCCAGCGCGCCCAGCAGCCGCGCCCGGTGGTGCGGGTAGTTGGCGTGGGTGCGCACCCAGCCGTCGGCGGTGCGCCAGAACCGCGACAACGGCGCGAAGGAGACCGGCGCCCGCCCGTCCACCAGCAGGTGCCGCTCGCTGTGGAAGGCGGCCGCCACGGCGCCGTCGTCGACCCGCGCGGCCGGGACCCCGGCGAGCCCCGCCCGCCGTGCGCCCAGCTCGGCGGCGGCCAGCGCGCAGGCGCCCACACAGGCGCGGGCCAGCTTCCGTACGGGCAGGCGCGCGGTGAGCACGCCCGCCCGCTCCAGGGTGTCCACCCGGTCGAGCAGGGCGGGATCGCCGTCCAGGGCGGCCCAGGCTGAGCTGATCGCAGTCATGATTCCACTATGCATGATTGACTCAATCAACATACGCCGCCGGTCCGGCCCCTACGACATCGACGCGGACGGCACGGTGGACGCCGTGTATCGAGGTGCCGGCCAGGTGGCCCCAGGTGCCGCCGGCGCGGCGGCGCCCGGGTCAGACCACCGGGCGCCGCGCGCAGGTCACTCGACCGCCCGCAGCGCGTCCACGACGCCGTGACCGTAGAAGCTGTTGACGTGCCGGCCGCCGGTGCAGGTCGCGTCCACGACGCCGTCGCCGTCGCCGTCGTAGGGGCCGGCCGGGCAACCGGGGTTGTCCGCCTGGGCCTTCAGCAGCGCCCGCAACTGGGCAGGAGTGGCGTGCGGGTGGGCGGACTTCAGCAGCGCGGCCACGGCGGCGACGTGCGGGGAGGCCATCGACGTGCCCTGGAGGAAGCCGTACGCGCCGTTCGGCAGGGTCGACAGGATGCGCCCGTTCTTCGACGGCGTGTCCGGGATCTGATACTTGTCACCGCCCGGACCCGCCACGTCGATGACACCCCGGCCGTAGCTGGAGTAGTACGACTTGGCGCCCGTCACACCGACCGCGCTGACCGTGACCACCCCCGGCAGCTGGGTCGGCACGTCGAAGCACGTGTGCGGGTCCACCGTCCGGGGCACCGGGACCGAGTCGTCGGGGCTGGAGTCGTCGGTCAGGGACGAGGCGTCGAGGTCGTCGCCGGAGTTGCCCGCCGACGCCACGTTGAGCGTGCCCCTGCGCTCGGCGTACGACTCGGCCCTGCCCACCGCGTCGACGATGGCACGCTGGTCCGGATCGTCCATGCAGTTGTACATCCAGGGATCCACGTAATAGCTGTTGTTGGTGATCTCGACACCGTGGTCGGCGGCGAACACGAAGGCGCAGACCACGCTCTCCGGGTAGAACAGCTGCGTCGAGTCGGGCTGCGCCACCGTGATGCTCGCGACCTTCACGCCCGGCGCCACGCCCGCCACGCCCACGCCGTTGCGGGCCGCGGCTATCTCCCCGGCCACGTGCGTGCCGTGGTAGTGGTCGGCGTCCGCCGGCCGCCAGGCCCCGTACGTGGTGTCGGCCCTGCCGCTGACACAGTTCGCGGACTGGGCGGCCGAGAAGTTCGGCGCGATGTCCGGGTGGGTGTCGTCGACCCCGGTGTCGATGACGGCGACGGTCACCCGGTCGCTGCCCGGGTCGATCCGGGCGGCCCGGTCGGCGCCTATCGCCCGCAGGTCCCACTGGTCGGCCTCCAGGGGCTCCTCGCCCGCGGCCGCGCTGCTTGAGACCTTCGCGGCCTCCGCCTTCGACAGCACCTGGACCGCGCCCTCGCCGGTGGTCCCGGTCGCGCTGAGCGGCGCCGTACGGGTGGCGCCCGCCGACTGCACCCCGGGCACGGCCCGCAGCAGCGCACCGAACTCCGGGTTCGCGGAGTGGACGACGATCACACCGATCCGGTCGTAGGACGCGACGACGGTGCCGCCGTCGCGGACGATCGCCGCGCGCACCGACCGCAGTGTGCGGGGGTCGGTGCGGGTGTTGACGACGTACGCCAGTTCCGGGCCGTCGAAGGCCGCCGGGCCGCCGGCCGCGCGCGCCGCCGATGCCGTGGCCGGGGCCGCCGAGGCCGTTCCCGGCAGGAAGCCGAGGGAGGCGGTGAGCGACAGCACGACCGGAACGGCGAGCATGAGCCGCCGTCCGGAGCGCAGATGAGCCATGGGGTCTCCACATCATCCGGAAACGAAACCGCCCGGGCCGGGGTGGCTGGCCGGGCAGGTGCATGACGAGCGGTGCAGGGCGAAGCTATCCACAGACACCCGCCACCCGAAAGAGGCCGACGGGGTTGAACCGGTCCACGCGTGGCGCCGTGACCTTGAGCAGGAACCGCCAGCAGGATCGAGGCCCCCTGCCGGTTTTCACGCACCGGGGTCGTGACAGCACAGGTCGTCACGTGATCCATTGTCCGGGCGGGACCGGCAACCGCACGTCCGAAGCGAACCGCACGTCCGAAGCGAACCGCACGTCCGTAAGCGAGGAGACTCCGTGGCCACCGAGACACCGCCCCCCTCGAACGCGCAGCACCGGCTCCCGTCCGCCGAGAAGTTCACCGAGGAGCAGCACAGCGCGGAGTTCGGTGAACTGCGCCGCGCCCACCGGGGATTCGCCTTCCCGCTGACCGTCGGCTTCATCGCCTGGTACCTGCTGTACGTCCTGCTGTCCAACTACGCGGGCGGCTTCATGGGCACCAAGGTCGCCGGCAACGTCAACGTGGCGATCGTGCTGGGCCTCGCCCAGTTCCTCACCACGTTCCTCATCGCCTGGTGGTACGCGCGCCACGCCGCCACCCGGCTCGACCCCAAGGCCCAGGCCATCAAGAACCGGATGGAGGGCGGCGCATGAGCCCCGCACCGCACACCCTGCTCGCCGCCGGCGAGGCCAGTGAGCATCGGACCCTGATCATCACCCTGTTCGCGGTCTTCGTCGTCGCGACCCTCGTCATCACGGTCTGGGCGGGCCGGCAGACCAAGGACGCCGCCGACTTCTACGCGGGCGGACGGCAGTTCACCGGCTTCCAGAACGGCCTCGCCGTCTCCGGTGACTACATGTCCGCCGCGTCCTTCCTGGGCATCGCGGGCGCCATCGCCCTCTTCGGCTACGACGGCTTCCTGTACTCCATCGGCTTCCTCGTCGCCTGGCTGGTCGCCCTGCTGCTGGTCGCCGAGCCGCTGCGCAACGCCGGCCGCTACACCATGGGCGACGTCCTCGCCTACCGGATGCGCCAGCGCCCGGTGCGCACCGCGGCCGGCGTCTCCACGATCGTAGTCTCGATCTTCTACCTGCTGGCCCAGATGGCGGGCGCCGGCGTCCTGGTCTCGCTGCTGCTCGGCATCACCAGCGACGGCGGCAAGATCGGCATCGTCGCCCTGGTCGGCGTCCTGATGATCGTGTACGTCACCATCGGCGGCATGAAGGGCACGACCTGGGTGCAGATGGTCAAGGCCGTCCTGCTGATCATCGGCGCGCTGCTGCTGACCTTCCTGGTGCTGCTGAAGTTCGACTTCAACCTCTCCGACCTGCTCGGCAAGGCCGCCGACAACAGCGGCAAGGGCTCCGCCTTCCTGGAACCCGGACTGAAGTACGGCGCCACCGGCACCACCAAGCTGGACTTCCTCTCGCTCGGCGTCGCCCTGGTCCTGGGCACCGCGGGCCTGCCGCACATCCTGATCCGCTTCTACACCGTCCCCACCGCCAAGGCCGCCCGCAAGTCCGTCATCTGGGCGATCGGCCTGATCGGCGTCTTCTACCTGATGACCCTTGCCCTCGGCTTCGGCGCCGCCGCGCTGATCGAACCCGACGAGATCATCGCCTCCAACAAGGCCGGCAACACCGCGGCGCCCCTGCTCGCCCTGCACCTGGGCGGCGTCGACTCCACCTGGGGCGCGATCCTGCTGGCCACCATCTCCGCCGTCGCCTTCGCCACCATCCTCGCGGTCGTCGCGGGCCTGACCCTGGCCTCGTCCTCCTCCTTCGCCCACGACATCTACGCCAACGTCATCAAGCGGGGCCAGGCCACCGAGAAGCAGGAGATCGGCGCGGCCCGCTACGCCACCATCGGCATCGGCGCCGTCTCGATCCTGCTCGGCGCCCTCGCCCGCGACCTCAACGTCGCCGGCCTGGTCGCCCTGGCCTTCGCGGTCGCCGCCTCCGCCAACCTGCCGACCATCCTGTACAGCCTGTTCTGGAAGCGGTTCACCACCGCGGGCGCCCTGTGGTCGATCTACGGCGGCCTGGTCACCGCGGTCGGCCTGGTGCTGTTCTCACCGGTGGTGTCCGGCAAGCCGACCTCGATGTTCCCCGACGTCGACTTCCACTGGTTCCCGCTGGAGAACCCCGGCCTGATCTCCATCCCGGTCGGCTTCCTGCTGGGCGTCGTCGGCACCCTGCTGTCCAAGGAGGCACCGGACACCGGCAAGTACGCCGAACTGGAGGTGCGTTCGCTCACCGGCACGGGCGCGCACTGACGCTTCCCACGGAGCGGCCGCGTCGGCGGGATCGTAGGGTCCTACGACGCGGCCGCGTCCCACCTCGTGGGATCGGGCCGCTGTCCCTGTCGGTGCGCTCACGTAGGCTTCCCAGTGACGGAACAGATCGATCCGAACCGCGGGAGGGGGCCCAACGTGCTCATCGACACCTTCGGCCGAGTGGCCACCGACCTCAGGGTCTCGCTGACCGACCGGTGCAACCTGCGCTGCACCTACTGCATGCCCGAGGAGGGCCTGCAGTGGCTGGCCAAGCCGGACCTGCTCACGGACGACGAGATCGTGCGCCTCATCGGCATAGCGGTCGCCGTCCTCGGCGTCGAGGAGGTCCGCTTCACCGGCGGCGAACCCCTGCTGCGCCCCGGCCTCGTCTCCATCGTGGAGCGCGTAGCCGCCCTGGAACCGCGCCCCCGGATGTCCCTGACCACCAACGGCATCGGTCTCAAGCGCACCGCGGCCGCCCTGAAGGCCGCGGGCCTGGACCGGGTCAACGTCTCCCTGGACACGCTGCGCCCCGAGGTGTTCAAGACCCTCACCCGGCGCGACCGCCACCGGGACGTCCTCGAGGGACTCCAGGCCGCCCGCGAGGCGGAGCTGACCCCCGTCAAGGTCAACTCGGTGCTGATGCCGGGCCTGAACGCCGACGAGGCCCCCGACCTGCTGGCCTGGGCCGTCGAGCACGCCTACGAGCTGCGCTTCATCGAGCAGATGCCGCTGGACGCCCAGCACGGCTGGAAGCGTGAGGGCATGGTCACCGCCGGGGACATCCTGGCCTCCCTGCGCACCCGTTTCGACCTCACCCCGGAGGGCGCCGACGAGCGCGGCTCGGCCCCGGCCGAACGCTGGCTGGTCGACGGCGGCCCGCACCGGGTCGGTGTCATCGCCTCCGTCACCCGGCCCTTCTGCGCCGCCTGCGACCGCACCCGGCTCACCGCCGACGGCCAGGTGCGCACCTGTCTGTTCGCCACCGAGGAGACCGACCTGCGCGGCGCGCTGCGCTCCGGCGCGCCCGACGAGGAGATCGCCCGCATCTGGCGGCTGGCGATGTGGGGCAAGAAGGCCGGCGCGGGCCTGGACGACCCGTCGTTCGTACAGCCGGACCGCCCGATGTCGGCGATCGGAGGCTAGCCACCCCGCGGCGCCGGCCACTCCGGCGCTAGCCGCCCTCCGGTGCCACCCAGTCCTCGAGGCGGACGACGTCCTTCAAGAAGCCCCGTACGCCGAGGAACTGCGCGAGGTGCTCGCGGTGCTCCTCGCAGGCCAGCCAGGTCTTGCGCCGCTCCGGAGTGTGGATCTTGGGGTTGTTCCACGCCAGCACCCACACGGCGTCGGTACGGCAGCCCTTGGCGGAGCAGATGGGGGTCTCGTCACTCACAGGAAGTCTCACAGGAAGCGGCACGGAAACGGCGCCCCGACAAGGCGACGCCGAGCAGCCACGGGGGGAGCTGCCCGGCGTCGGTCTGTCGCTCCGACGGGGGATGCGGAGCGCGTACGAAGTATGTCACGGGTAGCCCGTCGCCCGGCACTGGAACCGCACGATTGATCTGAGCTTTATTTGAGCTTGGCCCGGCGGCCACCGCGGGCCCCGGCGTCCCCGGTGGTCACACGTGGTCGGGCCGTTCACCGGGCACCCCGGCCGCCGGGTCCACCGGCGTGTCGGCGACCGCGGACTCCCCGGGCGCGTCCTGGTCCACCGGCGGGGCGATCATCGGCCGCAGCGGAACCGTCACGAAGGTCGACGGCAGGGACGGCGGTCGCTCACGCCCGGCGTTGGCCACCACCACCGCGATGTAGGGCAGCACCGCGCCCAGCACCAGCGCCACGATCGCGACGTACCGTTCGACGTTCCAGAGGGTGGCCGCGAGGATCACCGAGATCGTGCGGATCGTCATCGAGATGACGTACCGCCGCTGCCGGCCCCGCACGTCCTCGGCCAGGCCCGTCCGGGCTCCGGTGATCCGGAACACCTGGGCGCCGCCGCCACCGTGCTGTTTCCGCATCGCATTCCACCATCCGCCCGCATCGGACTTCCCGCCGCACCACCCGTGCCCGCCCGGCACGGAACCGGCCGGGCAGCTTCCACGGTACGCCGCGTCCGCGCCGGCCCCGCCCCCGGGTCGCCGGGCACCCGCGCGGACGCCGCCCGGCCGTACCGCGTCCGGCGGCACCCGGCGTGCGACCCGCCGTCGCCGGACCGACACTGGCCGTACTGCTCACCCACCGGCGTACGAGGAGGCGGCCATGGGCTGGCTGTGGGCGATCATCGTGGGCTTCGTGCTGGGCCTGATCGCCAAGGCGGTCATCCCGGGCAAACAGCACAGCCCGCTCTGGCTGACGACCATCTGCGGCATCCTGGGCGCCATCGCGGGCAACGCCCTCGCCCGCGCCCTCGGGGTCGAGGCGACCCCCGGCATCGACTGGAGCCGGCACGCCTTCCAGCTCATCGCGGCGGTCATCATCGTGTTCGCCGTCGACAGGCTCTACGTGGCGACCCTCGGCAAGCGCAGACAGCGCGTCTGAACCGCGCCTCACCCGCGGGCGAGGACCGGGGGGAGCGGCGCGCGGGCGAGCCGCCGCCTTCCCCCCGGTCCGATCCGCCGGACGGCCTACGCGTCCACGACCTCCACGGCCGCCAGGTTCTTCTTGCCGCGCCGCAGCACCAGCCACCGCCCGTGCAGCAGGTCCTCCCGCGCCGGTACGGCGTCCTCGGCGGTCACCTTCGCGTTGTTCACGTAGGCGCCGCCCTCCTTCACCGTGCGGCGCGCGGCCGACTTGCTGGCGACCAGTCCGACCTCGGCGAACAGGTCGACCACCGGACGCGGCTCGGCGACCCGGATGTGCGGCACCTCCGACAGCGCCGCCGCCAGCGTCCGCTCGTCCAGGTCCGCCAGCTCGCCCTGGCCGAACAGCGCCTTCGACGCGGCGATCACGGCGGCCGTCTGGTCGGCGCCGTGCACCAGCGTCGTCAGCTCCTCCGCCAGCGCGCGCTGCGCGGCCCGGGCCTGCGGACGCTCCGCGGTCTGCCGCTCCAGCTCCTCCAGCTCCTCGCGGGACTTGAAGGACAGGATGCGCTGGTACGTCGAGACGTCCCGGTCGTCCACGTTCAGCCAGAACTGGTAGAACGCGTACGGCGTCGTCATCTCCGGGTCGAGCCAGACGGCGCCGCCCTCGGTCTTGCCGAACTTGGCGCCGTCCGCCTTGGTCATCAGCGGCGTCGCCAGCGCGTGCACCTGGGCGTGCGGCTCCAGCCGGTGGATCAGGTCCAGGCCGGCCGTGAGGTTGCCCCACTGGTCGCTGCCGCCCTGCTGGAGCGTGCAGCCGTAGCGCCGGAACAGCTGGAGGAAGTCCATGCCCTGGAGGATCTGGTAGCTGAACTCGGTGTAGCTGATGCCCTGGTCGGACTCCAGGCGCCGGGCCACGGAGTCCTTGGTCAGCATCTTGTTGACGCGGAAGTGCTTGCCGATGTCCCGCAGGAACTCGATCGCGGACAGGCCCGCGGTCCAGTCCAGGTTGTTGACCATGACGGCCGCGTTCTCGCCCTCGAAGGACAGGAACGGCTCGATCTGGCCGCGCAGCCGGTCCACCCAGCCGGCGACCGTCTCCGGGTCGTTCAGCGTGCGCTCCGCGGTCGGGCGCGGGTCGCCGATCAGGCCCGTGGCGCCGCCGACCAGGGCCAGCGGCCGGTGCCCGGCCTGCTGGAGCCGGCGCACGGTGAGCACCTGCACCAGGTGCCCCACGTGCAGCGACGGCGCAGTCGGGTCGAAGCCGCAATAGAACGTGACGGGACCGTCCGCGAGCGCCTTGCGCAAAGCGTCCTCGTCGGTGGACAGGGAGAACAGCCCCCGCCACTTCAGGTCGTCGACGATGTCCGTCACGTTTCTCGTATCTCCTAGGATGATCGTGCGGCGGTCGGGCGACAGCCGCCTACGAGGTTATACGCCCTGGCTGACACTGCTCATGTTGAAATCGGGGACCCGCAGGGGCGGCATCGCGGCCCGGGTGAACCAGTCGCTCCACTCGCGCGGCAGCGTCTGCTCCGTGCGCCCCGCCTCCGTGGCCCGCCCGAGCAGGCCCACCGGCGACTCGTTGAACCGGAAGTTGTTCACCTCCCCGGTCACCTCGCCGTTCTCCACCAGGTAGACGCCGTCCCGGGTCAGCCCGGTCAGCAGCAGCGTCGCCGGGTCCACCTCCCGGATGTACCACAGGCAGGTCAGCAGCAGCCCGCGCCCGGTCGCGGCGACCATCTCCTCGAGCGACCGGTCCTGCCCGCCGTCCAGCACCAGGTTGCCGATCGCCGGGGCTACCGGCAGCCCGGTCAGACCGGCGCTGTGCCGGGTGGTGGTCAGGTTGCGCAGCTCGCCGCCGCCGATCCACTCGGTGGCCCGCACCGGCAGCCCGTTGTCGAACACCGACTGGTCGCCCCCGGAGGAGTGCGCGACCACGAACGGCGCGGACTGCAGCCCCGGCTCGTCCGGGTCGCTGCGCAGGGTCAGCGGCAGGTCGGTCAGCCGCTCGCCGATCCGGGTGCCGCCGCCGGGCCTGGAGAACACCGTCCGCCCCTCGGCCGCGTCCCGGCCCGACGCCGACCACAGCTGGTAGATGAGCAGGTCGGCGACCGCCGTCGGCGGCAGCAGCGTCTCGTAGCGGCCCGCCGGCAGCTCCACGCGCCGCTCGGCCCAGCCCAGCCGCACGGCCAGCTCCGCGTCCAGGGCGCCCGGGTCGACGTCCTTGAAGTCCCGGGTGGAGCGGCCCGCCCACGCCGAACGCGTCCGGTCGGGGGACTTGGCGTTCAGCTCCAGCAGCCCGGTGGGCTGGTCGTGCCGCAGCCGCAGCCCCGTCGACGTGCCCAGGTAGGTCGACACCAGCTCGTGGTTGGCGAAGCCGTACAGCTCCCGGCCGCCCGCACGCGCGCGTGCGAACGCCTCACCGAGGGCGGGCGCGAAGTCCGCGAACACGGCGGAGGACGTCTCGGCGGGCGCGTCGCGGAAGTCCGGCGCCTCCGGCACCCCCGTCACCAGCGGCTGGGCGTCCTCGGCCGGCCCGGCGCCGCGCGCGGCGGCCTCGGCGGCCCGCACCAGCGGCTCCAGCTCGTCGGCCGTCACCGCCGACCGGGATACCACACCGGAGGCCGTCCCCTCCGCGCCGTCCACGGTCGCGATCACCGTGAGCGTACGGCCGCGGGTCACGCCGTTGGTGGTCAGCGCGTTGCCCGCCCAGCGCAGGTTGGCGGTCGAGTGCTCGTCGGCGATCACCACGCAGCCGTCGGCCCGGGACAGCGCCAGGGCCCGCTCGACGATCTCGTGCGGCTTGCTGGTACGGGCGCTCATCGACCGGCCTCCTGCGTGGTGTTGAGGATGTTGACGCCCTTGAACAGGGCCGACGGGCAGCCGTGGGACACCGCGGCGACCTGGCCCGGCTGGGCCTTGCCGCAGTTGAAGGCACCGCCCAGGACATACGTCTGCGGGCCGCCGACGGCCGCCATCGAACCCCAGAAGTCGGTCGTGGTGGCCTGGTAGGCGACGTCCTTCAGCTGCCCGGTGATCCGCCCGTTCTCGATCCGGAAGAAGCGCTGCCCGGTGAACTGGAAGTTGTAGCGCTGCATGTCGATCGACCAGGAGCGGTCCCCGACGACGTAGATGCCCCGGTCGACGCCGCCGATGAGGTCCTCGGTGGACAGCCCGGCCGGGTCCGGCCGCAGTGACACGTTGGCCATGCGCTGCACGGGCACGTGTCCCGGCGAGTCGGCGAACGCGCACCCGTTGGACCGCTCGAAGCCGGTCAGCCGCGCGATCCTGCGGTCCAGCTGGTAGCCGACGAGCGTGCCGTCCTTCACTAGGTCCCAGGACTGCGCCTGCACGCCCTCGTCGTCGTAGCCCACGGTCGCCAGGCCGTGCTCGGCGGTCCGGTCCCCGGTGACGTTCATCAGCTCCGAGCCGTACCGCAACGTGCCCAGCTGGTCGAAGGTGGCGAAGGAGGTGCCGGCGTACGCGGCCTCGTAGCCGAGCGCGCGGTCCAGCTCGGTGGCGTGCCCGATGGACTCGTGGATCGTCAGCCACAGGTTCGACGGGTCGACGACCAGGTCGTACAGGCCCGGCTCGACGCTCGGCGCGCGCATCTTCTCGGCGAGCAGCTCCGGCATCCGCTCCAGCTCGCCCTCCCAGTCCCAGCCGGTGCCCGTCAGGTACTCCCAGCCGCGCCCGGCCGGCGGTGCGACGGTCCGCATCGAGTCGAACTCGCCGCTGGAGTCGTCGACCGACACCGCCGTCAGCTGCGGATGCAGCCGCACCCGCTGCTGCGTGGTCACGGTGCCCGCCGTATCGGCGTAGAACTTGTTCTCGTGCACGGTGAGCAGCGAGGCGTCGACGTGGTCCACGCCGTTCGCCGCCAGCAGCCGCCCGCTCCAGTCGGCCAGCAGCGCGGCCTTCTCCTCGTCCGGCACCGAGAACGGGTCGATCTCGTACGACGACACCCAGGTCTTCTCGGCGTGCACCGGCTCGTCGGCCAGCTCCACCCTCTCGACCGACCCGGCCGCCCCGATCACCCGCGCCGACAGCTTCGCCATCGCCACCGCCTGCGAGGCCACCTTCGCGGCGGCGTCCATGCTCAGGTCCACCCCGGAGGCGAAGCCCCATGTGCCGCCGTGCACCACGCGCACCGCGTACCCCAGGTCCGTGGTGTCCGAGGAGCCGGCGGGCCTGGCGTCCCGCAGCCGCCGGGAGGCGCTGCGGACCCGCTCGAACCGGAAGTCCGCGTGCTCGGCCCCCAGCGCACGCGCGCGTGCCAGCGCGGCATCGGCCAGGGCCCGCAGCGGCAGCGCCGTGAAGGCTTCGTCGATGGAATGAGGCACGGAGGTCTCCCTGCTGTCGTGGCCTGTCGGTCCGATCATGTCGCGGCGGCGCCGCCCGGACCACAGGTTTCGCACCGCCTCCATGCCTTTCCGGTCGTGTCCGGGGCGTTTCTGTAGGGACCCGACAGTCACTCCCGCGTGCCACTGTCGGTGCCCGCTTGGCCGGGCGAGAGGGCTTACCGATAGGTTTTCGAGGAAGCCGCCTGTCATCCAGGTGTCCGGGCGGACCAGGCAGACCGCTATCGAAAGGGTGATCCGTTGAGCCGCTCGGTTCTCGTCACCGGAGGCAACCGGGGCATCGGCCTCGCCATCGCCCGCGCCTTCGCCGACGCCGGCGACAAGGTCGCGATCACGTACCGCTCGGGTGAGCCGCCGGCCGGCTTCCTCGCCGTGAAGTGCGACATCACCGACACCGAACAGGTGGAGCAGGCCTACAAGGAGATCGAGGACCAGCACGGCCCGGTCGAGGTCCTGGTCGCCAACGCCGGCATCACGAAGGACCAGCTGCTGATGCGCATGACCGAGGAGGACTTCACCTCGGTCATCGACACCAACCTCACCGGCACCTTCCGCGTCGTCAAGCGCGCCAACCGGGCCATGCTGCGCGCCAGGAAGGGCCGGGTCGTCCTGATCTCGTCGGTCGTGGGCCTCTACGGCGGCCCCGGCCAGGCCAACTACGCCGCCTCCAAGGCCGCCCTGGTCGGCTTCGCGCGCTCCCTCGCCCGCGAGCTGGGCTCGCGCAACCTCACCTTCAACGTCGTCGCGCCCGGTTTCGTCGACACCGACATGACCAAGGCGCTCACCGACGAGCAGCGTGCGAACATCGTGACGCAGGTCCCGCTGGGCCGTTACGCGCAGCCGGAGGAGGTCGCCGCGGCGGTGCGGTTCCTCGCCTCCGACGACGCCTCGTACATCACTGGAGCCGTCATCCCTGTTGACGGCGGACTGGGAATGGGTCACTGATCACATGAGCGGAATTCTCGAGGGCAAGCGCATCCTGGTCACGGGTGTGCTGATGGAGTCCTCCATCGCCTTCCACGTCGCCAAGCTCGCCCAGGAGCAGGGCGCCGAGATCATCCTGACCGCCTTCCCGCGGCCGACGCTGACCGAGCGCATCGCCAGGAAGCTGCCCAAGCCCACCAAGGTCATCGAGCTGGACGTCACCGACGACGAGCACCTGGCGCGCCTGGCCGACGTGGTCGGCGAGGAGCTGGGCGGCCTGGACGGCGTCGTGCACTCCATCGGCTTCGCCCCGCAGGACGCGCTCGGCGGCAACTTCCTCAACACGCCGTTCGAGTCCGTCGCCACCGCCATGCACGTCTCGGCGTTCTCCCTGAAGTCGCTCACCATGGCCTGCCTGCCGCTGATGCAGAACGGCGGCTCGGTGGTCGGCCTCACCTTCGACGCCTCCTTCGCCTGGCCGCAGTACGACTGGATGGGCCCGGCCAAGGCCGCCCTGGAGGCCACCAGCCGCTACATGGCGCGTGACCTGGGCAAGCAGAACATCCGCTGCAACCTCGTCTCCGCCGGCCCGATCGGCTCCATGGCCGCCAAGTCCATCCCGGGCTTCGCGGAGCTGGCCTCCGTCTGGGACAGCCGCGCGCCCCTGGAGTGGGACCTCAAGGACCCGGAGCCGGCCGGCCGCGGCGTGGTCGCCCTGCTGAGCGACTGGTTCCCGAAGACCACCGGCGAGATCATCCACGTGGACGGCGGTCTGCACGCCATCGGCGCCTGACCCTCCCGTACCGCCGACGCCCCGCCTCCCCGCACGCGCGGGAGGCGGGGCGTCACCCGTTCGGCTCACCGGCCGGGCGCGCACCGGCCCGCGCGGCGCACCCTGGACAGGCGTTCACCCGCGCTTTTCTCCGCAGCCCGGCCGAGGAGATCCCCTTGTGCGCCTGTTCCGCAGCCTGGCCTCAGCGACCGTCGCCGTGACCCTCGTCGTCTGCGTGGCGTACGACGCGACGCCCCACGCGGGCGTGAGCGACGGCAAGCCCCCCGCACCGCGCCTGTTCGGCGCCGAGTGCCGGACGGCCGTGCGCGGCTCCCACGTGGTGGCCTACTGTCACAACCCTTACGTCGACACCGACCGGGTGCGCCTGCACATCGAGTGCGCGCGCTGGTGGGACATCGACACCGACAGCGCCCCGGCCGACACCGGACCGGCGATGACCGTACGGCTGACCGGCCGCTGCTGGGAGGAGGTCGGCTCGGCCTGGGTCAGTCACCAGGACGTGCGCTGAACCGGTCCGGGCGGCACAGGAAGGGATAGGCGGCGGCCTCCGCGGCGGCCGTCTCCGCGTCCCCCGCGCGGATGGCGTCCACCAGCCGGGTGTGGTCCATGTGGCTGTGCGGCGTCAGCTCGGCGCCGACGTCCGCGCGCAGCCAGTCCCGCAGCACCTCGCCCAGGTCCGCGTAGACCGCCGTCATGGCGTCGTTGTGGGAGGCGGCCACCACCGCCAGGTGGAAGGTGGCGTCCGCGGCCACGAAGGCCTCCGCCTCGCCCGTGGCCCAGGCCTCCTCGCGCCGCACCAGGAGGGCGTCCAGCTGCTTGAGGTCCTTCTCGGTGCGCCGTTCGGCGGCCAGCTTCGCCGCGGCCGACTCCAGCGCGGCGCGCAGCTCGGCGATGTGGCGCGGATCGGCGTCGGCGAAGCGCCGGTGCATCACGCCGGCCAGCTCGCTGGTGGCCACGACGTACGTCCCCGAGCCCTGGCGGATGTCCAGCAGGCCGTTGTGCGCGAGCGCGCGGACCGCCTCGCGGACGGTGTTGCGGGCGACGCCGAGCTGCTCGACCAGCTCCGGCTCGGTCGGGATGCGGGAGCCGACCGGCCACTCGCCCGAGGTGATCTGGTGCCGCAGCTCGGCGATGACCTGCTCGGACAGGGCCGAACGGCGGGGGTGGCTCAGGGGCATGGCACACCTTCGCACGCGAGGGCCCCGGGACGCCGCCCCGGGAATGGACAACCAATCATCCCATGATTCTATGATGGTCGGCATGGGACGCGAGGACACACGCACGACACCCGGGAGCAGCACCGGCACAACCGCGACCCCGACGACGGGTCCGGCGCACGAGGGAGCGGGCTCCTCCGTACCCGCCACGCGCGCGTGGGCGGCCCGGCTGGTCGTCGTCGGCATCGTGCTCTCCGCGCTCAACCTCCGCCCCGCCATCACCAGCTCGGGCGCCCTCCTGGAGGAGGTCCGCGACGGGCTCGGCATGAGCGGCAGCGTGGCCGGGCTGCTCACCTCCGTGCCCCCGCTCTGCTTCGCGCTGTTCGGCGTCATGGCACCCCGCCTCGCCCGCCGCTTCGGCCCGGCCGCCGTGGTCTGCGCCGGCATGGCGGCCATCGCGGCCGGCCTGCTGATACGGCCGTACGCGGGCGGCACGGCCGGATTCCTGGCCGCCACCGCGCTCGCCCTCATGGGCATCGCGGTCAGCAACGTCCTGATGCCGGTCATCGTCAAGCGCTGGTTCCCCGACCGGGTGGGTTCCATGACCGGCCTGTACTCGATGGCACTCGCCCTGGGCACCTCCCTAGCGGCCGCCGTCAGCGTGCCGATGACCGACGCGATGGGCGGCGACTGGCGGTCCGGCCTCGCCGTGTGGGCGGGCCTCGCCGCGGCCGCGGTGCTGCCGTGGCTCCCGCTGGTCCGCGACCGGGGACCGGCCCCCGCCCCTGCCTCGGCCGCCGCCTCCGGCACCGGTGCCGCCACCCCGTCCGCCCACGCCCCGCTGCGCATCACCCGCAGCCGTACCGCCTGGGCGCTCGCGGTCTTCTTCGGGCTCCAGGCCACCGCGGCCTACATCACCATGGGCTGGATGGCGCAGATCTTCCGGGACGCGGGCGTCCCCGCGGGCACGGCCGGCGTACTGCTCGCCGTCACCATGGTGATGGGCGTGCCGCTCGCCTTCGTCATCCCCCGGCTGGCCACCCGTCTGCCCCACCAGGGCCCGATCGTGCTGGCCCTGGGCGTCTGCGGACTCGCCGGCTACGCGGGTCTGTACCTCGCCCCGGCCGGCGGCTCCTGGGCCTGGGCCGTGCTGCTCGGCATCTCCAACTGCGCCTTCCCGCTCGCCCTGACCATGGTCGGGATGCGGGCCAGGACCGGCGCGGGCGTCGCCCAGCTGTCCGCCTTCGCCCAGAGCACCGGCTATCTGATCTCCATCCCGGGTCCGCTCCTGGTGGGCGTCCTCTACCAGCACAGCGGCGGCTGGGGCCTGCCGATCGCGCTCATGGCCGGCCTGATGCTCCCGCAGATGGCGGTGGGCGTCCTGGCGGGCCGCGACCGCACGGTGGAGGACGAGGCGACGCGCTGAGCCGCCCCGCGGCACCGGGCGCCGCGCGGAGATGGGAGACTTGCCGTATGCCAGTGCTCGATCCGCATCCCAAGAACGGCCAGAAGAAGATGCTGCTGGTCTTCGGCTCGTTCTTCGCCATCTTCATCGTCATCGCCGTCATCGCGACGATCGCCTCTCCCTGACCGATCCGTCGGCCCGCGCACGGGCCGGGCGTTCCTGAGCGGCTGCCGGTCCCGGGCGCCTGCCCGCCGGCGGAGGGTAGGGCTGGCCCCCCATCCCCTAGGGGGCCAGGGTCAGGGTCAAGTGGGTGGATCGCCGGATGGGTCGGCGCCCGCACAGCCCGTAGCGTCGAGACGTGACCGCGACAGCCGGTCGCGAGCACACGGATCACGCCGAGACCAGCGGAGGCGATCATGCCGGCGGCGCACACGCACACCCGGCCCCCCTCGTCGGCCAGGGGCGGCATCGACAGCCGGCTGCCCTGGTGGGCCCTCGCCCTGCCCGCGCTCGCCTTCGTCGCCCTGCTGATGCTGATACTGAACCCGTCCGACGCCCAGGCGGCGACGGACGGCCCCGGTATCACTCACGTGTTCGAGCACCTCCAGCAGCTTCTCGCCCGCCGGTAGACGGCCCCTCCCGTGGCGAAGCCGCATGTCAACTCCCTGCGCCGGGTGGTCTGTTTCGTGCGAAGCTGGGTTGCATGAGCGTCGCAGAACCCCGCAGGATCGTCCTCTTCCGGCATGCGAAAGCCGACTGGCCCCAGGTGACCGACCATGAGCGGCCGCTCGCCGAGCGGGGCCGCATGGACGCCGCCGTGGCCGGGCGCAAGATCGCCGACATGGGCGTCCCCCTCGATCTGGCCCTCTGCTCCACCGCGGTCCGCACCCGCGAGACCTGGAAGCTCGCCGTCCACGAGCTGCCGCACCGGCCGAGAACGGTCTACGAGGAGCGGGTCTACGAGGCCTCGCCGGGTGAGCTGATCGCCGTGTTCAACGAGCTTCCCGACGACGTGCAGAGCGTGATCCTGATCGGTCACAACCCCGGGGTGCACGGCCTGGCCGAGATCCTCTCCGGGTCGGCCGAGGGCGATGCCGGACAGCGAATGGGCCGCCGGGGCTTCCCCGCCGCCGCCTACGCCGTCCTGTCCTACGACGGCTCCTGGAAGAGCCTGGAGCCGGGAGCGGCCACGCTGGTGGACTACTGGGCCCCGTCCGAATGACCTCAGGGTCCGGATGACCACAAGGTCCGGATGACCCCTGATCCGGATGGCCTCACGATCCGGCTGACTTCCATGGTCACCTCATGACGACGGCCCGGCACCGCCACGGCGCCGGGCCGCCCGGCACTCGTCCGGACCCTGCCCCGGGGCCCGTGCGGCTCTATGCTCCGCCGCCCTCAGCCCCGGCCCCTGCCGCGGCCTCGACCGCCTGATCCGGCTCGTGGACGTCGTCGTCGCGGTCCTCGCGCCGGTCCTCGCGGACCTCGGCGGGAATGTCGTCGTAGGACTCGTCCTGGGTGTCGGCCGCCTCGACCTCTTCCCGGGTGATGCCCAGCAGATAGAGCACGGTGTCGAGGAAGGGGAAGTTCACCGCCGTGTGCGCGGCCTCCCGGACCACCGGCTTGGCGTTGAAGGCGACGCCCAGCCCGGCGGCGTTCAGCATGTCGAGGTCGTTGGCGCCGTCACCGATCGCCACCGTCTGGGCCAGCGGCACACCCGCCTCGGCGGCGAACCGGCGCAGCAGCCGTGCCTTGCCCGCCCGGTCCACGATCTCCCCGGTGACCCGGCCGGTCAGCTTCCCGTCGACGATCTCCAGCGTGTTGGCCTGGGCGAAGTCCAGCCCCAGCCGCTCCTTGAGGTCGTCGGTGACCTGGGTGAAGCCGCCGGAGACCACGCCCACCTGGTAGCCGAGCCGCTTCAGCGTACGGATCAGGGTCCGCGCGCCCGGGGTCAGCCGGACCTCACGGCGCACCTTCTGCACCACCGAGGCGTCCAGCCCCTCGAGCAGCGCCACCCGCGCGTGCAGGGACTGCTCGAAGTCCAGCTCCCCGCGCATCGCCGCCGCCGTCACCTCGGCGACCTTGTCCTCGCAGCCGGCGTGCGCGGCGAAGAGTTCGATCACCTCGTCCTGGATCAGGGTGGAGTCCACGTCCATGACTACCAGGCGCTGGGCCCTGCGGTGCAGCCCCGCCGACACCACGGCGATGTCGACACCGAGGGCGGCGGCGTCCGAGACCAGGGCGGTGCGCAGCGGTTCGGTCTCCACTCCGGAGACGGCGAACTCCACGGCGGTCACCGGGTACTTGGCCAGCCGGAAGATACGGTCGATGTTGCCGCCGGCCTTGGCGATCCGGGCGGCGATGGCGGCCGTCGACTCGGCGGTCAGCGGGTGGCCGAGGACGGTCACCAGGGAGCGGCCGAGCCCGCGCGGCCGGTTGTCGCCGCGACCCGAGAGGATCTCCGCCTGCATCTTCATCGACTCGGCCCAGCTGTGCACGGTCGCCCGCAGATCGCCCTCCAGCCCGGCCGCCGGGGGAGTGACCAGTGCGCACAGCACCAGACGTCCCCGGGTGACGACCTGCTCGATGTCGACCACGTCGACGCAGTAGGCGGCGAGGGTGTCGAAGAGGCCGGCCGTGATGCCCGGCCTGTCCTTGCCGAAGATCTTGACGAGGAGAGTGGGGACCTCGGAGGTCTGCGAAGCGCTCATGGTGTCACCACCGTAACCGGCACCCCGTGCCGTCCGCCCATGCGGTCCGCCTGACGGACACGGAACAATGGGTGTCGAACCGGTGGCGGAGGGATGGCCCACCGGCCACGGCCGTGATGCTACGCGCTTGCGGCCACCGGCGCCCCGCGCGGACCGGCGGCCCCGCCCAGCGGCCGGCGCCGGCCCAGCTCAGCAGCCGTACAGGCGCCACATCCGGCGGACGCGCGCCCGGCCCGGGCACCGGGCCGCCGGACGCTTCGGCGCCCGGTCCGCCGTTCGCCGCCCGGTCCGCCCTCGGCCGCCGGTCCAGGCCCGCAGGACCCCGCCTCCGGCCGGGCTGTGCCGCCACTGCCGCCCCGGCTCCGGCGGCGCCGTACCGGCCGTGCGGCGGCGGGGCAGGGGCCTCCGCGCCGGCCCGCCCGCCCGTACCGCTGTCCGGCGTCATCCCCGGGGACCCGGTCTCCTCGGCGGCGGCGGGGGAGGGGGCGGCGGCGGACCGTCGGACGCGTTCCGCGTCCGGTCGCCCGGCGGCTGCCCGGGGCGGTCGCGCGGGGAGAGGGGCAGCTGCGCGAACGGGCCCGTCATGGTCGCAGCGCCGTGCACGTCCCCGTCCTGCGGCACCGCCCCGGCCGGTGCCGGACCCGCGGACACCACCGCGCCGCCGTCACCGTCCCGCGGCTCGACCGGCATCCGAAGGTACGGGTTGGTCCCGGGATTCGGCGGGCGGTACGGCGTGCTCCGCGCATACGGCCCGACATCCCCGCTCCCCGTGCCACCTCGCGCCCCATCCGCCCCACCGCGCTCCCCGCCCCCGGAGCCACCTCGCTGCACACCGCCCGGGCCCACTCCGGCCCCCGCACCCGCCGCCCGCCAGGCGACCCGCGCCCCCGCCGATCCCGTCGCCCACGCCAGCAGCGCTCCCGTGCCTCCCGCCACCGCTCCCCACACCGCCCCCAGGAGCAGCGCCGCGCCGAGGTGGCCGTGCAGCTCGACGCCCGCGCCGAAGGCGTCGACGCCGAGGACGGACAGCGAGGCGGTCACGGACACGCCTGTCAGCCAGGTGAGGAACGGCAGGGCGAGGGCGCAGGCGAGGCCCAGCCGCAGCGCGCACCGGCCCGCGAACCCCAGCGCACCGCGCCGCGCACCCGGCCCACCCCGCGCACCGCCGGACCCGGCCCCGGATCCCGCTCCGGGCCCCGTCGGTACCCGGTTCCTCATCGGCACCGGTGTCCGTACCGCCGTGAGCACTCCGGCCAGCAGCAGCGTCAGCGCGGCGGCGACCGCGAGCAGCCACACCCGTCCGTCCAGCTCCGCCAGCCGCCCCAGCGTCACCGGCTTGCCGGAGCGCTCGGCGAGCAGGTCGTCCAGGGGATGGGGCAGCAGTGCGGCGAGCGGCCCGGTGGCCTCGCCGTCCCAGGGGACGAGCAGGCCCAGGGGCACCCCGAGCCAGACCCCGTCGGGCGCCCCGAGGAGGGCGGCGCCGGCGATGCGCCGGGGGTGGTCGTCACCGATCGCCGCGTAACCGGCCGCCGCCCACCCCGCCGCCACGGCCAGCAGTCCCACGGTGACCAGCGAGGAGACGACCGGCCGTACGACGCGGTGCACGGCGTCCCAGCCGGGCGGCAGGGGCGTCCGGCGGGAGGCGAGCAGGGCGATCAGCAGCACGGCGGCGCACCAGCACAGGCCAGCGAGCAGGGTGGCCGCCGTGTCCACCGTGAACCCCACCGCCGCCCGCGCGTCCACCAGGTCACCGACGCGGTCCGGGAGCAGCCCGCCGAGGTCGCCCAGGTCCCCGACGCCGGGGATGCCGATCCCGCTGCCGCCACCGCGACCGCCGCCCGGCAGCCCGTCGAGGCCGAGCGCGCCGCCGTCGATGGTGACGACGTCGTGACCCGCCCAGGCGAGCCCGCCGAGGATCGCCGTGAACAGCGCGAGCAACGTCCCCGCGCGGGCCAGGAGTTCGGCCGGCGGGAGCACAACCGCGGCCGTCCGCAGGGATCGCAGGAAGAGCCAGGCCAGCAGCAGGGCGCCCACCAGGCTGACGCCCAGTGGCGTGATCTCGATGGCGGTCGTCGCCTCGGCCCCTGACAGTCCGAAGGCGGACACGTCACCGGACGGCGTGACCGAACCACCGACCGCCAGCGCCACCACGGCCGCCGTCATCGGGCCCAGCGATCCCCGCGCGTCCGCGCCCAGCAGGTGCAGGCCGAGCGCGGCGGCGCCCGCCATCCCGGCCAACGCCCAGCTCACCGCGGCGATCGCGGACAGCAGGATGTCCGTCCACGGCAGTCCCGTGCCGTGCCGCGCGGTGTCGACGCCCGTGGCAGCGCTCATGGCAGGCCCCCCGATCGGCGGCGCCGCAGCGGCGCCGCGCATGTCCCCCTCGCGGGGGATTACCACTCTCCGGGCCGGTTTCAACCCCGTCAACGGGGCGGATCGGAGCGCGTGTACGCGCCCTTCACAAGGCCCGGGTTTCGGTCAGGGGGCGGAGCCTGAAATAGTTCCCGACGATGTTCGACATCCCTAGACTCCCTGTGATGGGGGTAACTCGGGGGACTACTCATGGGGCATGGAGTGCCGGAACTCGTACTGGAAACTAACGGACGGACCTGGACGCTCGATCCGTCCAGGTCCTACACCCTCGGGCGCGATCCGCAGGGTGACATCGTGTTCGACGACGCCAGGGTCTCCTGGCGGCACGCCACCGTCGGCTTCGACGGCCGCGGTTGGGTCATCGAGGACCACGGCAGCACCAACGGCACGTTCGTGCAGGGGCAGCGGGTGCACCGGACGGAGCTGGGGCCGGGCTCGGCCGTGCACCTCGGCAACGCGACCGACGGGCCCCGGCTGAATCTCTCCGGCGCCGCGGCCGTCGCCCAGCCCCGGCAGCAGCCGCAGGCCACGCCGTACGCCGCGCAGGCCGCGGGCCCCGGCTGGGCCCCGCCGCAGCACGCCCCGCAGCACCCGGCCCCGCAGCACCCGGTCCCGCCGCAGCAGGCGCCGCAGGCCGGCTGGCCGCAGCCGCAGCAGGCCGCCGCGATCCCGCAGCAGGGCGGGCCGGGTGACGGTTACCCGCAGCAGGTGTCCGGTGGTGGCGCGGGGGCGCCGCCGGTCTACGGCGACCGCAGCCCGACCACGTTCCACCAGTTCTCCCTCGGCCGGGTCATGCGCATCGGCCGCGCCCTGGAGAACGAGCTGGTCGTCTCCGACCTCCAGGTCTCCCGCCACCACGCCGAGTTCCACTCGATGCCCGACGGCCGCTTCGAGATCCGCGACCTCGGATCGCACAACGGCACGTACGTCAACGGCCAGCCGATCGCCAAGGGCGGCTCGCAGCCGCTCGGCCCGACGGACATCGTCGGTGTCGGCCACTCCACCTTCCGTATCGTCGGCGACCGCCTCGAGGAGTTCGTCGACACCGGTGAGGTCTCCTTCTCCGCGCGCCACCTGACCGTCACGGTCGACGGCGGCAAGCAGATCCTGAAGGACGTCTCCTTCGGCGTCCCCGAGAAGTCCCTGATCGCGGTCATCGGCCCGTCCGGCTCCGGCAAGTCCACCCTGCTCAAGGCGCTCACCGGCTACCGGCCCGCCAACCAGGGCGAGGTGCTCTACGACAACCGCAACCTGTACAAGCAGTTCGCCGAGCTGCGCCAGCGCATCGGTCTGGTCCCGCAGGACGACATCCTGCACAAGGAGCTGACCGTCAAGAAGGCCCTGAAGTACGCGGCCAAGCTGCGCTTCCCGGCCGACACCACGGCGCAGGAGCGCAGCGCCCGCATCGACGAGGTGCTGCGCGAGCTGAAGCTGGACATCCACAAGGACAAGAAGGTCACCTCGCTCTCCGGCGGCCAGCGCAAGCGCGTCTCGGTCGCCCTGGAGCTGCTCACCAAGCCGTCGCTGATCTTCCTGGACGAGCCGACCTCGGGCCTCGACCCGGGCATGGACCGCGACGTGATGCAGCTGCTGCGCGGTCTCGCCGACGACGGCCGTACGGTCCTGGTCGTCACCCACTCCGTGGCCGAGCTGGCGATCTGCGACAAGCTGCTGGTGATGGCGCCGGGCGGTGCGGTCGCCTACTTCGGCCCGCCCGAGGAGGCGCTGAACTTCTTCGGCTACGACACCTGGGCCGACGTCTTCTCCGCCTTCGAGAACTACCGCGACTACGACTGGGCGGGCCGCTGGAAGGGCTCGCAGCACTACCAGATGTACGCCGCGGACATCGACGCCGTCGCCCCGCAGTCCGTAGCCATGCCGCCGCCGCAGGCGATGAAGCCGCCCAAGCCGCAGGGCTGGGGCTCGCAGCTGCTGACCCTGATCCGCCGGTACGTGGCGGTCATCGCCTCCGACAAGGGCTTCCTGGCGCTCACGGTGATCCTGCCGGCGGTGCTCGGCGCGGTCAGCCTGCTGATCGACTCCGACAAGGGCCTGCTGGTCAACCCGGTCAACCCGCGCACCCACGTGCCGATCCCGAACGGCACGGCGACCACGGTCCTGCTGATCCTCGCCGTCGGCGCGTGCTTCGCGGGCGCCGCGAACTCCGTCCGCGAGCTGATCAAGGAACGGGTCATCTACGAGCGCGAGCGCGCGACCGGCCTGTCCCGGTCGGCGTACCTGATGTCCAAGGTCGTCGTCCTCGGCGCGGTCACGGTGCTCCAGGGGCTGATGGTCGGCCTGATCGGCTTCTCCAGCCGGGAGATCCCCGACCAGGGCCTGGTCCTGGGCGGCTCCACGCTGCTGGAGCTGTGCCTGCCGGTCATGGCGCTCGGCTTCACCTCGATGATGTTCGGCCTGGTCATCTCCTCGCTGGTGAAGACCGCCGAGAAGACCATGCCGCTGCTGGTGATGTTCGCGATCATCCAGGTCGTGTTCACCGGCTGCCTGTTCACCCTGCACGGCGCCCCGGGCGTCAACGAGGTCTCGTACCTGATGCCGTCGCGCTGGGCCGTGGCCGCCGCCGGCACCACGCTGGACTTCAACAACATCGCGCCCAATGCCGACGACCCCACCGACACGGACCCGCTGTGGGACCACCAGGCGTCCGCCTGGGGCATGGACATGGCCGCCCTGGTCGTCCTCGGCGTGGCCTGCGGCTTCCTCGTCGCCCGCTTCCTGCGCCGGCACGAGCCCGAGGTGATGCGGAAGTAACCGCACCCACCCACCGCGAAGGGCGGCATCCCCGAGGGGGTGCCGCCCTTCCGCGTCACTCAGAGGTCCGCGCCGACCTCAGTACGCGCTGTTGACGTTGTCGATCGAGCCGTACTTGTCGGCCGCGTAGTTGGCGGCGGCGGTGATGTTGGCGACCGGGTCGTAGATGTTCCACGAGGTGCCGGCGACGTGGTAGGCGTTGAAGGTCGGCGGGATGACCTGCAGCAGACCCTTGGACGGGACGCCGTTGATGGCGTTGATGTCCCAGTCGTTGATGGCGCGGGGGTTGCCGGAGGACTCGCGCATGATGTTCTTGTGCAGACCGTTGTAGCTGCCGGGGATGCCCTTGGAGTGCATGATGTCCAGGGCCTGGCGGATCCAGCCGTCCAGGTTGTTCGCGTACGTCTTCGCGGCCACCGTCTGCATCTGCGGGCGCTGCACGGAGCGGCTCGCGGCCGCCTCCGCGGCGCGCTCCTGCGCGGCCTTCTTCGCGGCGGCGTCGGCGACGGCCTTCTTGGCGGCGGCGGCCTTCGCGGCGGCCTCGGCCTTCTTGGCGGCTGCGGCGTCGGCGGCGGCCTTCTTCTGCGCGGCGATGGCGTCGATCTTGACGGTCCGGGTGGCCAGCTGGTCGGTGACCGTGCCCTTGACGTCCTTGATCGGCTGGGTGCCGTACGCCACCTGCGCGGTGGCGGCGGCCGGGGCGCCGGTCACCTGGGTGTCGGCGTGGCCGGGAACGGTGGAGAAGGCCAGGGCGGCGGCACCGAGGGTGGAGACACCGGCGAGCGCGATCTTGTGCTGCTTGGTCAGGGCACGACTATGAGCTCGAGCGAAGATGTTCTTGGGCATAGCAGGCGGGACCTCTTCGAATAGCGCGGAGATCGCTCTTCGTCCGGCGGGGGATCTTCCGACCCGCACGAACGCCGCGGGGCGGAACCCGCGGCGCTGAGCGACGTGAGCAATTCTTAGCGGCCGCAAAATGCCGTGGCAAAGGTGTGACGTACGATGCCCGGTAGTGGATCAGGGAGGGGCAAATCGGGACAGATTAGGCAGTCCGCCCCGTTCGTGCGGGGGCGGTACATCTCCTATGTCCACTAGTACGTGATGTGCGCCCTATGCGCGGGCTCACAGCGGACACACGGCGTTCTTACCGTGTGTTGCGCTCGCAATGCACTGAGTGAGTCCCATGGCGGGCCTGTCGACCACCCGCGGCGAGAGGCCGGCGACGCGAGGCCGCTCCGCCCTCTCTTCACTCGAGCCCGGCCCGGGGGCCCGCGCCGTCCCGGCTGTCCCGCCGGTCCGAGGGTGTGCCGCCGGGCCGCCCTGCTCTGCCGCGCCCGGCCACCCGCGCCCGGCTACCCGCGCCCGGCCGGGGCCCGCGCCGCCCCGTCGCGACCGGCGCCGGGTGCGGCCCGTGCCGGGACCCTTCCTCTCCTGCCCGGCCGGTCCGCGCCCACACCCGAGTCGCGGCCGGGAGGCGTAGACCGGTCGCCCTACGCCTCCCGGACCAGGTCCGGCCGCCCCCGGTCCGATCCGCAGCGCCGGCACCCGCCGGTACCGTGAGGACCATGAACAACGGACCCCGCTCCGGCCTCGCCGCGGTCAGCGCCGCGCTGCTGGCCATGAGCAGGCACCTGGAGGTGCGCGACGTCCTCAAGACGATCGTCGCCTCCGCCCGCGAGCTGCTCGGCGCCGAGTACGCCGCGCTCGGGGTCCCCGACGACCACGGCGGCTTCGCCCAGTTCGTCGTCGACGGCGTCAGCGACGAGCGGTGGAAGGCGATCGGCCCGCTGCCGCGCCAGCACGGCATCCTCGCCGCGATGCTGCACGAGGCCCGCCCCGAGCGCCTCGCCGACGTCCGCACCGACCCCCGCTTCGAGGGCTGGCCGCCCGCACACCCCGAGATGTCCGACTTCCTCGGCCTGCCCGTCCGCGACGGCGACGAGGTCATCGGCGCCCTCTTCCTCGCCAACAAACGGTGCTCCCCGCAGGACGGCACCCCGCACCCGGCACCGGGGGGCACCTGCCGCTTCACCGAGGAGGACGAGGAACTGCTCGCCATCCTCGCCCAGCACGCCGCCATCGCCCTCACCAACGCCCGTCTGTACGAGCGCAGCCGCGAGCTGACCATCGCCGAGGAGCGCTCCCGCCTCGCCCACGAGCTGCACGACGCCGTCAGCCAGAAGCTGTTCTCCCTGCGCCTGACCGCCCAGGCGGCGGCCGCCCTGGTCGACCGCGACCCCGCCCGCGCCAAGGGCGAGCTGCACCAGGTCGCCGCGCTCGCCGCCGAGGCCGCCGACGAGCTGCGCGCCGCCGTCGTCGAGCTGCGCCCCGCCGGCCTCGACGAGGACGGCCTGCTCGCCACCCTGCGCACCCAGATCCAGGTCCTGGACCGCGCCCACGGCGCCCGCGTCACCTTCACCGGCACCGGCTTCCGCGCCCTGCCCGCCGCCCAGGAGGAAGCCCTGCTGCGCGTCGCCCAGGAGGCCCTGCACAACGCGCTGCGCCACTCCGGCGCCGCGCACGTCGACGTCCGCCTCGGCAGGCGCGGCGGCGGCGCCGTCCTGCGCGTCACCGACGACGGCACCGGCTTCGACCCGCACACCGTCCGCCGCGCCGGACGCCACCTGGGCCTGGTCTCCATGCGGGACCGGGCGAGCGGGGTCGGTGGCACGCTGAGGGTGGAATCGGCGCCCGGCAAGGGCACCACGATCGAGATGGAGGTCCCCGGTGCCTGAGGCGATCAGGGTGCTGCTCGTCGACGACCACCAGGTGGTCCGCCGGGGCCTGCGCACCTTCCTGGAGGTGCAGGACGACATCGAGGTGGTGGGCGAGGCCGCCGACGGCGCCGACGGGGTCGCCCGCGCCGAGGAGCTGCGCCCGGACGTCGTCCTCATGGACGTGAAGATGCCGGGCATGGACGGCGTCGAGGCGCTGCGCCGGCTGCGCGACCTCGGCAACCCGGCGCGCGTGCTCGTCGTCACCAGCTTCACGGAGCAGCGCACGGTGGTGCCCGCCCTGCGCGCGGGAGCCGCCGGGTACGTCTACAAGGACGTGGACCCCGACGCCCTCGCCGGTGCCATCCGCTCCGTCCACGCCGGGCACGTCCTGCTCCAGCAGGAGGTCGCGGGCATGCTGCTCTCCCAGGACGAGACGGGCGCCGGTCAGGGCCGGGGCGGCTCGCTCACCGAGCGGGAGCGCGAGGTGCTCGCTCTGATAGCGGACGGCCGCTCCAACCGCGAGATCGCCCGCGCCCTGGTGCTGTCCGAGAAGACCGTCAAGACGCACGTGTCGAACATCCTCATGAAGCTCGACCTCGCCGACCGCACCCAGGCCGCCCTGTGGGCCGTACGTCACGATGTGACCGGCTGAAACGCCCTCCGCCCCGCCCGCCGGCCGGCGGAGCGCGGAACCCGGCCCTCGGCAACGTCGGCCTCGACCACTGAGGAACCGCTGAGGACCGCCGAGGACCACTCAGTACCACTGAGGAACCGCCGAGGCAGGTCCGCCCGCGAAGGCCCCCGAGCCCCTGACCGCTCGGGGGTCCTCCGCGACCCGCCCGCCTACCGGACGCCCCGCTCGCGCTCCTCCACCACCGCGTTGTACGCCGCCACCTGCGCCCGCCGGGCCGTGCGCTCCACCGGCCGCAGCGCGTGCGACCTGGCCGCCATCTCCGAGGCGCTCACCGCGGCCCCGTGCCCGTTGCCGTACGCCAGCGACACCAGCAGCCCCACCCGCTGCGCCAGCTCCAGCACCCGCACCGCCCGCGGCGGATACCCGGGCGCCAGCACCTCCCGGCCCTTCTCGGCCCGCGCCCGGTACGCGTCGATCGCCGCCTCGGCCACCGGCCCCGACCCGGCGAGGTCCAGCCGCGACAGCACCTCCGTCGCCTCCCGCAGCGCCTCCGCCAGCTCCCGCTCGGCCTCACCCAGCGACGGCACGTCGGCCGGCGGCGCCTGGCGCACCGGGAGGCAGTGCCACACCACCTCGACATGGACGTCACCGTCCGGCCCGGCCTCCGACACCTCCGGCACCAGCCCGTACGCGGCGCCGTGACAGACCACGGCCTCCTCCGCCTCCAGCGCCCGCGCGTTGAACTCCGGCGGCCCGCTCAGCCCCAGCGGATGCCCCGGCGCCGGCAGCGCCACCCGCAGCCCCGACACCCCCAGCGCCCGCAGCCGTCCCAGCGCGAGTGTGAGTCCGACCGGCGCCGCTTCGCCCGGCAGCCCCTCCACCCGGTGCACGGCGTCCCCGCCCACGATGGTGAGCACGGCGTCATCCGGCGAGACGAGTCCGGCCAATAGGGCATTTCCCCATGCGGCAAGGCGTCCTGAACGCGGTTCCACGAGCATGCCTCCACCCTAAGGACCCGACCGATGGAATGGAGCGCCGCGCCGGTGGCGTAGATTTCGTAGGGGCTGCGCCCACCGGCGCGGCGGCCCGAGCCACAGCCGTACGCGACAGCCGAGACCGGCCGCACTGCAAGGGGAGACAACGCGCTCATGAGCGATGTTCTGGAGCTTCAGGACGTATCCGTGGTCTGCGAGGGCCGGGCTCTGGTGGACCAGGTCTCCTGGTCGGTGAAGGAGGGCGAGCGCTGGGTCATCCTCGGCCCCAACGGCGCGGGCAAGACCACCCTTCTGAACGTCGCCTCCAGCTACCTCTTCCCCAGCAAGGGCACCGCCACCGTCCTCGGCGACACCCTCGGCCGCGTCGACGTCTTCGACCTGCGCCCCCGCATCGGCATGGCCGGCATCGCCATGGCCGAGAAGCTCCCCAAGCGCCAGACCGTGCTCCAGACCGTGCTCACCGCCGCCTACGGCATGACGGCCGGCTGGCAGGAGGAGTACGAGGACGTCGACGAGCAGCGCGCCCGCGCCTTCCTCGACCGCCTCGGCATGAGCGACTACCTCGACCGCCGCTTCGGCACCCTCTCCGAGGGCGAGCGCAAGCGCACCCTGATCGCCCGCGCCCTGATGACCGACCCCGAGCTGCTGCTGCTCGACGAGCCCGCCGCCGGCCTCGACCTCGGCGGCCGCGAGGACCTGGTGCGCCGCCTCGGCCGGCTCGCCCGCGACCCCATCGCACCCTCCATGATCATGGTCACCCACCATGTCGAGGAGATCGCCCCCGGCTTCACGCACGTGCTCATGATCCGCCAGGGCAAGGTCCTCGCCGCCGGCCCGCTGGAGCTGGAGCTGACCTCCCGCAACCTCTCCCGCTGCTTCGGCCTCCCGCTCGTGGTGCAGCAGGTCGGCGAACGCTGGACCGCCCAGGGCCTGCCCCTCTCCTGAGGCCCCGTCCGGCGCGCCCGCCCGGCCGCCGCGGCGTCCCGGCCCTTCGCGCCCTGTCCGCGGCACGGCGGCGGCCCTACCATGACCATGTGAACGACATCGACGCATGGGTGTGGTGGCTCGTCGGCGCGGCAGCGCTCGGAATCCCGCTCGTGGTCACCGCGATGCCCGAGTTCGGCATGTTCGCGGTGGGCGCCGTCGCGGCGGCCGCCGTCGCCGGGCTGGGGTTCGACGCCGTGGTCCAGGTGCTCACCTTCGTCGTCGTCTCGGTCGCCCTCATCGCCGTGGTACGGCCCATCGCCGCGCGCCACACCCGGCAGCGGCCCCAACTCGCCACCGGCATCGACGCGTTGAAGGGCAGGCAGGCCGTGGTCCTGGAGCGCGTCGACGGCTCGGGCGGCCGCATCAAGCTCGCCGGGGAGATCTGGTCCGCGCGCTCCCTCGACACCGGCCGCGCCTACGAGGTCGGCCAGGAGGTGGACGTCGTGGACATCGAAGGAGCCACCGCGATCGTCATCTGACCTCGCACGACTCAACTGAACCGAACGCCCCCCGAGTTGAGTGGCGGTCTGTCAGACTCGACGAACAAGATCTTCAGCAGGCACGAGATCTTCCGAGCGCCGAGGCGGAGAAGGGGAACGGGGAAACACGATGGAACCGGTCATCATCGTCCTGATCATTCTGGTGGTGTTGGTCTTCATCGCCCTGATCAAAACCATCCAGGTCATCCCACAGGCCAGCGCGGCCATCGTCGAGCGCTTCGGCCGCTACACCCGCACCCTGAACGCGGGCCTCAACATCGTGGTCCCGTTCATCGACACCATCCGCAACCGCATCGACCTGCGCGAACAGGTCGTGCCGTTCCCGCCCCAGCCGGTGATCACCCAGGACAACCTGGTCGTGAACATCGACACCGTCATCTACTACCAGGTGACCGACGCCCGGGCCGCCACCTACGAGGTCGCCAGCTACATCCAGGCGATCGAGCAGCTCACCGTCACCACCCTGCGCAACATCATCGGCGGCATGGACCTCGAGCGCACGCTGACCTCCCGCGAGGAGATCAACGCGGCCCTGCGCGGAGTCCTCGACGAGGCCACCGGCAAGTGGGGCATCCGCGTCAACCGCGTGGAGCTGAAGGCCATCGAGCCGCCGACGTCCATCCAGGACTCGATGGAGAAGCAGATGCGCGCCGACCGGGACAAGCGCGCCGCGATCCTCACCGCCGAGGGCACCCGGCAGGCCGCCATCCTCACCGCGGAGGGCGAGAAGCAGTCCCAGATCCTGCGCGCCGAGGGTGAGGCCAAGGCCGCCGCCCTGCGCGCCGAGGGCGAGGCCCAGGCCGTCCGTACGGTCTTCGAGGCCATCCACGCCGGCGACCCCGACCAGAAGCTCCTCAGCTACCAGTACCTCCAGATGCTCCCGAAGATCGCCGAGGGCAACGCCAACAAGCTCTGGATCGTGCCCAGCGAGATCGGCGACGCCCTCAAGGGCCTGTCCGGCGCCATGGGCAACTTCGGCCCCACGGGCGGGACTCCGGGCAACGGCGGCTCGTCCGGCGACAACGGCGGCACCGAACGGCGCGAGAAGCCGCTCATCGACTGAGACCGGCCCCTCGCGGCCGCGCGGAGCAGCTCAAGGCTCCGCGTGGCCGCCAAGGCCCGCATGGCCGCCTAGGCCGCGTCGGCCCCGAGCCAGGCGGGAAGCGCCGTGAAGTCCCCGTGTCCGGCGGCCAGCAGCATCGCGTCGGCGGGGGTCGGCTCGAACGGCTGGCGCAGCAACGCCATCCCGGCCTCCTCCGGAGTCCGGTTCGCCTTGCGGTGGTTGTCCTCGGCGCAGGCGGCCACGGTGTTCAGCCAGGTGTCCTGACCGCCCTGCGACCGCGGCACCACGTGGTCCACGGTCGTGGCCCGGCGTCCGCAGTACGCGCACCGGTGCCGGTCCCTGACCAGCACGCCCCGCCTGGACCACGGGGCTTGTCTTCGGAACGGCACCCGGACGTACCGGCACAGCCGGATCACCCGGGGCGCGGGTATCTCCACGTCCGCCCCGCGCATCCGCAGTTCGGGGTGGGCCTGCTCGACGACGGCCTTGTCCTGGAGCACCAGAACGACGGCTCGGTTCAACGTCACCGTCGACAGCGGCTCGAAGCTCGCGTTCAGCACCAGCGTGTCACGCATCCGGCCCACCTCCCGTGTGCACCTGCCCACCCCCCGGCGGGCCCGGATCAACTCTGGACGGGCGCGCCGGGATGGACAACGCAATAAAAAATGCCCGCCCCTGATCTATTTCAAGACCAGAGGCGGGCAAACGTTCCGGGACCGACCGGCTTGCTCAGCCCTGTGCCGGAACCTCGTACTCCCCGATCAGCTGGGCGCGCGCGATCGTGTGGAACCGCAGGTTGAAGCCGACGACGGCCGGGGAGGCGTCCGCGTCCGGACCCAGCTTCTCCTGGTCCACCGCGTACACCGTGAAGACGTACCGGTGCGGGCCGTCCCCGGGCGGCGGGGCGGCGCCGCCGAAGTCCTTCGACCCGTAGTCGTTGCGCGCGTGCACGGCACCCTCGGGCAGCCCCTCGAACGCGCCACCGCCCGCACCCGCCGGCAGCTCGGTCACCGACGCCGGGATGTCGAACAGCACCCAGTGCCAGAACCCGCTGCCCGTGGGCGCGTCCGGGTCGTAGCACGTCACGGCGAAGCTCTTGGTCCCGGCCGGGAAGCCCGACCAGCGCAGCTGCGGCGAGGTGTTGCCCTCCGCCTGGACCTGAGCGCTCTTGAGGGCCGCCCCTTCCTCGACGTCCTCGCTCGTCACCGTGAACGACGGCACGGGCGGATGGAAGTCATGGGGGAGCGGCCGCCGCTTGAGCTCGGTCACCTCGGTACCTCCTGGAAGTTCTGGAGTCAGTGGTTTCCGAGCCTAAGGGTTCAGGGCTCAGAACCAGTTGCGCCGGCTGCCGACCTCGGAGAGCCACTGGTTGAGGTAGGCCGCCCAGTCGGTGCCCTGGTAGTCGCGCAGACCGACCTGGAAGGACCGGAAGGTGTCCGAGCCCTCGCTGAACAGCCCCGGCTTCTTGTCCATCTCCAGGACGACGTCCATGGCGTTCTCGTCGGCCACGAAGCTCAGCTCGACCTGGTTCAGCCCGCGGTACTGCGACGGCGGGTAGAACTCGATCTCCTGGTAGAACGGCAGCCGCTGCCGCGTGCCGCGGATGTGCCCGCGCTCCATGTCCGCGTTCTTGAAGCGGAAGCCCAGCTGGATGAAGGCGTCCAGGATCGCCTGCTGCGCCGGCAGCGGGTGCACGTTGACCGGGTCCAGGTCACCGGAGTCCACCGCACGGGCGATCTCCAGCTCGGTCGTCACACCGATGTGCATCCCGCGCAGCGACTGCCCGTCGATCATCGTGATCGGCGTCTCCCAGGGGATCTCCAGCCCGAACGGCACCGCGTGCACGGCCCCCGCCTGGAGCTCGAAGGCACCACCGAGCCGCACCTTGGTGAACTCGATGTCCTGCTTGTACTCCTGGTCGCCGCTCTCCACCTCGACCTTGGCCTGCAGCCCGACCGAGAGGCCCTCGATGTCCTGGTTCACGGACCCGCCCTGGATCCGCACCTCACCCTGGACGACGCCGCCCGGCACCACGTTGACCTCGGTCAGCACGGTCTCGACCGACGCCCCACCGGCCCCCAGGCTCGCGAGCAGCTTCTTGAACGCCATGACTCTCCCTTGACGATTGGACGCTTGACCCCTACAAACGCGATCCGGCCCCCGCCGGTTCCGCACCGACTGCACTACCCTCGGACGGCATGATCGCGCCCCCGGACCGTACGCCCCTGCCCAGGAAGTTCTTCGACCGCCCCGTCCTGGACGTCGCCCCCGACCTCCTCGGCCGCCTCCTGGTCCGCACCACCCCGGACGGCCCGATCACCGTCCGCCTCACCGAGGTCGAGGCCTACGACGGCCCCAACGACCCCGGCTCCCACGCCTACCGCGGCCGCACCCCGCGCACCGAGGTGATGTTCGGCCCGCCCGGACACTTGTACGTCTACTTCACCTACGGCATGTGGCACTGCATGAACCTGGTCTGTGGCCCCGAGGGCAGGGCGAGCGCCGTCCTGCTGCGCGCCGGGGAGGTCGTCGAAGGCGTGGAGGCGGCCCGGAAGCGCCGCCTTTCGGCCCGCAACGACAAGGAACTGGCCAAAGGCCCGGCCAGGCTGGCCACCGCGCTCGACGTCGACCGCGCCCTGGACGGCACCGACGCCTGCGCCGCCGGCGAGACCCCGATGCGCGTCCTGACCGGCAGCCCCGTCCCGCCCGACCAGGTACGCAGCGGACCGCGCACCGGAGTCGCCGGCGAGGGCGGCGACGGCGGCGTCCATCCGTGGCGCTTCTGGATCGCCGGCGACCCGACGGTGAGCCCCTACCGGGCCCACGTCCCCCGGCGGCGCCGAAGTTGACTCGCCTCCCGAAGGTGCGTAATGTGGCCCGAGCCGCTGAACCGGGTACGGCAGTCGTCTGCAGCCGGAGCGGCCAACCCACTACCTAGCCTCACCCCCTCGAACGGGGTCGATTTCGGCGCGCCCGCGTGTCCGAATTCGAACGCGCGGGACTCGATTATGAGTCACCGAGGGAATCCGCTAACGTAGTGAATGTCGAAAGGCCGACAGGCGAAAGCCGGAAGCCCACGACACGCCAATATCCCGCTCAAGCAGGATGGCACCGATCGGAAATCAGGCCCGAAAGGATCTGATAGAGTCGGAAACGCAAGACCGAAGGGAAGCCCGGAGGAAAGCCCGAGAGGGTGAGTACGAAGGAAGCGACCGTTCCTTGAGAACTCAACAGCGTGCCAAAAGTCAACGCCAGATATGTTGATACCCCGTCTCCGGTCGTCACGATCGGGACGCG
>NZ_JBVIYZ010000016.1:0-132144 GCF_055592085.1 Streptomyces sp. NPDC041135
ATCTGGCGTTGACTTTTGGCACGCTGTTGAGTTCTCAAGGAACGGTCGCTTCCTTTGTACTCACCCTCTCGGGCTTTCCTCCGGGCTTCCCTTCGCTGTGCTCAACTCTACCAGTGTTTTTCCGTCTCCCTGACCACCCTCCCGCAGGCATGCGGAAGCGATCCGGAGATAGGATCTGACGAGTTGAGTGCTGCTGAGCAAGCACGCTGGATCGCGTCGCTCGGTCTCAAGCAGGGGTACGACAGTACACGGGGCCTCGAAGCGGGTGCAAATCCATGGGGTTGGTGGTCTAGACCACCAACTGGTAGCTTCCATACGGAACCGCCCCTTCACCTGACATACCCTGCTGCTCAGTGCGCCGTCCCTGGACCGCGACGGCCCGGTGCAGCCCCATCCTGGAGGCTTCTCATGACCAGCGTGTCGTCCCCTCTCGCCGGGCGTGCCATCGGACTGGCCGCCGTGCCGGACCCGGTCTTCTCCGGGGCCATGGTCGGCCCGGGCACCGCCATCGACCCCGAGCGGGAGCCCTCCGAGGCCGTCTCCCCGGTGGACGGCGTCATCGTCTCCCTGCACCCGCACGCCTTCGTCGTCGTCGACGAAGAGGGCCACGGCGTCCTCACCCACCTGGGGATCGACACCGTGCAGCTCAACGGCGAGGGCTTCGAGCTGCTCGTCAACAAGGGCGACACGGTGCGGCGCGGTCAGGGCATCGTGCGCTGGAACCCCGCCGCCGTCGAGGCCTCGGGCAAGTCCCCGGTGTGCCCGGTCGTGGCGCTGGAGGCCACGGCGGACGCCCTCTCCGGCGTCCGTGACGCCGGGGACGTGAAGGCCGGCGACAACCTCTTCGACTGGCAGTGACGGCAGCGCCTCGCTCGGCGCACACGACAACCACCGCGGCGGGGGCCCGCCGCACTATCGGAGACGGGTGAGATGGAGACAACGCTGCGAGGCGTCGGCGTGAGCCACGGTGTGGCGATCGGCGAGGTTCGGCACATGGGGACGGCGGTGCTCGAACCGCCTGCCAAGCAGATCCCGGCGCAGGACGCGGAGCGCGAGCAGGGGCGTGCCCGTACGGCTGTCGAAGCGGTGGCGGCCGATCTGACCGCGCGCGGCAATCTGGCCGGTGGTGAAGCCCAGGCGGTGCTCGAGGCGCAGGCCATGATGGCGCTGGACCCCGAGCTGATGGCCGACGTGGACCGCCGTATCGCTGTCGGCAGTACCGCGGAGCGTGCCGTGTACGACGCGTTCGCGGCCTACCGCGAGCTGCTGGCGGGTGCCGGTGAGTACCTGGCCGGCCGGGTGGCCGACCTCGACGACGTGCGCAACCGGATCGTCGCCCGGCTGCTGGGCGTGCCCATGCCGGGTGTCCCGGACAGCGACGAGCCGTATGTGCTGGTGGCGCGTGACCTCGCGCCCGCCGACACCGCGCTGCTGGACCCGACGCTGGTGCTCGGCTTCGTGACCGAGGAGGGCGGGCCGACCAGCCACAGCGCGATCCTGGCGCGGGCGCTCGGGGTGCCGGCGGTGGTGGCACTGCCGGGAGCCGGTGAGCTGGCCGAGGGCACGATGATCGCCGTCGACGGCAGCACGGGCGACATCTTCGTGAACCCGAGCGAGGAGAAGAAGGCGCGACTGGAGGCGGCTGCCGCCGAGCGCAGGGCGGCGCTCGCGGCCTCGACGGGTCCGGGCGCCACGGCCGACGGGCACAAGGTGCCGCTGCTGGCCAACGTCGGCGGCCCGGCGGACGTGCCTGCCGCCGTGGAGGCCGGGGCCGAGGGTGTGGGTCTGTTCCGCACCGAGTTCCTGTTCCTGGACGACAGCAGGAACGCGCCGTCCGAGGAGAAGCAGGTGGAGGCCTACCGGCAGGTGCTGGAGGCGTTCCCCGAGGGCCGGGTCGTCGTGCGGGTGCTGGACGCGGGCGCGGACAAGCCGCTGGAGTTCCTGACGCCGGCGGACGAGCCGAACCCGGCGCTGGGCGTGCGGGGGCTGCGGACGCTGCTGGACCACCCCGACGTCCTGCGCACCCAGCTGACCGCGCTGGCGAGGGCCGCGGAGGGGCTGCCCGTCTACCTGGAGGTCATGGCGCCCATGGTCGCCGACCGGGCCGACGCCAGGGCGTTCGCGGACGCCTGCCGTGCGGCCGGGCTGCGGGCCAAGTTCGGCGCGATGGTGGAGATCCCGTCGGCGGCGCTGCGGGCGCGGTCGATCCTGCGGGAGGTCGAGTTCCTGTCGCTGGGGACGAACGACCTGGCGCAGTACACGTTCGCCGCTGACCGGCAGGTGGGTGCGGTGTCGCGGCTGCAGGACCCGTGGCAGCCCGCGCTGCTCGACCTGGTGGCGCTGTCCGCGGAGGCGGCCAGGGCCGAGGGCAAGAGCTGCGGGGTGTGCGGCGAGGCGGCGTCCGACCCGCTGCTGGCGTGTGTGCTGACCGGACTGGGGGTCACCTCCCTCTCGATGGGTGCGGCGTCGATCCCTTACGTCCGGGCGACGCTGGCGAAGCACACGCTGGCGCAGTGCGAGCGGGCCGCGGCGGCAGCGCGTGCGGCGGACAGTGCCGAGGAGGCGCGCGGCGCGGCGCAGGCGGTGCTGTCCGGCGAGTAACGGGGCCGGTCCGCCGCGGATCGGTCGTGCGGGGGCGTTCCGCCGTCGGGCGGGGCGCCCCCGCCTGCGTTCAGTGGTGGTGTCCCGTCCGGTCGTCCTCTTCTCCCAGGTCGGGCGGTACGCAGTATTCGACGCCCGGTTCGGGGGAGATCAGGTCTCCGGACTCGGCGTCGGTGCAGTAGGCGTCGAAGACCTCGGCGGCGGTGAGGGGCCGCAGGCCGTCGCCGCGCAGCCGCCAGCCGCAGACCCGGTCGGCGGCGCCGGGGGTGGTGGTGCGCATGACGAGCCCGCCGGGGCCGCGGGTGGCGAGGCCGAGGGCGAGGACGCTGGTGAACTCGAGCGCCTCCGCCTCGTCGAGGCGGGTGGTGCCGTCGGGCTCCTGGTCGGCGTGCAGGACGGCGACGAGCGTTTCGGGCGGTCCCGAGACGCTGCACACGAGGTGGCGGTCGCCGGGTGCGGCGGTGTCGAGGATGCGGGCGAGGAGTGCGGAGGCGCGGGTGAAGGCGGCGCGCCCGATATCCTCGCCGCAGGTCGGGCAGGGGCCGAGGCGGGCGAGGAGCGTGGTGGCGTACTCCCAGGTGGCCTGCCGGATCGCCTCGTCGACGAGGACGGGCACCAGGGTGTCGAGGGGCCTGCCGTCGTAGGGGATGGCCGGGCCGGTGGTGGCGAGTTCGGCGGTGAAGCGGCTGCGGCTCGCGGGTGCGTCCGGGTCGAGGCCGCTGTCGGCGCAGAACAGGGCGTAGTCCTCGGGGTCGAAGAGGGCCAGTGTGGTGTGGCTGCCCTGGGCGGTCCGGGTCCTCAGGAGTGCCTCGACGTGGTGGAGGTAGGCGGTGTGGTCGTCGAAGGTGAAGGTGCGGTAGCGCCGCATGGCGCGGAAGTCGTGTTCGTCGGTGAGCAGGCCGATCGTGCCGGCCATTTCGCGGTGCAGGACGCGTCGCGTGGTGCGGTGGTCGGTGTGCGCCATGTTTCCCCCTGTGCGCGGTCGATCAATGCTCACTCACCGTAACCGGCGGCACTGACAGTGGGGGGTGGGCGGGAGGCGGCCGGGCCGGTGACGCCGGTCCCGGACGGGCCGCCGGGGCGGTCGGGTCCGGGGCCGGCGGGAGCGGCGGGCGGTGTCCGGCGTGTGTCAGTTCCGCTTGCGGGCCAGCTCCTCGTAGAAGCCGAGGAGGGCGAGGTCGTCGATGGAGCCGGGGTTCACGGCCTTCTCCAGGGGCGTGCCCTGCAGCAGGCGTTTGACGGGGACCTCGATGCGCTTTCCGGTCAGGGTGTGCGGGACGCCGGGGACCTCGATGATCTCGTCGGGGACGTGGCGCGGGGAGAGCTGTTCGCGGATGGCCCGCCGGATGCGGTCGACGAGGCTCTCGTCGAGGGTGGCTCCCGGGGCGAGGTGCACGAACAGCGGCATCCAGTAACCGCCGTCGGGCTGTTCGATGCCGATGACGAGGGATTCCCGGATCTCCGGGAGCCGTTCGACCGCTTCGTAGATGTCGGCCGATCCCATGCGTACGCCCTGGCGGTTGAGCGTGGAGTCGGAGCGGCCGTGGACGACGACGGAGCCCCGTGAGGTGACGGTGATCCAGTCGCCGTGGCGCCAGACGCCGGGGTAGGTGTCGAAGTAGCTGTCGTGGTAGCGGCTGCCGTCGGGGTCGTTCCAGAAGCGGATCGGCATGGACGGCATGGGGTTGGTGACGACGAGTTCGCCGACCTCGTCGACGAGCGGCCTGCCGCTGGGGTCCCAGGACTGCAGGTCGGTGCCGAGGCCGGGCGCCTGGAGTTCACCGGTGTACACGGGCAGGGTGGGGACGGCTCCCGCGAAGCAGGAGCAGACGTCCGTGCCGCCGCTGACGGAGGCGATCCACAGGTCCTCGCGGACCTCGTCGTGCAGCCAGCGGAAGCCGTCGGGGGGCAGGGGCGAGCCGGTGGTGGCGACGCACTGGACGCGGGAGAGGTCGAAGTCGCGCGCGGGGTGCACCTCCGCCTTGCGGCAGGCCATGACGTAGGCGGCCGAGGTGCCGTAGAGGGTGGCGCCGGTGCGTTCGGCGATCCGCCACTGCGCGCCGGTGTCGGGGTAGCCGGGGCTGCCGTCGTACAGGACGATCGTCGTGCCGGTGAGGAGGCCGGAGACGAGGAAGTTCCACATCATCCAGCCGGTCGAGGTGTACCAGAAGAAGCGGTCCTCGGGACCGAGGTCGCAGTGCAGGCCGAGCTGCTTGAGGTGTTCGAGCAGGATGCCGCCCTGGGACTGCACGATGGCCTTGGGCAGACCGGTCGTGCCGGAGGAGTACAGCACCCACAGGGGGTGGTCGAACGGCACCTGGGCGAAGACGGGGTCGGTGTCGGCCGATGTCAGCGCCGACCAGTCCAGGGCGCCCTCGGGTGCCTCGGTGCCGAGCAGCGGGATGTGGACGACGGCGCGCAGGGTGGGCAGTTCGCGGCGCAGCTCGGTGACGATCTCGCGGCGGTCGTGTTCCTTGCCGCCGTAGCGGTAGCCGTCGACGGTGAACAGGACGACCGGTTCGATCTGCTGGAAGCGGTCGAGGACGCTGCGGGCGCCGAAGTCGGGGGCGCAGGAGGTCCAGACGGCGCCCACGGCGGCGGTGGCGAGGAAGGCGACCACGGCCTGGGGCACGTTCGGGAGGTAGCCGCTGACGCGGTCGCCGGGCCGTACGCCCAGGGCGCGCAGTTCGGCGGCGAGGGAGCCCACCTGGCGGCGCAGTTCGGACCAGGTCACCGGGGTCGGCTCGTGGGTCTCGTCGACGTGCAGCAGCGCGGGGTCGCCGGGGCGGTCGGCGGCGGCGCGCAGGGCGTGCTCGGCGTAGTTGAGGGTCGCTCCGGGGAACCACGCCGCGCCGGGCATCGAGCGGTCGCCGAGCACGCGCGCGTAGGGGGTGGCGAAGCGGACGTCGAACCACTCTGTGACGGCTTTCCAGAAGGTCTCCAGCGCGTCGACGGACCACTGGTGCAGTGCCGGATAGCCGCCTTCCGCCGGGGCGCCGTGGTGCTCGGCCGCCCAGGCCTGGAACTTCGTGATGCGTGCCTGGGCGATCCGTTCCGGATCCGGCTGCCAGAGCGGCTGGGGGTTCGCGGTCGACATGGGCGGCTCCCGGACTGTGCGCGTCGTGTGCGTCGGTCGCGCACGGGCGGGGTGTGCGCGTGACGCGGCTGACAGGGACGATGCCATGTGATCGACTTCCGCACCAGGGCGGGCCCCACATAGTCGGCGTCGTGAAGATGTGGTCCGGTCGCGGGTGAACGGAAGTTGAACGCCACCCGCGCGTGGGGCGGTCAGTGGCAGGGTGAGCGGCATGGACGGTCGTGACCTGGTGCGTTCGGTGAGGGTGGTCGGTGCTGGGCGGGCGGCTCGGGCGGTGCGTACCGTGCGGGCGGCTTGGCGCGGGAGGCGTGCCGGCGCCGAGGGGCTGCCCGCCGGGGCCGAGCGGGCCCGGGTGCCCGGGCCGGTGCGGGGGGCCCGGCCGGGCCCCGGGGGCGGTCTGATCACGTTCAGCCGCTCGGAGCTGCGGATCGTGGTGACGGTGGGCGGGGCCGTCTTCTGGGGCTGGGACGGGGCCGGGCCGGAGCCGTCGTACGCGCTGGCCGGGCGCTGTCCGGAGCCGGATCCCCGGGCGGTGCTGGAGCCGGACAAGGACGGCGGCTGGCGGGTGGTGGCGGAGCGGGTGACGGTGGTCGTCTCGCGGCACGGGGCGGTGCAGGTGTGCACGCCCGGCGGGCTGACCCTGCGGCGGGACATGCCGCCGCGCTGGTGGGACCCGGTCGGCGGCGGTCCGGCCCGGTGGACGCAGCGGTCGGAGGTGGCAGCGGACGCCCGTTTCTTCGGGCTGGGCGGACGGGCGTCGGGGCCGCGGCTGCGCGGGGGGACGTACCGGCTGTGGAACGCCGCTGCCGGCGAGGCGTCCGGCCCGGGCGGTGATCCGGCGCACCTGACCATGCCGGTGCAGCTGGTGGTGGCCGACGCGGGTGCGCACCTGGTGTTCCACGACACCTCCTGGGACGGGACGCTGACGCTGCGGGAGGGCGAGGAGGGCGCCGGGTCCGGGCACGACCGGGCGGGCCGCTGCGAGCTGCGGATGGACGGCGGTCCGCTGCGCTGCTGGGTGATGGCGGGCACCCCCGCGCGCGTGCTGCACGCCTGGGCGGCGTTGACCGGGGCGCCCGCGCTGCCGCCGGCGTGGGCGTTCGGCCACCATCACGTGGCCGCGGATCCCGGCGGCGAGCAGGAGGTGCGGCGGGCCGTCGCGGGCCACCAGGAGCACGGTCTGCCGCTGGACGCGGTCCACCTCGGTGTCGGGCACCTCGCCGGGCGGCAGGTGTTCACCGTCGACCAGGAGCGCTTCCCGAAGCTGCCGGTGCTCGCGGAGGAGCTGCGGCGCGACGGCGTCCGGCTGGTGTCGGTCGTCGGTCCGGCGGTGCGGGCCGCCCCGGGCTGTGCCGTGTACGACGGCGGGTCGGCCGTGGACGCCTTCGTGCGGGACGCGTCGGGGCGGCCGGTGCGCGGCCCGGGCGGGGAGTCGGTGTTCCCGGACTTCACGGACGCGCGGGTGCGCGCGTGGTGGGGCGGTCTGTACGAGGAGCGGCTGGGGCAGGGTTTCGCGGGGTTCCGGCACGACCTGGACGAGCCCGCGGCCATCGGTGAGCGGGTGCCTGCCGGCCCGGCCCGGCACGCGCTGGAGGGGCGCGGCGGAGACCGTCGTGAGGCGCACAACGTGTACGCGCTGTGCATGGCCCGGGCCGCGTACGAGGGGCTGCGCGCCCTGGCGCCCGAGGAGCGGCCGTTGGTGCTGTCGCGCTCCGGCTGGGCCGGACTGCAGCGCTACGGCGGCGTCTGGTCGGGGGACGTGGCGCCGGGCTGGGAGGGGTTGCGGGCGTCGGTGTCGCTGGTGCTGGGGCTGGGGCTGTGCGGGGTGCCGTACTCGGGGCCGGACGTGGGCGGCCCGGACGGCGGTGCCTCGCCGGAGCTGTATCTGCGGTCGTTGCAGCTCGGCGCGTACCTGCCGGTGTTCCGTACGCGCGCGGGGTGCGGGGAGCCGTGGGAGTTCGGCCCGCGGGTGCTGGAGCACGCGCGCGTGGCGCTGCTGGAGCGCCGGCGGCTGCTGCCCTACTTCGTCACGCTGGCGCAGCTGGCGCGCCGGACGGGTGCCCCCTGCGTGCGGCCCCTGTGGTGGGGCAACCCGGAGGACCGGGCGCTGCGCGCGTGCGAGGACGCCTTCCTGCTCGGTGACTGCCTGTTGGTGGCGCCGGTGCTGGTTCCGGGGGCCGACCGGCGTGCGGTGCGGCTGCCCCCGGGGCGCTGGTACGACACGGCGACGGGGCAGGCGTACGAAGGGCCGGGCACGGTGGTGCTCGACGCGCCGCTCGCCCGCGTCCCGGTCCTCGCGCGCGCGGGTGCGGTGCTTGCGGTGCGGGGCGAGGACGGTGGCCCGGAGCTGGAGGTGTGGGCGCCCGCGCCCGGTCGGACCGGGGGCGGGCTGGTCGTGGCGGATGCGGGCGACGGGTGGGCGGAGCCGGAGATCGAGCGCTACGTGACGCGCCGGAAGGGCGGTCGGGTGGTGGTGGCGCGGGACGGTGAGGCCGGGGCCGGGGAGCCGTCCCGCCCCGTGCGCGTGCGGGGTCTTGACTGAAGCGCTCGGCTCAGGCGCTCGGTTCAGACGTAGCGGCCCTCGAACCACGCCCGTGCGGCCAGGGTGTGCAGCGGGAAGGCGAGCTGCTCCGGCCGGCGCAGCAGGTGCCAGCCCTCGGTCTCGTCGGTGACGGCGGAGGCGGGGAGCCCTTCGGCGGGGCGTTCCGGAAGGAGTCCGAAGAGCAGGAGGTGCCCGTCGGGGGAACTCATCGCGTCCATCAGCCGCACGTCGCGGGCGGCCGCCTCGATCCCCGTCTCCTCCCTCAGTTCCCGGACCACGGCCTGCCGCCAGTCCTCGCCGTCGTCGATGTAGCCACCGGGCAGTGCGATGCCTCCGCGCGCGGGGGCGATGGTGCGGGTGATGACGACCAGGGCGGTGCCCTCGGTGTCGTAGACCGGCTGGAGGGCGACCGCCACGGGCAGCGGGTTGCGGTAGCCGGTGGTCCCGCAGGACGGGCAGGTGCGGGGCCATCCGGAGACGCCCGCTCCGTAGGACGCTCCGCAGCTCGAACAGTGCGAGCCCGGACCGGAGTTGGCCGTTGAGTGATGAGTTTCGGACACGCGCGGACTGTATCCGATCACGGAAGGACGTCCTCCGGGGGCTGCCGCCCGGTCGTCCGGTCGTGCCGGGAGTACCGGACGGGACCGGCGGGTTTCCACGCTGAGTGACCGGCCGGAAATCGTGCGTGAACGTCTCGTGAACCGGGTCCGGGGCATGCGGCGGCGGCGACATCATGCTGCCGTGCACTCCTGGACGGACACTCTCTGCTTCGCCTTCCAGCCGGTGGTCGACCTGACCACCGGCGCGGTCGCCGCACTGGAGGTACTGGCCCGCGCGGAGAGCGGCGACATCCTGGCCGAGGCCCGCCGCGATCCCGAACTGGACAGCAGGCTGGCCGTGTCGGCCCTGCGGGCGGCGGCCCGCAAGGAGGCGCTGCTGCCCCTGCACCTCAACGTGTTCGCGGCCACCCTCGCCGACCTCGGCGGCCTCGCCCCGCTGCACGACGCCGTGTCCGGCGCCGGGCGCATGCCGTGGGAGGTCACCCTCGACATCGTCCCCCCGTACACGCACGTGCCGCACCGGGCGCTGCTGGAGGCGGTGGGCGCGCTGCGCGGGCAGGGGTTCCGGATCAGCGCGGACGGCGTCGGGGACGGCGACCTGCCCCTGCGGCTGCTCACCGACCTCTCCCCCGACCTGGTCAAACTGGACGCCTCGCTGCTGACGCGGCCGCCCGCGGTACGGGCGATGCGGACGCTGTGCGAGCAGCTGGGCGCCCTGGTGGCGGTGGAGGGCGTGGAGAGCGAACCGCAGTGTGCCGCCGCGCGGTCCGCGGGCGCGCAGCTGGCCCAGGGGACGCTGTTCGCGCCGCCGGCCCGGAACCCGGTCGCGGACGTATACGTTCCGCCGCGTCCTCCCGCCGTGCCGGCCGTGCCCCGGTCCGGGCCGCCGGTGTGGCGGTTCCTGCGGCCCGCGGCGCTGCTGCCGGTCACCGCGTCGGTGGGTCAGGTGCGGGCGCTGCTGCTGGGCTCGCCGGAGGTGTCCGGGGTCCTGCTCGTCGACCGGGCCGGGGTGCCGGTCCGCTCGGTGCACCGCTCGCGGTTCCTGCTGACGATGTCGGGACGCCACGGGCACGCCCGGTACGCCGAGCGCCCCGCGTTCACCCTGGGGGACGTGCCGCGCACGGTCGGGGCCGACGCCACCGCCTGGCAGGTCCTGGACATCGTCTCGATCGGTGACCGGGAGCGCACTTCCGACGACGTGGCGGTCGTCGACGGTCACGGGCGCTGTGTGGGTGTCGTACGGCTGGCGGACCTCGTCCGGGCCCTCGCGGAGACCCGGCTGGAGGAGGCGGCCGGTTCCTGACGGAGGCGGCGTCCCGCACGCGCGCGTGGAGCGCCGCCCGCTGTCAGCCGGTGACGGCGCGGCGGCGGTCGGCCGCGTACGCCATCGCGTGCTGGACGACCCCGATGAGGACCTCCTTGACCGTCTCCCGGTCCCGGGCGTCGCACAGCACGACCGGTGCGTCCTCGTCCAGGTCGAGCGCCTGGCGGACGGCCTCGGCGGGGTAACGGGCGGCGTCCTCGAAGCAGTTGACGGCGACCAGGAAGGGGATGGAGCGCCGCTCGAAGTAGTCGACGGCGGCGAAGCAGTCCTCCAGGCGGCGGGTGTCGGCCAGGACGACCGCGCCGAGGGCGCCCTCGGACAGCTCGTCCCACATGAACCAGAACCGCTCCTGCCCGGGTGTGCCGAACAGGTACAGCACCAGGTCCTCGCGCAGGGTGATCCGGCCGAAGTCCATGGCCACGGTGGTGGTGTGCTTGCCCTCCACGCCGGTGACGTCGTCGACCGGACGCCCGGCCTCGGTGAGCACCTCCTCGGTGCGCAGCGGCCTGATCTCGCTGACCGCGCCGACGAGGGTCGTCTTGCCCACGCCGAAGCCGCCGGCCACGAGGATCTTGAGCGTGACGGGCTCGACCGGGGGCTTGCCGCGCTCAGAACGCCCGAAGATCATCGATCTCTTCTCCTGCTTGATGGGGGTCGGGCGGCGGTCGGCCGCAGCCGCCGCCACCGGGGTTTCGGGGCCGTGTCACCGCGCGGGGGTCTCGTCGGCGGGCTCACCTCGCCGGCCGGCGCGGACCGCGCGCAGCCGGTGCGGGCGGCCGGCGGCCTGTCACGTCACCGCTCCGCCGCGGCCGGTCACAGCGCCCGGAGGCCGTTGATCACGTCGCGCAGGATGCTCTCGTCGGGCAGTTCGGCCGGGGGCACCGGGCGGGTGACGTGGACGAGTTCCTCGTTCACGAGGTCACCGATGAGGACCCGGACCACCCCGATGGGCAGGTCCAGTTCCGCGGCGAGTTCGGCGACCGACTGCGGCGCGTCACGGCACAGCTCCACGATGTCCACGTGCTCCGGGGACAGCGTCTGGTCCGCTTCCGGATCGTCCGCGTGTGCCTCCGTGACCACCACCGCGATCAGGTCGAGGCGGTGCTGGGCCGCACTCGTGGTGCGGCCGCGCGTCATGGCGTACGGGCGGACGACCGGTCCGGCGTCGTCGTCGAACCAGTGGCTTCTTCCTTGACCGTCTCCGCTCATGTCATCTCACTACCCGCCTGCGGACGGATCGGTGCGCGGAGCGGTGCCCAGATGCACGCCGACCCGCTTCACCAGCAGGGTCATCTCGTAGGCGACCTGGCCGACGTCGGAGTCCGCGTCGGACAGGACGGCGAGGCAGCTGCCGTCGCCGGCGGCCGTGACGAACAGGAAGGCGTCGTCCAGCTCGACGACCGTCTGCCGGACGCTGCCCGCCTCGAAGTGCCGTCCCACGCCCTTGGCGAGGCTGTGGAAACCGGACGCGACCGCGGCCAGGTGTTCGCTGTCCTCCCTGGTCAGGTCCTTGGACACGCCGGTGGGCAGGCCGTCGCCGGAGAGCACGACGGCCTTGCGGATGCTGGCGACGCGGTCGACGAGGTCGTCGAGGAGCCAGTTCAGCTCCCGCCTGTCCGTCGCCCCGTGGTCGGTCGCCTTCGGTGCGGTCATCGACCGTCCCCCTTAGTCGTTCCTGGTGCTGTGCCGTGGGCTCCGTCGCCCTCGGCGTTTTCCGTGCGGCCGCGCTGCCAGCCCCGCTGGAGGGAGGCCATCCGGCTGCGGACCTCGTCGGCGTCGCGCTCGACGGGCTCCGCCGGCTCGGTGCGCGGCTGCGGGTCCTGCCTCAACTGCGGGGCCAGGTTGGCCTGGCGTACGCGCTTGGGCAGCGGTCCGGTGGCAGGGTCGGGCTGCGGGAGGCCGCTGTCGTGGGGCGCGGTGGTGTCCACCGCGCCACCGCGGGACCCGGTCGGGCCGGAGCGGGCCCGGCGGGGCAGCCCGGGCGCCGGGAAGGACGCGTCGGCGCCGGTGCCCGGGGTGGGCGCGGACCCGTCGGCGCGGTCGGCGGCTCCGGTGGCGCGCTGGCGGGGCGTCTCCCGGCGGCGGGCGGGCAGCGGGGCCAGTCCGCCCGGCTCGGGGCGCTGCGGCGCGGGGGCCGTCCGGGACGGCTGCCCGGGCTCGTCCTGCGGGGTGCGCTGCCCGGTGACGGGTTTGCCGTGCGAGCTGACCAGCTTGGGCGTGTGCCGGCGGGGCAGCGGCACCGGGCCGCTCGGGCGGTCGCCGGCGCCGGGGCCCTCCGCCGTGCCGGGGGCCGGCTGGCGTGGCACGCCCGGACGGGCCGCGGGCTCCTCGCCGGCCCGGGTGAGGGAGCGGGGGCGGAAGAGTCCGCCGCGCTCGCTGTCCTGCTCGGCCAGCACGCCGGGGAAGGCGTCGAGGGCGTCCAGGTCGACGGGCGCCTCCAGTTCCACGGGGCCGTCCAGCAGGGAGGCCGGCAGTCCCGGCAGCTGGGTGCGCGCGGCCGCACGGGGGTCCGCGGGCTCGGCGGCGTGGGCGGGCCGGTCGCGGTCGAGACGGAAGCCGATGCCGTTGGTGTCGGGGACCTCGTCGGTCAGCAGGACGTCGGGGATGAAGACGACGGCGGTGGTGCCGCCGTACGGCGACGGCTGGAGCGAGACGCGTACGTTCTGGCGCTGGGCCAGCCGGCTGACGACGAACAGGCCCAGCCGGTCGGTGTCGGAGAGTTCGAACTCGGGTGTCTCGGCGAGCCGGAGGTTGGCGTCCAGCAGCGCCTCGGCCGTCATGCCGAGGCCCCGGTCGTGGATCTCCAGGGTGAAACCGTTGGCGACCCGCTCGCCGAGCACCTGCACAGCGGTGTGCGGCGGCGAGAACACCGTGGCGTTCTCGAGGAGTTCGGCGACGAGGTGGGTGAGGTCCGCGACGGCCGGGCCGGTGACGGCGATCCGGGGCAGCCGGCGCACCTCGATGCGCTCGTAGTCCTCGACCTCGGCGACGGCGGCCCGCACGACGTCCATCAGCTGGACGGGCCGCCGCCACTGCCGCGAGGGAGCGGCGCCGGAGAGGATCACCAGGCCCTCGGCGTGCCGGCGCATACGGGTGGTGAGGTGGTCGAGGCGGAAGAGGTCGGCGAGTTCGTCGGTGTCCTCGGTCCTGCGCTCCATGGTGTCGAGCAGGGTGAGCTGCTTGTGCAGCAGCACCTGGCTGCGGCGGGCGAGGTTGACGAACACGTCGGAGACGCCGGAGCGGAGTTCGGCCTGCTTGACGGCGGCCTCGACGGCGGCCCGCTGCAGGGTGTTGAGGGCCTGGCCGACCTCGCCCATCTCGTTCTGGTCGTACTCCAGGCGCGGCACCTCGGTCTCCACGTCGACCTGCTCACCGGCCGACAGCCGGCGCATCACGCCGGGCAGCCGGACCCCGGACGCCTCGTGGGCCTCCATGCGCAGCTGGCGCAGGTCCCGGACGAGGCCGCGGCCGACGCGGACCGACAGCACCAGGGAGACGAGCAGCGCGACCAGGCCGAGGACGCCGGCGGCGACGGCCTGGGCGATGACGCCGACGGCGACGGGGTGCAGGCGGTCCTGGAGCCGGTCGCCGGCCTGGTCGTCGAGGGTGCCGAGTTCGTCGAGGGCGTCGCCCGCCGCGGCGTCCCAGTCCTTGGCGGTGATGCCACGCGGCACGCCGGAGCGGTCGCTCGCGGCGGCCTGTTCGGCCACCCGCAGCGGGGCGGTGGTGGCGCTGTTCCAGAAGCGCTTGTAGCGCTCGCACTCCGCGGTGGGCAGCAGCGGCAGGCTGATGTCGTACAGCAGGGTGCGCTGGGCGACGAGGTCGGAGACCTGCCGGGCCTCGGCGCGGGAGATCCTGCCGACCACCAGGGCGGAGCCGAGGAGGGCGTCCTCGCGGGAGAGCAGCTCGCGGGCGCGGGTGACGTTGACGAGAGCGCGGGCCTGCTTGTCCAGCTCCACGTCCTGGACGCTGTCGAGGGCGGCGAGCAGCGCGAAGCAGGGATCGACGAGGCGGTCGTAGAGGCCGAGTGCCTGGGTACGGGTGACGGTGCCCGCCTCGACGCCGTGGCGCAGGGAGCCGATGCCGTCGAAGGCGTCCAGGACCACGGTGAGGCGTTCGCTGTCGTCGTCGTCCATGCCCTCGCGGACCTCGTGGTCCTTGGCATTCCCGCGGAGTTCGGCGACGGCCCCGTCGGTGGCGGCGCGGGTGCGGCGCAGCGCCGAGAGCGCGTCGGAGGCCCGGGGGTCGGCGAGGTACACCAGGGTCTGGCGGCGTTCCTGCTGCACGGCCCGGGCGGTGTCCTCGACCGGGTAACCGATGTCCTGGACGGTCCGGTTGGTGTCGAGGAGCCGGGCGACCTCGCGGCCCGTGAGGACCGTGGTGAAGCCCCAGATGGCGGTCAGGGACAGCAGCGGCACGAGAAGCAGCGCCACGATCTTCCGGCGGATGGACTTCCCGCGAAAGCGCATGGCCTCCCCCAGCTCGACCCCCGCCGGTCGGGGGTACACATGTGCGTCAACAAACGGCGCGAGCCTACTACCGCCCCAGGGCCGGCTCGACGACCTGTCCGGAGGCCGAACTTCCGCAAGAGCGGCGAGAGATGGCGAGTTGTCCGGGCATTGCGGGAGATTGCCACCGGGTTCGGCCTGTTACCGGCGAGTCCGGACCGCCGGGCACCGCGCACCGGTTGGCCGAAAATTTACGGCCGTGGGGAATCTTCGTGCGGTGCCGTTCGTCCTCTCTACGGGAATTGGGGGCGGAATCGGCCGCGGGAGCGGCATTGCGCGCCCCGGCGGCGTAAAGCAGCGCAAGCCGGGCAGCCACTGGGGAGCCGGGTCTTCGGGCACCGGGGCGAGCGGTCTGCGGGCGGTGGGGAGTGACACGGTGATGGGCACGGCGGAGCGGCGCGGGGCGCCGAAGCACGGTGCGGCGGCGCGCCCGGGGGCGTCGCGGACAGGGCAGGCGCGGGATCCCGGCATTCCGCGGGGACAGGAGGAGGAGGTGGCAGGCGTGCAGCGGCAGTCCGTGAACCGGCCGTTGTGGATCGAGGAGCCCGCGCGGCGCCGCCGGCTGCCCGATCCGGTGCGGACGGCGGCGGTGCGGGCGGTGCTCGTCGTCGCCGTGACCCTGATCCTGGCGATGGTGGCCTTCCTGTGCACGATGGCCGGGTCCTGGGCGGCGTTCCCGATGGTCATCGGCAGCGTGGCCGGCACCGTGGTGGCCACCTGGGCCGTCGTGGACGTCTGGGTGACCCGCCAGGTGTGGAACCAGCGGCACGGCGTGGTGTCCGTGCCGAGCAGCACGGCCCGTGCGCTGCGCCGCGAGCGGCGTGCCGCCCGGCGCCAGGAGCGGTCCGCCCTGCGGGAGCAGGAGCGGATACGCAGGCGGGGCGGCGCCGGACAGCTGTCGCATCCCTGACCCGGATCAGGCCGGGCGCCGGTACATCCGGGTCGCCGTGATCTCGCTGTGCACCGCTTCGCCCTCGCCGGCCGGAGCCTGCTGGGGCAGCCCCGGGCGCAGGTGTTCCTCCACGCTGATGTACTTCAGACCGGCCCTCAGGTCGGCGTCGTTGCGCAGCCGGATGACGAGCGGGAACTCGGCGAGCGCGGTCGTGTCGAACAGGCCGGTCGTGTAGAGCAGTTGCACGCCCAGCGCGTCCGAGACGGCCCGCTGGAGTTCGAGCAGGTAGGTGGCGTTCGCGCGGCCGATCGGGTTGTCCAGGAACAGCGTGCCCGCGTGCCGGTGCCGGTCGTGGCCCCGGTCGTTGGAGCGCAGCGCGGCCATGGTGCAGTACAGCGCGATGGCCGCGGTGAGCAGCTGGCCGCCGGAGAACACGTCGCCCATCTGCCCGACGGGCACCCGCTCGGCGCGCAGGACGGCGTCGGGCTTGAGGATCTCCACGGCGACGCCCTTGGGGTGCAGTGCCGCCGCCACCCCGCGCAGCAGCAGCGACATGCCGTCGCGGCGCAGGTCGGAGTTCTTGCGCAGCGCGGCCCGGGTCGCCTCGTCGACGACCTCGCCCAGCCGCTCGGTCAGCGTGGCCTGGTCGGGCTCCTCGAAGCGGATCCGCAGGAACTCCTGGCCGGACCACTCGCCGAGCCCTTCGGGCAGGCGGGAGAGCCGCTGGGCGGCGCGCAGGGTGGCGAGGGCGGACTCGGTGAGCCCGCGCAGCCGGTCCACGATCGAGTCCCGGTTGCGTTCCAGCTGGGCCAGCTCGTCGGTGAGGACGCGCAGCCGGGGCGCGAAGGCGTCGGCCCACTTCTGGGCGTGCTCGGGCAGCGCGGCGGCGGGCAGTTCGCGGATCTGCTGCCGGGCGGGGGTGCGGACCTGCTCGTAGCGCGTGGAGTTGGCGTGCCGTACGAGGACGTCGCTCGCCTCGCGGACGGCCGACTCGGCGGCGGACAGGTCGGCGGCGCAGCCGCGCAGCGAGCGGCGGGCCTCGGCGGCGGACTGCCGGGCCTCCTCCAGGCTGCCGGGGTACGGCTCCGGCTCCTCGGTTTCCTCGTCGGCCGGGTGGTCGCGCAGCAGGTCACGAAGCATGGCCGCGATCTCGTCGAAGCCGCCGGCCGCGTCCTCGGCGGCGCGGTGGGCGTCCAGCAGCTCGGCGTGCGCCTGCCGTGCCCCGGCCAGCGCCTCGGTGCGGGCGGCGAGTTCGGTGGTCGCCGTGCGCAGCAGCGCCTGCGCGTGCCCGGCGTCGCCCGGGACGAGTTCCGCGGGCAGCTCGGTGTGGGCCGTGCCGTCCTCGGGGGCGTGCCGCTCGGCCTCGCCGCGCAGGCGCCCGAGGTGCTCGCTGGCGGTCGACATCCGGGTCTCCAGCAGCTGCACCAGTTCCTCGGCGCGTGCGGCGGCGGCCTGCCGGGAGGGCCCGTCGGAGCCGTCGGGTGACTGCAGCAGTGCTTCGGCGCGGGTGCGGACCTTGTTGCTCAGCCGGTCCAGGTCGGCGCGGGCGGCGCTCTCGTCGCTCTCCGCGCGGGCCTGCTCGGCGCGCAGGTCGGCGCCGACGCCGACCTTCTCGTACAGCTGGGAGGCGGCCCGGTAGGCCTCGCGCAGGGCGGGCAGGGAGGTCCGGGGCGCGTCGGTGTCCGCCTCGGGCAGGTCGTCGGGGGCGCCCGCGATCTCCGAGCGCTCGGCGCGCAGCGCGCGGGCGGTGCGGCGGGTGTCGTCGGCGGCGCGCTGGGCGGCGCGGCGGTCCTCGTCGGCGGCGCGGGCGCGGTCCAGGCAGGCCTGGGCGCGGGCTTCCGACTCGGCGGCCTCGTCGGCGAGTTCGCGGAGCCTGGCCTGCCAGCCGGCCCGTTCGCGCAGCCGGTGGGCGAGTCCGGCGAGGGCGTCGGCGGTGCGCCGGGCCCGCTGCGCGCTCTCCTGCCGCTCGTCGCGGATCGCGGCCGTCTCGGCGGCGGCCTCGTCGGCCTCGGCGCGCACGGTGCGGGCTTCGGCCAGCTCGGCCTCCGCCTCCTCGGCGAACGCGCGTGCCTCCCGCGCCGCCCGGGCCAGTTCGGCGAGCCGTCCGGTGGGGCAGCCGGTGCGCCAGGAGGCGAGCCGCGCGACCAGTTCGCGGTCCTTGCCGAGCCGGGCGGCGAGGGCGCGGATCTCCTCGTCGCGCTCGGTGGCCCGTGCGCGCAGCGCCTGGCGTTCCTCGTCGGCGGCGTGCTCGTCGTGCATGGCCGGGTTCGGCGGGACGAGGAACACGTCCCCGGGGGCGGCGCCGGCGGCCGGGGTGGGGGCGAGGAGCGCGGCGGCCGTGCCGACGGCCACGGCGGAGCGCGGCAGCAGGGCCGCGTCGGTGAGCGCGTCCCGGGCCCGGGCGTGGGTGTCGGGGTCGGTGATGATCACGCCGTCGACCAGCTCGGGGCGGGCGGCGAGCACGCGCGCGTGGTCGGCGGGGTCGACGGCCTGGGCGAGGTAGCGCCAGCCGGGCAGCGCGGGGATGCCGTGCTCGCCGAGGTACTCGACGGTGGCCAGCACGTCCGGGCCGGGCGGCAGCAGTCCCCCGTCGCCGAGCGCGCCCAGGATGCGGGCGTCGTCGGCGGCGGCGGTGCGCAGGTCGAACAGGTGCCGCTCGGCGGCGGACACGGTGCCGTCGAGGAGTTCGCGCAGCTCCTCCGCGAAGCGGTCGAGGTCCTCCGGGCCGAGCAGGGCGCCGGCGGCCGCGGTGCCGGGGCCCGGCTCCGTCGCCGGGGCCGCCGTATTGGTGCCCGAGCGGGGTCCGGGCACGCCGGGCCGACGCCGGCCGGCGGCTCCCGGCAGGCTGAGCAGCTCGGCGAGCCGCTCTTCGCGGGCGAGCGCCTCGGCGAGCCGCAGCTCCGCGTCGTACGCCCGTTCCGCCGCCGTCGCCGCGTCGGCCGCGCGGGCCGCCGTCAGCTCCGCGCGGGACTCGGCGGAGGCCGCCTCACGCGCGTGCTCCGTGGCCCGGCGGGCGGCCTCGCGGGCCTCGTCCCAGGCGGCCACGGCGGTCTTCTCGGCATCGCTGGCCGCGAGGGCGGCGCGGGCCGGGTCGGCGTCGGGCGCGCTGTCGTCGAGCCAGCCCGCGCGCACCGCCTCGGCGGTCTCCTGCTCGACCTCGCCGAGCCGCTGGCGCAGGTGGCCCACCTCGCTGCGGGCGCGCTGCGCCTCGGTCGCGGCGGAGGTGGAGTCCCGGTGGGCGCAGTCGCTGACCTCCTGAAGGGCGGCCGAGCGTGCCTCCTCCTCGTTGGCGAGCGCCTCGGCCCGTTCGGCGGCCGCGTGCAGTGCCCGTACGAGGTCCACGGCCGCCCTGGCGCGGGCGGCGAGGGCGGGGGCGGCGTCGCGCTCGGCCTCCTGGATGGCGGCGGACACCCGGGCGGTGCGGTCGGCGGCGGCGCGGTGACGCAGCACCGCCTCGGCGGCCTGCCAGGCGGCGTGCAGCGTGCGGGCGTCGGCCAGTTCGCGCTTCTGCGCGGCGGCGGACTTCTCGGCCGCGGCGAGGGCCAGCGAGGCGTGGCGGTAGGCGAGTTCGGCGGCGATCAGGGCGCTGCGCTCCCGGGCGCCCTCGGACTGCGTGACGGTGTGGGCGGCGGCGGTGACCCGCTGGGCGAGGTCGCCGGCCCGGGCCCGCTCGCGCACCGCGCGCGCGGACAGCCGGCGGGCCAGGGTGCGGGTGCGGCGCTCGGCACCGGTGTGGATGTCGCGGGCCCGCGCGCGTGCCCCGGCCGCCTCGACGATCCGGCCGAGCAGTTCGGCGGAGCCGGCGGTGAAGTCGCGTTCGGCGATCAGTTCGGCGCGGCGGCCCAGCTTGTTGCCGAAGCCGCTGACCAGGTCGGCGAGCCCGTCGGTGTCCCGGGTGTCGGTGACCGCGCGCAGCAGCAGGTCGGTGAAGTCGGAGTCCTTCTTCACCGCGAAGAGACCGGCGGCCTCGCCCTCGTCGGCGTTCATCTCCCGCTGGTAGCGGAAGAGTTCGGGGTCGAGGCCGAGGTCACCGAGGTGCTCGATCCACCGGTCGTGGGTCTCCTCCCAGTGCACCTCCAGGTGCGGGTAGGCCTTGCCCGCCTCGGTGAGGGCGTCGCGGAAGCCCTTCATGGTGCGGCGCCGGCCCTGGGCGCCCGAGGTGCCCTCCGCGGACGGCCGTACGGCGGTGGACTCGGCGACGGGCAGGTTGTCCAGGCTCAGTCCGGGGCCGGGCCGGAAGGAGTACCAGGCCTCGGCGAACTTGCGCGGGTCGCTGGAGACCTGGCGTCCGCGCCATTCGCTGGCCTTGCCCACGACCACGCACTCGCCGGTCTGCACGTGCTGCCACTCCAGGGCCACGTGCCCGCAGTCGTCGGCGAGCAGGAACTTGCGCAGCACGCCGGAGCTGGCGCCGCCGAGGGTGTTGCGGTGGCCGGGCAGCATCACCGAGAAGATCAGCTTGAGCAGGACGGACTTGCCGCCGCCGTTCTCCAGGAAGAGCACACCGGCGGGCGCGGGCCGGCGCGGCGGGCCGACGGGCTCCTCCTCGAAGAACTCCGCCTGCGCGGGCGCGGGGTCGGGCACGGGCTCGCCCACGCCCCGCAGGTCCAGCACGGTGTCGGCGTAGCGCGCACCGGCGGGCCCGATCGAGTAGAGGCGGATGCGGGACAGCTCGTACATGGCGGACTCTCGTAGGTCTCGTGCAGGTCAGGGACGTCGGCGCCGGGGCTTCGGCGGCCGGGAGGCACGGGGGCCTCGCCGGCCCCGGGGGCTCGTGGCGGCTGCGGGGTGCGCGGGCGGGACGGGGGGCGGGCGCGGGGCGTCAGGAGTGGAACGGCAGCCCCGCGTCGGCCACCAGCTCCAGGTCGTCGCTCTCCTCGGGGGGCAGCAGGCTGGCCGTGCCGTCGGTGACCGGGACGACGCCCAGCTCCAGCAGTTCGGCGAGCGCGGCGCTGCCGGCCAGGTCGCGCACCTGGAGCTGGTAGCGGGCGGTCGTGCGGTAGGTGCCGCCGCTCTCGTCGCCGGTGCGCTGGAGGAAGCCGGAGTCGGTGAGGAAGGCGACCGCCTTGCCGACGATGCCGGTGGTGGAACCGGCCAGCCGGCGGGCGTCCTTGGTGGCGCCGGTCGCGCTGCGTCTGGCCCAGATCCGCCAGGCGGCCTCCAGGCCGGGCGCGTCGGTGGCCGGGTCGGTGTTCTCGCCCTGCGCCTCGGCGCGTTCCTCCAGCCGGCGGCAGGCCTGCCGGACGAAGGCGTCGACGCCGTTGACGGAGACGCGGCCGATGTAGCCGTCGTCGGCGAGGTCCTCCGGGCGGGGGAAGGCCAGCGCGGCGACGGCGAGATGGGCCAGCCCGTGCAGGAACCGGTCGCCGGAGTCGGCGGAGGTGCGACGCGCGTAGTCGCCCATGCGGACGGCGAACACCGAGTCCTCCGCGGCCGTGACGGCCATCCCCGCGCGCGGGGACACCTCCAGGACCACCAGTCCGAGCCCGGTGGCCACGGCGTCGGCGAGGCGCGCGAAGGGCGGGTCCTCGCGGTAGCGGCGCAGCAGGTCGGTGTACTCCTGGTCGCGCGCGGGCTGGAGTCTGGGCTGCAGCCCGAACGCCACGAGCCGCGCCGCGTCGGCGGCGTCGGCGGGGGTGACGGCGGAACCGGCCGGCGCGGCGGCGGGCTCGGGCTCACTCCGGTCGGCGTGCTCGGTCACGGCTTCGGCTCCTCGTCGCTTCGTCGTCCACTCATGCGGCTCATGCCGCTCATACCGCTCATGCCGCTTCCGTCCGGTCCGCCGCCATCCCGGCGGCGTCGAGCAGGGCGGTGCCCACGATCAGGTCGGCGCCGCCGAACTCCGGGTCGTCCAGCTCGGTTCCGTCGTCCACGGCGAACAGCAGCTTCTCCTCGCCCTGCCGGTAGGCGGTGCCCACCGGCGGACTGGCCGCGTGCACCGCCAGCAGCGCCACCAGGTAGGGCAGTTCGGGGTCCTGCCGCCGCGCCTCGGCCAGCAGTCCCGACAGCCGGCGGGGGGCGTCCGCCGGCAGCGCGAGCAGCTCCATGGCGGCGGCCAGCTGCTCCTCGCTGAACCGGCTGTCGTCCGGGGTGGCGATCAGATCCGGTTCGGGCATCTCGGCGCCCAGGTGCTCCCGCTCCACCGGCGGCGTCAGCAGGAGGTCCACCAGGTCGGTGACGCGGACGGACACCGGGGTGCGCAGGCCCGTGCCGCGCGCGAAGAACGCGTCCGTGACCCGGACCGCCTGCTCCACGGGCAGCGGCAGCAGGGGGGCGACGAGGTGACCGTACAGGTCCGTGCCGGAGGTCGTCATGGGCGTGGCGAAGGCCTGCCGGTCCTGCTCGGCGCGGAAGAGCGGGCCGGCCTCCAGCAGCCGGGACTGGAGCTGGGTGTGGCGCCGGATGCAGTCCTTGACGATGTCGACGAGTTCGGCGGCGCGGCGCTTGTGCTCGGGCTCCTCGGTCTCGTCGCGGGCCTTGCGGATGTTGGTGAGGATGGCGTTCTCGTGGCGGTAGCGGTCGGCCACGTGGTCCAGGGCCTCGGCGATCATGTCGGGCACGGCGTTGAGCCAGTCCACGGCGCGGACGTTGCGCCGGGTCGCCTCCAGGGCGCGGCGCAGGGTCTCCGAGTACTGCACGGTGCGGTAGCGGGCCTGCTCCGCGGCGAGCTGGGCGTCGGCGAGGCGGCCGCGGTTGATCAGCACCTCCAGCTTGACCTCGGCGGCGATCTGGGCGCTGGTGACGTCGGTGTCGAGAGCGCCGACCAGGACGTTGACCGCCTCGTCGGTGGTGCGCAGGTAGACGGTGCCGCCGGGGCCGGGGACCTCCTCGATCAGCTTGAAGTCGTAGTCGCGGCGGACGTAGGTGCCGTCGGGCGCGAACGTGCCGTACACCGCGCGGAAGCCGCGGTCGACGCTGCCGACGTTGATCAGGTTCTCCAGGACCCAGCGGGCCACCCGCTCGTGCTCGGCGGCGGGCCGGTGCGGAGCCTGGGCGGCGATGCGCGGGACGAGGCGGGCCACGATCTGCTCGTGGTCGGCGCCCGTGTCGAAGTCCATGTTCAGGGTGACCAGGTCGATGGCGGACAGGGCCACCTCGGCCATGCCGTACACCGAGTACTCGCCCGCGAGGTTCGCCTTGCGGGCGTCGAGGTCGTGCAGCGGCGCGGTGCAGGCGAGCGCGCGCAGCCGCCGCGCCAGTCCCTCGTCGGCGGCCGGGCCCGGCGCGGGGCGCGGCCCCGCGCTGAGCTGGGGCGGAACACGGTCCGTCGATGCAGGCGAAGTCACGGTGCACAGCGTAGGTCCTCCGTCTGACAACGACCGAAACGGCGCAGAAGCGACGGTCGCCGCGGCGGCCGCGAACGGCGCCGTGCGGGGCCTACCCGGCCTCGGCGCCGTCCTCCCCGACCCGTCGCCGGTACACCTCCACGACCTGCTCCAGCGAGTCGGCGAGGTAGGCGCCGAGCACCCTCTCCGCCTCCCGCCGGTCCCCGGCCTCGAGGGCCTGGAGGATCTGGCGGTTGCGGGCCAGGTAGGGCGCGTGCAGCCGCCGCGGGTCGTCGACGACGTGGAAGGCGAGGCGCAGCTCGGCGAAGACGCTGCGCATCAGCTCGTCGGTGCGCTCGCTGCCCGCCAGGGCGACCAGTTCCCGGTGGAAGTGGATATTGGCCGTACCCAGCGCGTTCCAGTCGTTCCCGGCCGATGCCACCTGTCCCTCGGTGACGGCGGAGGCGAGCGCGTGGAGCGCGTACGGCGGCTCCCCGAGGCCCCGGACGACGGCGCACTCGACGAGGGCCCGGGTGCGGTAGATGTCCTCGACGTCCTCCACGGTCAGCACCCGGACGAAGACGCCCCGGTTCAGCTCGTGGACCAGCAGGCGCTCGTGGGTGAGCAGCCGGAACGCCTCGCGCAGGGTGTTGCGGGAGACGCCGAGCGCGCCGCCGATGCCGTCCTCGGACAGGCGGGTGCCCGGCGGGAAGTACCCCTCGGCGATCCGGCTTCTGAGGATGTCGGAGACCCGTTCGGCGGTGCTGGTGCGCCCGAGGAGGGCGCGGTCGTCGGCCAGTCCCGTCAGCTGCTCTGCCATGCCCGGAATTCAACCGCAGAGCCGAGGACGGGACAACGAGGGTATTGAAGGATCGTTGAACGATCCTCTACGGTGCTGCGCACGGTACCGATTCCGCACGGCTCGTCTCCCGCACCCTCCACCCCTCATCTGCGAGGTGCCCTTGAGCACGACTCCGCCACCGCGGTCCCTGACCCCCGACATCCGGCCGGACGGCGGCCGGTCCCCCGTCGACGCCGGCGCGTTCGGCTGGCTGCGCGCCCTCGGGCCGGACGGCCGCCGCGCGTTCGCCGGGGCGTTCGGCGGCTACGCCCTCGATTCCTACGACTACTTCACGCTGCCGCTGAGCATGGTGGCGCTGTCCGCGTACTTCGGGCTGGACAGCGGACAGACCGGCCTGTTCACCACCGTCACCCTGGTGGCCTCGGCGCTCGGCGGCGCGGCGGCGGGCGTCGTCGCGGACCGCGTCGGACGGGTCCGCGCCCTGATGGCGACCGTGCTCACCTACGCCGTCTTCACCGTGGCGTGCGGATTCGCGCCCACCTACGAGGCGCTGCTGGTCTTCCGCGCCCTCCAGGGGATCGGCTTCGGCGGCGAGTGGGCGGTCGGCGCGGTCCTCGTCGCCGAGTACGCGAGCGCTCGGCACCGGGGGCGCACGCTCGGCGCGGTGCAGAGTTCCTGGGCGGTCGGCTGGGGACTGGCGGTCGTCGTCTACACGCTGGTCTTCTCCTTCGCCGGCGATGCCCTGGCCTGGCGCGTGATGTTCTGGACCGGCGCACTGCCCGCGCTCCTCGTGGTGTGGCTGCGCCGCCGGGTGCACGACGCCCCGCAGGCCGCGGCCGTCCGGGAACACGGCCCGCGGCGCGGCTCGTTCACGGCGATCTTCCGGCCCGGCACGGCCGGCGACCCGGGCCTGCTGCGGACGACGGTCTTCGCGGGTCTGCTGTCCACCGGTGTGCAGGGCGGCTACTACACACTGGCCACCTGGGTGCCGACGTACCTGAAGACCGGGCGCGGGCTGTCGGTCGTGGGCACCGGCGGCTATCTGACCGCCCTGATCTCGGGCGCCTTCCTCGGCTACCTCACCGGCGGCCACCTCACCGACCGGCTCGGCCGGCGCCGCACCATCTGGCTGTTCGCGCTGCTGTCGGCGGTGTGCGTCGTGGCGTACGCCAACATCCCGCAGGGGGCGGACACCCTGCTGCTGGTGCTCGGCTTCCCCCTCGGCTTCTGCATGTCGGCGATCTTCAGCGGCTTCGGTTCCTACCTGAGCGAGCTGTACCCGACGGCGGTCCGCGGCACCGGGCAGGGCTTCACCTACAACACCGGCCGCGCGGTGGGCGCCGTCTTCCCGACCCTGGTGGGCTTCCTGGCCGACAGCTGGGGCGTGGGCGGCGCGCTGGTCTTCGGGGCGGCCGGGTACGCGCTCGCGGCGCTGGCACTGCTCGGGCTGCCGGAGACGCGCGGGAAGGAGCTGACGTGACCGGGGCGGACCGGACCGGTGACCGCCCGCTGGCCGCCGTCGACGAGCACGCGCACGCGTGGAGCCCGGAAGCCGCCCGGGCCCGTTTCCGCGAGGGACTCGCCGGGCCCACGGCCGGGGTCGCGGCCGGCCACACGCAGGCCAACCTGATCTCGGTGCCGGCCGACTGGGCGTACGACATGCTGCTCTTCTGCCAGCGCAACCCCAAGCCCTGCCCGGTGCTCGACGTCACGGACGCCGGCGCGGTCACCACCGTCCTCGCCGAGGGCGCGGACCTGCGCACCGACCTGCCGCGCTACCGGCTCTGGCGGGACGGTGAACTGGTCGAGGAGCCGACGGACGTGCGCGCGCACTGGCGGGACGACCTGGTGTCGTTCCTCATCGGGTGCAGCTTCACCTTCGAGTGGGCGCTGGCCGCGGCGGGCGTACCGATCGCCCACGTCGACCAGGGCCGCAACGTGCCGATGTACGTCACCGGCCGTCCCTGCCGGCCGGCGGGCAGGCTGCGCGGGCCGATGGTGGTGTCCATGCGCCCGGTGCCGCCGGAGCACCTGGCGGCCGCCATCCGGGAGAGCAGTCTGCTCCCGGCGGTGCACGGCGGCCCCGTGCACTGCGGCGACCCCGCGGCGCTGGGCATCGGCGATCTCGCCCGGCCGGACTTCGGCGACCCGGTGGACGCCGGGCCGGACGACATCCCGGTGTTCTGGGCCTGCGGGGTGACCCCGCAGGCGGCGGTGATGGCGTCCCGGCCGCCCTTCGCCATCACCCACGCCCCGGGCCAGATGTTCCTCACCGACGCGCGGGACGAGCAGTACCGCATCGCCTTGGGCGGCTGACGGCGCGGCAGACGGCGGCGCGGCACGAACACGGGTACCCGGGGAGCGGGCCGCACGGCACCTCGGCGGCACGGACGGGCACCACGGACGCACGACGGAAAGACGGAAAGATGACCGCGATCGATCTGAACGCCGACCTCGGCGAGGGCTTCGGCCGGTGGCGGCTGACCGACGACGAACAGCTGCTGTCCGTCGTCACCAGCGCCAACGTGGCCTGCGGCTTCCACGCCGGGGACGCGGTCACCATGCGCCGGGTGTGCGACCTGGCCGCCGCGCGCGGGGTGCGGATCGGCGCCCAGGTCTCCTACCGGGACCTCGCCGGGTTCGGGCGGCGCGCGATGGACGTGCCGCCCGACGAGCTGGCGGCCGAGATGGCCTACCAGATCGGCGCCCTCGAGGTGTTCGCCCGGGCGGCGGGCGCACGCGTGGCGTACGTGAAGCCGCACGGCGCGCTCTACAACCGGGTCGTGCACGACGCGGAGCAGGCCCGGGCGGTGATCGACGGCGTGCGCCTGGCGGACGCGTCGCTGCCCGTGCTGGGGCTGCCCGGGTCGCGTCTGCTCGAGCTGGCCGGGCAGGCGGGGCTGCCGGCCGTCACGGAGGCGTTCGCGGACCGGGCGTACACCGACGAGGGCACGCTGGTGCCGCGCGGCCTGCCGGGCGCCGTGGTGAGCGATCCGGGAGAGGTCGTGGAGCGCTCGCTGGACCTCGCACGCTCCGGTGCGGTCACGGCGCACTCCGGCGCGCGGATCGAGGTGCGCGCCCGCTCGCTGTGCCTGCACGGCGACACGCCCGGCGCGGTCGAGCTGGCCCGCCGGGTACGGCAGCGGCTGGAGGCGGCGGGCGTGACGGTGGAGGCCTTCGCATGAGGGCGCTGCCGGTGGGTGACCGGGCGCTGCTCGTCGAGGTGGCGTCGGTCGCCGAGGCCCAGGCGCTGCACGCGGAGCTGCTGCGGCGCCGCTCCGAGGGCACGCTGCGGGCCGCCGAGATCGTCCCGGCGGCCCGTACGGTCCTGCTCGACGGACTGGACGACCCCGCCGGCTGGGCCCGCGAACTGACCGCCGCCCGGGTGCCGCCCACTCCCCCGCCCGCGCGCGAGCTGGTGGAACTCCCCGTCCGCTACGACGGTCCGGACCTCGCGGAGGTCGCCGCGCACTGGGACGTACCGGAGCGCGAGGTGGGCCGTATCCACGCGGCGACCGAGTTCACGGTCGCCTTCTGCGGGTTCGCCCCCGGGTTCGGCTACCTCACCGGGCTGGCGGCCCGTCACCACGTGCCGCGCCGGGCGACCCCGCGGACGGCCGTCCCGGCGGGCGCCGTGGGCCTGGCGGGGCCGTACACGGGCGTGTACCCGCGGTCCTCGCCGGGCGGCTGGCAGCTGATCGGGACGACGGACGCGGTGCTGTGGGACCACGCGCGCGTGCCGGCCGCGCTGCTGACGCCGGGGGCACGCGTGCGCTTCGTGCCGGTGGGGGACGCATGAGCGACCGGGCGCTGGTCGTCGTACGGGCCGGGGCGCTGACCACCGTGCAGGACCGGGGGCGACCCGGGTACGCGCATCTCGGGGTGCCGCGCTCGGGGGCGCTCGACGCGCCGGCGGCGGCGCTGGTCAACCGGCTGGCCGGCAATCCGCCGGACGCGGCCGTGCTGGAGACCACCCTCGACGGCTGTGCGGTACGGGCGCGCTGCACGGTGACGGTGGCGGTCGGCGGTGCGCCGTGCCCGGTCGGCGTGGGCGGCCGCCCGGCCGCCTGGGGCGCCCCGGTCGTGGTGCCGGCCGGGCAGGTGCTGGAGGTGGGGCCGGCCGTCCGCGGCGTACGCGCGTACGTGGCCGTCTCCGGGGGCGTCCAGGTGGAGCCGGTGCTGGGCAGCCGGGCCACGGATCTGCTGTCCGGCCTCGGGCCGCCGCCGCTCAGGAACGGCACGGTGCTGCCCCTGGGGGCCCCGGCCGGGCCTCCCGCGCGCGTGGACGGCACCCCGCAGCCCGGTCCGCCGGACGGGCTCGTGCTGCGGGTGACGCCGGGGCCGCGCGCGGACTGGTTCACGCCGCAGGCCGTGCGGGAGTTCACCGGCCGGACCTACCGGGTGTCCTCGGCGAGCAACCGCATCGGGCTGCGCACCGAGGGGCCCGCCCTGGAGCGGGCCCGGGCCGGGGAACTGCCCAGCGAGGGCATGGTGCTGGGGGCGGTGCAGGTCCCGCCGGACGGCCGCCCGGTGGTCTTCCTGGCCGACCACCCGACCACCGGCGGCTACCCGGTGATCGCGGTGGTCCGGGCGGACGACCTCCCCGCGGCCGCGCAGGCCCTGCCGGGCACCGAGGTGCGCTTCGTCCCCGTCCGCCGCCGCTGACCCCCGGCACCGGACACCGCCGCCGGCCGTCACCCCGGCGCGCGCCGCCCCGGTGGCGGTGAGAGCCCGGCCTCAGGGGGCGCCCGCCCGCTCCGCCGCGGACACGGCGGCCAGTGCCGCCGACACCGCGGTGGAGGCGCACAGGTCGAGGCGGGCGCTGCTGCCCCGGGCGCGGTGCCGCATCCCGTCGGCGGCCGGCCGCAGCAGCTGCGGCAGCGGGTCGGAGCACCGCCGGGCCACCCAGCCGGTGCCGACGGTGGCCGGCCGGCACCGGCTCGCCGCGGCGGTGGGCGGGGGGAACTCCGGCTCGGGCGAGGACCTGGGGACAGCCGGGGAGCGGGAGGGAGGGCACCCGGAGGACGGGGACGCCGGGGACCTCGGGGCACGCGGCCCAGGCGTCCTCCGGCGTCCCGGCGGCCGTGGCCGGGGCGACGACGGGGGGAGCGTGACCGCGAGCGACGAGGTGCCGGGCCGTCTGGAGCGCGCAGTGGGCCACGCCGTTCACATCACGGGGAAGGGACTCGGTCACGATGACGACACGTGTACCGGTTTGTCGCCCTGCTGGACGTGGCCGCGTCAACTTGGATCCGTCCGGGCGCGGAACGTCCCATGAGCGTTGCGCTGCGGGCGCGAGCGGTCGGGCCCCGGCCACGCCCTCCTGCCCCGTGGGTCACCCCGCGTTCACGGGACCCGCCCGTCGCGCCCGGTCCGGTTCACGCGACGCGTGCCTCGCCGCCGGCGCGGTCGGCGCGGGCCGCCCGTGGCATCCGGTGCGTCACGGCTTCCGTCCGCCGGGTCCGGACCGGGTCACAACACCCGGCCGCCGGGTCCGGCCCCGGTCACGACACCCGGCCGTCGGGGGTGATCCGGCTGCGTACGGCCGTCTGCACCTCGGCCTCCTCGGCCGGGTCGGCGGCGAGCCTGCGCAGTTGTTCCACGACCCGGGCGTCACCCGTCTCGGCGTGCCGGGCGGCGATCTCGCGGGTGCTCTCCTCGCAGTCCCACAGGCATTCGACGGCGAACCCGGTGGCGAAGGAGGGGTCGGTGGCGGCGAGAGCGCGGGCGGCGCGGCCGCGGAGGTGGGAGGAGGCGGTCTCGCGGTAGACGTGGCGCAGGACGGGCGCCGCACAGGCGATGCCCAGACGGCCGGTGCCGTCGACCAGGGTCCACAGGGTCGGCGCGTCGGGTCCCTCGCCGCGTACGGCCTCGCGCAGGGCGCCGAGGACCAGGTCGCTGTCCTTCGCCCCGCCCCGGCAGGCGAGCACGCGGCCGGCGGCGGCCCCGAGGGCGTCGGGGCGGTGGGCCCAGCCGCGGGCGCGGTCGACGGCGGCGGTGCCGCGCATCCGTTCGAAGGCGTCGACGGCGGCGTCCACGACCGGCACCGGACCGTCGGCGGCGGCCGCCTCGATGAGGTCGAGGGCGCCGGGGTCCTCGCGGTCGGCGAGGTAGCGAAGTGCGGTGCAGCGGGCTCCCTCGTCGCCCTCCCGGGCGGCCCGGACGATCTCCGGGCGGTCCTCGGCACCGGCCACGGCCGCGAGGCAGCGGGCGGCGGGCACGTGCAGCGCCGCGCCGCGCTCCACGCCCTGCTGGGCCCACTCGAAGACGGCTCGCACGCTCCAGCCGGGGCGCGGCCCGGCGGGCCGCATCTGGCGTTGCCAGCGGTCGAAGGCGCCGGTCTCCTGAGCGGCACGCACGCGCGTGGCGATGGACCGGCGCGGGTCCTCCGCCCACAGCCGCCAGGGGCGGGGTTCGAAGGCGTCCCGGACGGCGGCGGCCAGTTCGGCCTCGCCCTCGGGGTCGGTGGCGAAGCGGGCCAGGACGGGGGCGGCCAGGGCGCGCAGGGCGGCGTCGTCGTCCCTGAGGGCCAGCTCGTCCAGGGCCCAGGCCCAGTTGGCGCCGGTCGCGGCGTAGCGGCGCAGCAGGTCGAGGGCGTCCCGCCGGCCGTAGGAGGCGAGGTGGCCGAGGACGGCGAGGGCGAGGCCGGTGCGGGACTCGTCGGTGTCGAGGACGTCCTCGGGGTCGAAGAGGTGCGCCTCGACGGCGTCCAGCTCGCCGCTGAGGTCGAGATACAGGCGGGCGTAGTACAGGGAGCGGTTCTCCACCTGCCAGTCGTGGCGGGGATCGCGCAGGACACAGTGGTTCAGGGCCGCCAGCGCCTCGGTGCGCGGGGCGGTGAGCGCGTGCAGCGTGCCGTCGCCGCGACCTCTCTGGAGCAGGCCGAGCAGCGTTCCGCTGGGCGCTATGACCGGATCGAACATGGGAAACAGCCTCACATCAAGCGTCGACGCAACCGGGGACGTGCATTACCTGGCCGCGTGACGACACGTCGGGGCGCCCGCCGTTTCCTGCTTGCTGTAGACCATCTTCCTCTGCCTCTCGTCGGTGGCCCGTACGGGCCGCGTCACGGTCCGCGCGGTGCGGCCTCACCTGCCCGGCCATCGCGTCCGTGAATCACGACGTCATGATGACCCGCGGGTTTCTCCTGCCGCGACCGTATTTCCGGCGGCCATTTACCGCCTCCCCCGTTTTCGTTGTCGTGCCTGGTCAGAGCGTTCGGATCACTGTGCGCCGAACAATTCCAGGAGTTCTGTCCTGGCGAACATCCGGGCGGTGTCGACGGCCGAGGGAGTTCCGGCCGCGGGATCGGCGCCGGCTTCCAGGAGAGCCTTGACGACGTCCGTCTCCCCCTTGAAGGCGGCGCCGGCGAGCGGCGTCTGGCCCCGGTCGTTGACACGGTCGGCGTCGGCGCCCCGGGCGAGCAGCTCCCGTACCGCGTCGGCGTGCCCGTGGTAGGCGGCGAGCATCACGAGGGAGTCGCCGCGGTCGTTGGTGAGGTCGGCCGGGACGCCCGCGTCGACGTAGGCCACCAGGGTCTCCGTCTGTCCCTGCCGGGCCAGATCGAAGATCTTGGTCGCCAGCTCCACGACCTCGGGGTCGAGGGCTTCACTCATCGGCCGGACCGCCTCTCGTTGCAACCGTTCAGGTGAATCGCAAGGGTACTGGCTCGCGCCGTACATGACCCGAAGTGCCCGAGGTAAAGATCACCACAGGCGTGACGCCGGGCACAAACGTGCCCAACCGGCCCAGGACGACTCGGCCCGGTGGGTGAAATCAGCCGGATTTCATCCACTTGCACCTTTAATCGTATGGATACATCCTGTGATCCTGGAAGTACTCATGGTGACTGTCCCCTCTCGACACCAGGAGACCCGAAATGATCCTGTCCCTGTCCGGCGTCCTGCTGCTCGGCATCATCGTCTTCCTGTTCTTCCGGAAGGACGGGCTCAAGGGCTCGCACGCGTGCACCTCGGCGCTGTTCGGCTTCTACCTCGCCAGCACCGGCATCGCACCGAGCATCAGGGCCGGCGGCGAGAGCCTGGCGAGCCTCCTCGGCGGCATCAAGTTCTGACGCCCGCCCCGCCCGCACGCACGCACCCCCAGGAGGCAGCAGTGGTCCGGCGCCCTCTCCCCCGCATCCTGAGCAACGGCAGCGCGCAGATCGCCCGGAGCCGGGAGCTGGCCCGGACCGCTGCCGACAGCGCGACCGACGTCCTGCACCCACTGATCACCGTCACCCGGGGGCTGCGGCGGCTGCTCGCGGCCGGCGGGCGCAGGTGGGCGCAGACACCCAAGGACAAGCGCGGGCCGCTGCTGTTCCTGGTGGCCTCGGTGGTCCTGGCCGTGGCGCTGGTGCCGTACGGCCCGCTGCTCGCCGCCATCGCCCTGATGGCGGCGAGCGCCTGGTACGGCCGCGACCGCACCCGGGCGGAACCCGACGGCCCCGACGAGTCGCAGGCCCAGCGGCTGCGGTCGCTGTACGAGGCCCTGGTGCCGTACTTCTCGACCGCCGAGGACCCCGCCCCGCTGTACGCGCACGGCGGTGAGTGGGAGAACGCCTTCGCCACCCACACCTTCGACGACTCCGGCAGCTTCGGCCACCTCGTCATCCGGTACCCCGCCTACTTCCCGGACGGCGAGCCCGAGGCCCGCGCGCGCATCGAGCACCTGCTCACCGCGAAGGCCGGCCGCGGCCGCGAGTACCTGTTCACCTGGGACGAGGCCGGCAACCAGCTCACCCTGAGCGCGCTCGCCCCGCTGCCCACCGACATCGCCGCCCAGCGCTTCGTCACCGCGCCCGGCGAGACGGTGCTGGGCTTCACCGACCCCACCGAGGTCCAGCGCACCCTTCCCCTGTCCTACGGGGAGGACCAGCGCGACGTCCCGCCGGTCGTCTGGCGCACCGGCATCCGTTCCACCGAGCCGCACCTGCTGGTCATGGGCCAGCCGGGCAGCGGCACCTCGTCCCTGCTGCGCTCTGTCGCCCTCCAGGCCCTCCAGTACGGCGACCTGCTGATCGTCGACGGCGGCGGCACCGGTGAGTACACCTGTCTGACCGGCCGGGACGGCGTCCTGGCCGTGGAGTGCGGTCTCACCGGGGCGCTGGCCAGCCTGGAGTGGGCCGCGCACGAGACCGAGCGGCGGCTGATCACCGTCAACCGGGCGCGGCAGGCCGGAAACCCGCCGCCCGAGGACACCAGGCGTCCGCTGTGGATCCTGCTGGACCGGCCCACCGCCTTCGCGCACCTCGCCGCGGCGGGCGGCCGCAAGGACCCGCAGACGCTGCTCCAGATGCCGCTGCGGCACGGCCGCGCGGCCAACGTGACCGTCGTCCTGGCCGAGCAGTTCGACTGCGCGGACGGCCTCAGCGAGCAGGTACGGCAGCACACGCGCGCGCGTGTCGTGCTCGGCCCCGCGACGCCGCAGCAGCTGGAAAGCGTGCTGGGCGCTCCCCCGCGCACGACCCCGCCGGCCCACGTCCCGCCGGGACGCGGTTACGCGCGGCTCGGACACGGACCGGTGCACCGGCTCCAGGTCCCGGCCACGCCCGACCCCTACGACGACGCGACCGGCGAGGCGGACCGGCAGGCGGTGCTCGCGCTGCTGCCGCCGCGCACGACGCCCGCGGACGGGGAGCACGTCGAACCCGCGCGGCCGGCCGGGCCGGACGAGCCGCTGGGCGTGGACGCGCTGGACGGCGATCCGCTGAACGAGGACTCGCTGGACGACGTGAAGTCCCTGGACGACGCCGACTCCCCGGACGACGCCGATTCCCGGGACGCCGTGGCGGCGCGGGAGAGCGCGCCCGTGGGGGCGGTACCGGCAGACACCGTGCCGGTGGAGAGCGTGCCGGTGGAGAGCGTGCCGGTGGGGGCCGGGCCGGCGAGAGCGCTGTCGATGGAGAAGGTCTCCGTGGCGTCCCCGGCGAGCGGACCGGTGCCCGGGGAGACGGGGCCGGGGCAGGCGGTGCCCGTGGAGGCCGCGGTGGCCGAGACGTCCTGAGGCGGCCGGGCCGGTGCGCGGCGGCATCCTCCGCCCCGGCCGGCCCGCACGGGCCTTTCAGGCCACGAACGTCCGCGGTGCCTCGCTGCCCCCGGTGGCGCCCCGCTCCACCAGCCGGGCCGCCGCGGCCAGCCGGGCAGCCGCCTCGTCCGCCACCGCCCCGCCCACCGTGAACGGAAGCCGGACATAGCCCTCGAAGGCGCCGTCGACCCCGAAGCGGGGCCCGGAGGGCACCCGGACGCCGACCCGCTCCCCCGCCTCGGCCAGCCGGGAGCCGGACAGTCCGCCGGCCCGCACCCAGAGCGTGAGTCCGCCGCGGGGCACCTCGAACTCCCAGCCGGGCAGCTCACGGCGCAACCCCCGCACCAGGGCGTCGCGGTTCTCCCGGGCCTGGGCGCGGCGCAGCAGCACGGCCTGCTCCCAGCCGCCGGTGCTGAACAGCCAGTTGACGGCCAGCTGCTCCAGGACGGGGGTGCCGAGGTCGGCGTAGGCGCGGGCGGCGACCAGGCTGCGGATCACGTCCGGGGCCGCCCGCACCCAGCCGATCCGCATGCCCGCCCAGAACGCCTTGCTGGCCGAGCCGACCGTGATCACCGTCGAGCCGGCCGGGTCGAACCCGCACACCGGCCGCGGCATCCGGAGGTCGTCCTCCAGCCACAGCTCGGTCATCGTCTCGTCGGCGACCAGTACGGTCCCGGCCGAGCGGGCGGCGTCGACGAGCCGGCGGCGCTGGTCCTCGTCGGCGAGCGCGCCGGTGGGGTTGTGGAAGTCGGCGACCACATAGGCGACGCGGGGCGCCGCGTCGCGCAGCACCTGGCGCCAGTGGTCCATGTCCCAGCCGCCCAGGCCCTCCGCCATCGCCACCGGGACCAGCCGCGCCCCCGTCTCCCGCATCAGCTGGAGGATGTTGGCGTAGGACGGCGACTCGACGGCGATGCGCTCGCCGCGGCCCGCGAAGAGGTGGCAGATCGCGTCGATGGCGCCCATCGCACCGGTGGTGACCATGATCTGTTCGGGCATGGTGGGGATCCCGCGCGCGGTGTAGCGCTCGGCGATCATCGCGCGCAGGGCGGGCAGCCCGGCCGGGTAGTCGCCGTGGGTGTGCGCGTAGGGCGGGAGGTCCTCCAGGGCGCCCTGCACGGCGCGGGTGAGCCACGGCTCGGGCGCGGGGAGGGACGCGCAGCCCAGGTCGATCATCGAGCCGAGCGCCTCCGGGGGCAGCGGCTCCAGGCCCCGGGCGGGCAGCGGGTTGCCGGCCGGTACGGCCGTCCAGCTGCCGGCGCCGCGCCGGGACTCGAGGAAGCCCTCGGTGCGCAGCGCCTCGTAGGCGGCGGCGACGGTGGTGCGGCTGACGGAGAGGAAGAGGGCCAGTTCGCGTTCGGCGGGCAGGCGGGCGGCGACGGGGACGCGTCCTTCGAGGACCAGCAGCCGGATGCCGTCGGCGAGCGCGCGGTAGGCCGGGGGGCGGCGGGTGCCGGTGCCGGCGGGGCGGTCCTGCTGGGAGGTGAGCAGCCGGGCGAGCTGCGCGGCCCCCACCGCCGAGGTCCACTGCGCCATGACGATCAGTCCACCTTCCTCGAATTGGCCATGGATGGCATGCCATCCCACGCCACAGAGTGTCACGGGACAGGCCACCATCACCACTCAGGGGGTATCTCGTGTCCACACGGGGCCGTATCGGACCACGTCTCGTCCAGCTGTACGCCGGGCTGGCGCTGTACGGCGCCAGCTCGGCGCTCCTCGTCGTGGCGGGGCTGGGCCTGGAGCCCTGGAACGTGCTGCACCAGGGGATCGCCGAACGCACCGGACTGAGCATCGGCGTGGTCTCGATCGTCGTGGGTGCCGCGGTGCTGCTGCTGTGGCTCCCGCTGCGCCAGCGGCCGGGGCTGGGCACGGTCTCCAACGTCTTCGTGGTCGGTCTCGCCATGGACGGCACGCTCGCCCTCGTCCCCGACGTGCACGCCCTGGCCGTCCGGGTCCCCCTGCTGGTGGCGGGCATCGTGCTCAACGGCGCCGCGACCGGCCTGTACATCGCGGCCGACTTCGGGCCGGGCCCGCGCGACGGCCTGATGACCGGGCTGCACCGGCGTACCGGCCGCTCGATCCGGGTGACGCGCACGGCGGTCGAGGTCGTGGTGGTGGCCACCGGGTTCGCGCTGGGCGGCACCGTCGGCGTCGGCACCCTGCTCTACGCCCTGTCCATCGGCCCGCTGGCGCAGCTGTTCCTGCGGCTGTTCACCGCCGCCCCGGCACCGGCCGGCAGCACGGTCGTTGCCGCCGGGCCACCCGAACGGGTGATACTTCGTCCGTGACTCCGCCGATACGCCACCCGTACCTGGACCATCCCGGCCCGATCGCCTTCGCCCACCGGGGCGGGGCGGCCGACGGGCTGGAGAACACCGTGGCCCAGTTCCGGCGCGCGGCCGAGCTGGGCTACCGGTACATGGAGACGGACGTGCACGCCACGGCGGACGGCCGCCTCGTCGCCTTCCACGACGCGACCCTGGACCGGATGACCGACGGGGCGGGCCGCATCGCCGACCTGACCTGGGACGAGGTGCGCCACGCGCGCGTGGCGGGCCGCGAACCGGTGCCGCTGCTGGAGGAACTGCTGGAGACGTTCCCCGGCGTCCGCTGGAACGTGGACATCAAGGTGGAGGGCGCGCTGCGTCCGCTGCTGGAGCTGGTCGAGCGCACCGGCGCCTGGGACCGCGTGTGCGCCGGCTCCTTCTCCGAGGCCCGCGTGCTGCGCGCCCAGCGGCTGGCCGGACCGCGGCTGGCCACCTCGTTCGGCACCCGGGGCGTGCTCAATCTGCGGCTGCGCTCCTGGGGGCTGCCCGCCGCGGTGCGGCGCTCGGCGGTCGCCGCGCAGGTTCCGGAGGCCCAGTCCGGTGTACCCGTGGTCGACCAGCGCTTCGTGCGCGCCGCCCACGCGTACGGGCTGAAGGTGCACGTCTGGACGGTGAACGAGCCCGAGCGCATGCACCGGCTGCTGGACCTGGGCGTCGACGGCATCATGACCGACCACATCGACACGCTTCGCGCGGTCATGGAGGAGCGCGGCGTCTGGGTCTGAGCGCGGCGGCCGCGGCCTCCCCGGTACCACCCCGGTACCTTCGCGCCCTGTCCGGATTCGCTCCGCCCGCGCGGGTACCCGTACGTCCGGCGACCGGAGAGGCGGAGGACGCGGTGAGGCGGACGACACGTTTGCGGACAAGATTTAGCGCTCAACACGAAAGGGCGGTAGTGTACGCGTTTGGCCTGCCAGGCGTACCGTTACTGCGCGTCAAAGATGCCGAAACGCTGGATGACATCTGCTGACAGATGTGACAAACCGGACACTGGTGGGTACAACAAGGGGCGGCTACGACGGCGACGCATGACCCGGAACGGGACTCGGAACGGGAATCTTTACCGCCGACCGGACGTTGACCGGATGACGACGACAGCGACACCTGTCCTGTGGGCGACAAGCCCGGGAGGCACGATTCATGAGTGAGCGAGCTCTTCGCGGTACGCGCCTCGTGGTGACCAGCTACGAGACGGACCGCGGTATCGACCTGGCCCCGCGCCAGGCCGTGGAGTACGCATGCGAGAAGGGGCATCGTTTCGAGATGCCCTTCTCGGTCGAGGCGGAGATCCCGCCGGAGTGGGAGTGCAAGGTCTGCGGGGCCCAGGCACTCCTGGTGGACGGCGACGGCCCTGAAGAGAAGAAGGCCAAGCCCGCGCGTACCCATTGGGACATGCTGATGGAGCGGCGCACCCGCGAGGAGCTCGAAGAGGTCCTCGAGGAGCGTCTGGCGGTGCTGCGCTCCGGTGCGATGAACATCGCGGTTCATCCCCGGGACAGCCGCAAGTCCGCCTAGTCCCCGCAGGGGCTGGAGCGGAGTCACACAGCGCACGACATAACCGCGGGCGCCGTACGTGAGGTCGACGTACGGCGCCCGCGGTTTTCGCGTGTGTCACCGCAGCGGCCGCTCAGCGGGCCAGCGGCGGGTACTGCTCCCGGGGCGTGTCCCCCGGCTCCTCGCGGACGACCTCGCCCTGCACCACCGTGCCGCCGGGGTGGTGGACGCGGGCCCGCTGGAAGGCGTCGCCGAAGGTGCCGGGGACGGCCGCGCGGAGCCTGCGGTCGAGGGCGCGCTCGGTGGAACGGCTCACGGCCTTCTGGACGGCGGGGACCAGCAGCAGCAGACCCGCCAGGTCGGACAGGAGGCCGGGCAGGATGAGCAGCAGGCCGCCGAGCATCGTCAGGCCGTTGCCGCCGCCGCGCCGGGGGGAGCCGCCCTGCCGGAGCGCCTCGTTCAGGTTCTCGAAGGCGCGGCGGCCGGCCCGCTTGATGACCAGGCATCCGGCGACGAGACCCGCCACCAGCAGCAGGAACACGGTGGGGCCGCCCGCCGCGCCCGCCACCACGGTCAGCAGCCAGATCTCCAGCGCCAGCCACCCGGCGAGGCCGAACGGCAGGTACCTGCGCAGCCGGGAGCGGCGGGGCCGGTCGGCGGGGTGGGTGGTCGCGGCGCCAGTCGTCATGCTCCCAGTGTGCCCGGGCCCGGCTCAGCGCGGGATAAGGGGCCCGTCAGGCACCGGCCGTGGGGGCCCGCCCGGCTCACCGGCCGCCGTGCGGGCACGCACCTGGCCTTCACCGGCCGCCGTACGGGCCGTCCCCGCTCAGCGGCCGCGCTTGGCCCTGAGCTTGGCGACCCGGTCCTGCGCGCCCCAGGCGGTGACCCGCCACAGCGCCTCGACGAGGATGTCGCGGCTCATCTTGGAGTCGCCGAGTTCGCGTTCGACGAAGGTGATGGGCACCTCGACCACGTGGTAGCCGGCCCGGACCGCCCGGCGGGCCAGGTCGACCTGGAAGCAGTAGCCCTGCGAGGCGACCTCGGTCAGGCCCAGGCCCTCCAGGGTCTCGCGGCGGAAGGCGCGGTAGCCGCCGGTGATGTCGCGCAGCGGCAGGTCGAGGGCCACGCGGGAGTAGAGGCTGCCGCCCCGCGAGATGAACTCCCGGGACTTCGGCCAGTTCACGACCCGGCCGCCGGGCACCCAGCGGGAGCCGAGCACCAGGTCGGCACCCTTCAGTGCGGTCAGCAGCCGGGGCAGCTCCTCCGGCTGGTGGGAGCCGTCGGCGTCCATCTCGACCAGGACGCCGAAGCCGTTCTCGATGCCCCAGCGGAAGCCCGCGAGGTAGGCGGCGCCGAGGCCCTCCTTGCCCTTGCGGTGCAGCACCCGGACGTGGTCGTCGCCGGCGGCCAGCTCGTCGGCGAGCTTGCCCGTGCCGTCGGGGCTGTTGTCGTCCGCCACCAGCACGTGCGCCTCGGGGACGGCCTCGCGCACCCGGCCGACGATGGACTTGATGTTCTCCGCCTCGTTGTAGGTCGGAATGATCACCAAGGCCGTGCCGAGCGGACCGAACTGCCTCCCCTGGGCCTTGGCCTCGAGGGTCCCGTCGCCGTCGTTCACTGCTGCCCCTTCATGTCGTACGCAGGGGTCCACCATAGTGTCCGCGGCCTGCGATGACGCGACGGCTCGTCCGTGCGGTGGTGTCGAATCCACAAGAACAGGGTAAGAACGCGCTTTACGGCACCTCGTCCGCTGCGGATGGGGGCCCGGCGCCCTTCGGGCCGACCTGGGGCCCGCTGGCTGCGGGTCGACCGAAAGCCGTTGTCTACTGAGCTCCCGGGCCCCACCCGGGTCACACCTTCCCGACCGGCCGGAGCCTTCCCTCGCCGGCGCGGGCGCTGAGCCTGGCTCCCAGTGGCGGTGCCCCGGTGCGGCACACCGTCCCTGACCCAGCGGCGCTGCGACGAGTGCGCGAACGCTCCCCGGTCGGGTGTCCGGTGGTGGACTCCGCCGAACCTACCGGCCCCCGGCCGTCGACTGTCAACAGCCGTCTGACCTGGTGCGACAGTGCTGCGTCGCTGGTCAGCGCGGAGGATGCGCAGGTCGCGCGACGGGGCGGCGCGCACCGATCGGCGGCGCGCCGCCCCAGGAGATCACTCGCCCGGCCCTACGAACACCGTCCGTCCGCCGACCACGGTGCGCAGACAGACCGGCAGGTCACGGCCCGGGCTGAGGTCGGGCAGGCCCGGGGTGCCCGAGCGCGGGTCCGTGGACCACCGGGCGACCCGGTCGTCGGGGGCCTGGACCACCAGTTCGCCGGTGCGCCAGACGGCGTAGTCGGCGGGCGCGCCCGGCACCAGGACGCCCGCGTCGTCCCGGCCGACGGCGCGCCAGCCGCCGCGGGTGTGGGCGGTGAAGGCGGCGCGCACCGAGATCCGGTGCCCGGGGGTGCGGTGGAAGGCGGCGGCGCGGACGGTGCCCCAGGGGTCGAGGGGGGTGACGGGGCTGTCGGAGCCGAAGGCGAGGGGGACCCCGGCGCGCAGCAGCGCGGCGAAGGGGTTCAGCGTCCGGGCCCGCTCGGCGCCCAGCCGCTCGGCGTACATGCCGTCGTCACCGCCCCACAGCGCGTCGAAGGCCGGCTGCACGGAGGCGATGAGTCCCAGCTCGGCGAAGGCGGCGACGGTCTCGGGGGTGAGCATCTCGGCGTGCTCCACCCGGTGCCGGGCGGCGCGCACGCGGGCGGGGCCGGCCTTCTCGGCGGCCGTGCGGACGCCCTCGACGACGGCGGTCACGGCGGCGTCTCCGATGGCGTGGAATCCCGCCTGGAGGCCGGCCTCGGTGCAGGCGAGGACGTGGGCCGCGACGGCGTCCGCGTCCAGGTAGGCGGTGCCGGTGTGGGCGGCGTCGGCGTAGGGCTGGTGCAGGCAGGCGGTGTGCGAGCCGAGGGCGCCGTCGACGAACAGGTCACCGGCGGCGCCGTGCGCGCCCAGCTCCCGGGCCTTGCCGGCGTCCTGCTCGGCCCAGTAGCCGACGACGCGGGGCCCGGCCTCGGCGGCGGCGAGCCGCAGCAGCGCGGTGAAGTCGTCCTCGGAGGAGATGGCCGGACCGCCGCACTCGTGGACGGTGCCGATCCCGAGGGACGCGGCGTGCGCGAGGGCGGTGCGCTGGGCCTCGGCGCGCTGGACGGGCGTGACGGCGCCGAACGCGGCGGCGCGGACGGCGTGGTGGGCGTCGCGGGTGAGCGGGGCGTCCGGGCCGGGCGTGTCGCGGGCGACCGTGCGGGCGGCGTCGCCGGGGAGCATCTCCAGCAGGGCGGTGGTGACGACCGCCGAGTGGACGTCGATGCGGGACAGGTAGAGCGGCCGCCCGCCGGTGGCCTCGTCGAGTTCGGCGCGGGTCGGCGGGCGGCCGCCGGGCCAGCGGGCGGCGTCCCAGCCGTGCCCGAGCAGCACCCGGTCCGCGGGCCGGGCCGCGGCGAAGTCACGGACGCGGGCGAGGGCCGCCTCCAGGGAGGGGGCGCCGGACAGGTCGAGGCCGGTCAGCGCCAGGCCGGTGGAGGTGGTGTGCACATGGGCGTCGGTGAACGCGGGGGTGACCAGGGCGCCGTCGAGGTCGACCACCTCGTCCACCCCGTCCGCGAAGGCGTCGGCGGCGCCCTCGGAGCCGACCCAGGCGACCTGGCCGTGTTCCACGACCATCGCGGTGGCGAAGGGGTCGGCGGGACTGTGGACCTCCCCGCGGCGCAGCAGGACGGTACGGGGGTCGGCGGGTCGCTCACTCATGCCGGACAGTCTCTCGCGCGGCCGGGGGGACGCCGTACGCGGGGCCGCCGGTGCGCTCGCCGGCGTGGCGCCGGGTCAGATCTTCGGCGGCCGGGCCTCGTACGGCGTCGACAGCACCACGGTCGTGCGGGTGGAGACGCCGGCCAGCGAGCGCAGCCGGGCGAGGAGTTCCTCCAGCTCGTGCGGGGTGGCCACGCGCACCTTGAGGATGTAGTTCTCGTCGCCCGCGACGCTGTGGCAGGCCTCGATCTCGGGGACGCCGGCGAGACGCTCGGCGATGTCGTCGGGGGCGCTGGGGTCGAAGGGCTTGACCGAGATGAACGCGGTCATGGGCAGCCCCACCGCCTCGGGGTCCACGACCGCGGCGTACCCGCGGATGACGCCACGCTGTTCCAGCCGGCGCACCCGCTGGTGCACGGCCGACGTGGACAGGCCCGTGGCCTTGCCCAGGTCTGTGTAGCTCATCCGCCCGTCCTTGACGAGCAGCTGCACGATCTGCCGGTCCAGCTCCTCCATGGCGCCAAAACCTACAGTGCGCCTGACCTCCTCCGATACCTCGGCATTCCAGGTCATGCCCGGTTCGTGATGTGACGGGGGATCACCCGCGGCCCGCCGGGGGACAAACCGACCGCACCGGGCACCCGCACCCCGCATGTGACGAACGCCACATCACACGGACGCGCTCCGTGATGTTCTCGTGATTACCCCCCGGACCGGGCGGGAAGTGCTTGCTGTGGTCGAGGCCGCAGTGCCGTCCCGGCCCAGTTCAAGGGGGAGAATCCCATGCAGAGTATGAAGCGCCCTGGTCGTTCCACGTCCAAGCGGCAGCAGCCGGTCGTCGAGCCCGAGCCGGAGGGCGTCGAACCCGACGCCTTCGAGGCCGAGGAGCTGGACGCCTACGACACCTTCGAGATGTACCGGGTGATCTGCCCGGACTGCGCACAGCCGATCGCGCTGCTGGCGGACGAGGAGGTCCTGCCGGAGCACGCGCTGTGCGCCTCGCCGTGGAACCCGTTCGGGCTCACGGTCTGTGCCGGTACGGGCCGCGCCGCGGCCGACGCCCGGCCCGCCGACGAGTCCGTCGAGCCGCAGGAGCAGGACACGGCCCTGCTGCTCACGCTCCCCCAGGGACTCGACTGGCGCACGCAGCCCTTCTCGCACGTCGGCGGCCCGGGCTCCCGCCCGATGCGCGTGCCGGCGATGCGCCGCCAGGCCGCCTGAGCCGCCTCGCCGCATCCCCGCAGCCGCCCCGCACCACGGCCTGTGCACGCTGCCGTGGTGCGGGTCCGGTGCGCCCGGCGCCAGGGATCCGGGTCCGGGTGGTGCGTCCGGTTCCGGCGCGACGTCCGTGAACGCACGCTCGATTCGGCCGGACGGTGACCTGCCGGGCCGTCGTCGCGTTGCCCTGGTATGGCCACCATGTACTCGGCGACCGGGCGTCAGCGCCGCCTCTTCGTCCCGCCTCCCGCGACATCGGCCCCGCCGCCCCCGCAGCCGCAGGACCCCCCGATCTACCGCGCGATGATGCGCGCCTGGGCCGACCGGGGCCGGACGCTGCCGGGCCGCCACGACCCGGAGTGGGTCAGGCTGGCGGCCCCGGCGGCCGTCCTGGGCCAGTTCAGCGACCCTCTGGGCCCGCCACGTGACGGGCGATGACCATCCGCTGGATCTGGTTGGTCCCCTCGACGATCTGCAGCACCTTCGCCTCGCGCATGTAGCGCTCGACCGGGAAGTCCGCGGTGTAGCCGTAGCCACCGAGTATCTGCACGGCGTCGGTGGTGACCTTCATGGCGGTGTCGGTGCAGTGCAGCTTCGCCATCGCCGCCTGCTTGGCGAACGGCAGCCCGGCGTCGCGCAGCCGTGCGGCCGCGAGGTAGAGGGCGCGCCCGGCCTCGATCTGCGTCGCCATGTCGGCGATCATGAAGCGCAGGCCCTGGAAGTCGGAGATGGGCCGGCCGAACTGCCGGCGCCCGGTCGCGTAGGCCACCGCCTCGTCCAGTGCCGCCTGGGCCAGGCCCATGGCGCAGGCCGCGATGCCCAGCCGCCCGGAGTCCAGCGCGGACAGGGCGATGGCGAAGCCCTGCCCCACCTCGCCGAGGCGCCGCTCGTCGGGCACCCGTACGCCGTCGAAGTGGACCTGGGCGGTCGGTGAGCCCTTCATGCCCATCTTCCGCTCGGGCGCGGCGGCGCTCAGGCCCGGCGCGTCGCCGGGCACCAGGAAGGCGGTGATCCCGCGCGGGCCCTCCTCGCCGGTGCGGGCCATGACGGTGTAGAAGTCCGCTATTCCGCCGTGGGTGATCCAGGCCTTGCTGCCGGTGACGACCCAGTCGTCGCCGTCCCGCACCGCGCGGGTGCGCAGGGAGGCCGCGTCGGAACCGGAGGACGGCTCCGAGAGGCAGTACGCGCCGAGCAGACCGCCGCCGAGCATGGCGGGCAGGTGCTCGACCTGCTGCTGCTTGGTGCCGTAGGCGGCCAGTGCGTAGGAGGCGAGGGTGTGCACGCTGACGCCGAGGCCGACGGTGAGGCGGGCCGCGGCCAGCTCCTCCAGCACCTGGAGGTAGACCTCGTAGGGCTGGTCACCGCCGCCGTGCTCGGAGTCGTAGGGCAGGCCGAGCAGGCCGGAGGCGGAGAGCAGGCGGAAGACCTCGCGGGGGAAGCGTCCGGCGTCCTCCTCCTCGGCCGCCTTCGGCGCGATCTCGCGCTGTGCGATCTCACGGACGAGCGAGATCAGATCTCTCGCCTCTTCCGTGGGCAGTTGACGCTCCACCGGCTGCGGGTCGCGGTCGGACATGGCGTCGGTCTCCTCCCTGTCGGGCACATCGGCGGATGTGCGCCTTGGGTGGGGCGGCTCCGCCACAACGTTCCGGTGCGGCCGAGGCGGGCTTTCCCGGGTCTCGGGAGGCGGCTGACCAGCGGCTGCGCAGTGAGTATGCCCGATCCACACCCTCCCGTCACCAGTTAACGACCGCTCACTTGAAGATTCCACCCCTCAATTCCGACCCCTGCGCATTGGTCCGAACCATTGACCCGAGTGGTCTAGTCCTCCTAACCTCTCGAACCACGGCTTGAATGCGTTCATGCCAATCCGCGCGCGTTCCCCTCCCCCCACGAGGAGACACCCGATGCACTTCTCTCCCCGCTCCCGCTTCCGGGCGCTGCTGTCCGCCGCGTGTTGCGCCGCCCTCGGCGCCGGGCTGCTGGCCGGCGCGGGCACCGCCACCGCGGCCGCCCCGCCGGCCGCCCGGGCCCAGCAGCTCAGCGCCGGCTCCAAGGTGGTCGGCTACTTCACCGAATGGGGCGTCTACGACCGCAAGTACCTCGTCAAGAACATCGAGACGTCCGGTTCGGCGGCCAGGCTCACCCACATCAACTACGCCTTCGGCAACGTCACCGGCGGCAAGTGCGCGATGGGCGACTCCTACGCCGCCACCGACCGCGCCCACACCGCCGCCGAGTCGGTGGACGGCGTCGCCGACACCTGGGACCAGCCGCTGCGCGGCAACTTCAACCAGCTGCTGAAGCTGAAGAAGAAGCACCCGGGGCTGAAGGTGCTGTGGTCCTTCGGCGGCTGGACCTGGTCCAGCGGCTTCGGCGAGGCCGCGAAGAACCCGGCCGCCTTCGCCCAGTCCTGCTACGACCTGGTCAAGAACTCCAAGTGGGCGGGCGTCTTCGACGGCATCGACATCGACTGGGAGTACCCGAACGCCTGCGGCAACACCTGCGACACCAGCGGCCGGGACGCCTTCCGCACGGTGATGGCCGCCCTGCGCTCGAAGTTCGGCTCCGGCAACCTGGTCACCGCGGCCATCACCGCCGACGCCACCAGCGGCGGCAAGATCGACGCGGCGGACTACGCGGGCGCCGCCCAGTACGTCGACTGGTACAACCCGATGACGTACGACTACTTCGGCGCCTGGGACGCCAAGGGCCCGACGGCCCCGCACTCGCCGCTGACCTCCTACTCCGGCATCCCGAAGGAGGGTTACACCACCTCGGCGACCATCGCCAGGCTGAAGGGCCTCGGCGTCCCGTCCTCGAAGCTGCTGCTGGGCATCGGCTTCTACGGCCGCGGCTGGACCGGGGTCACCCAGGCGGCACCGGGCGGCACGGCGACCGGCCCGGCGGCGGGAACGTACGAGCAGGGCATCGACGACTACAAGGTGCTGAAGACCAAGTGCCCGGCCACCGGCACCGTGGGCGGCACCGCCTACGCCAAGTGCGGCAGCGACTGGTGGAGTTACGACACCCCCGCCACCATCGCGACGAAGATGACGTACAAGAACCAGCAGGGCCTCGGCGGCACCTTCTTCTGGGAGCTGAGCGGGGACACCTCGAACGGTGAGCTGATCAAGGCCATCAACTAACAGGTGCCCGGCGGGCGACGGCCCGGCCGGAGGGACGCGGGAGCGGGGGACCACGAGCCCCCGCTCCCGTGCGTCACGCCTCCCGGCGGGCGGGCAGCGGGGCGGGGTAGGCCGGGTCCATGTCCTCGATGGCGCGCAGGGCTCCGCCGAGGGTCCGCACCAGCAGCTCGCGCATGCGGTCGCGGGAGAGCGCGGGGCGGTCCATCCAGTCCAGGGTGGCGCCCTCCACGCTGCACACCCAGGCCAGCAGGCCCATCCGGGCCAGCGGGGCGATGTCGCTGCGGCCGTAGGCGCCCTCGGCGATGGTGGCGACGATGGCCTCGCGCACCCCGTCCCGGACGGCGTGCACCTCGGCGTCGAAGCCGACGCCGCCGCTGACGATGGTGCGGTAGGCGGCCTGGTGGTGCTCGGCGTAGCGCAGATAGCTGTCGACGGTGCGGTGGACCCGGTCCACGGCGGGCAGTTCCAGACCGCTCGCGGCGAAGGCGACCAGGTCGGCGACGGAGTCGTGGATGATCGCCAGGTAGTAGCCGCGCTTGGACTGGAAGTAGTAGTAGATCAGTCCCTTGGCGACCCCCGCCTGCTTGGCGATGTCGTCCATGGACAGTGCGTCGTAGGACGTGTCGGCGAACAACTTCCGCCCGATGGCGATGAGTTCGGCGCGACGGGTCGCAGAGCGCTCGGTGCCGCGCACCCGGGGAGGGGCGGCGGCACGCTGCTGACTGATATTCAATTCACACCCTGGTCTCGGGCGGGGGCGGGACATCCGCAGTATGCCAGAGCCCGCCGGAGCGGCTCCCGGCGAGCGCCTCGCGGCCGCCGGCCCGCCCCGCGCTCCCCCGGCGGGTGCCGGGAAGGCGCGCGGCGGCCCCAGGGACCCGCTAGAGCAGTCCCAGCTGGGTGACCAGCATGGCGGTCACCACCACAAGGACCCAGCCCAGGACGTGCTCGGCGAACCTGGAGCCGTCGTCCTGCGGGCCGCCGGTGCGGGCGCGGGCGGCGCGGTCCGGGACGGTGCGGGCGTGGGCGGTAGGAGTGGCGGTGGCTGCGTGTGCGGTCATGGTGTCTCGCTGAGGTCTGCCGGCTGGAGTGGTCTCCCCCCACCCGTCCACCTTGCCATCGACGAGGGCCCGGGAGGGCGGAGACCTTGCTCACAGCCGGGCCGGCTCAGCGGACGCCCACCGCGTCGAGGGCCTTGCGCTGGTGCGCGGTGGGGTGCGCGGGGAAGTAGAGGTAGCAGACGCCTCCGGTGCCCGAGACGACCGTCCCGGAGGCGTTGTACCGCTTGGTCCGCAGCCAGATGTTCTCGAACTCCCGGCGCGCGTACACCCGCCGCACCGCGTCGTCGCTCGGGGAGGCCGGGTCGTTGGCGATGACGTCGCCCTCGGCGGTGAAGCCGATCACCGTCATCAGGTGGCCGGAGGTGCCGTAGCCGGCGCCGGTCAGCTCGGTCTTGAGGAACGACTGGGACGTTATGGCCGGGATGCCGGCCGCGATCAGCGTCTCCAGGTCGGTGAGCGAGCCCAGCCGGGTGACCACGCCCTGGAGGTCCGGGAAGGTGGCCGCGTAGGCGGCGTTGAACGGCCAGTTGCCGCAGCCCGCGTACTGGTGGTCGTAGGTGGACCGGGCCGCGTGGCACACCTGCGGGTCGGCGTAGGCCGGGTCGACCCAGGACAGCTGCGCGGGGGTGAGCCGGCCGCCCCAGTACTCGATGATCATCTGCGAGGAGGTGGGGCTGCACCAGGCCTCGCCGCCGTTGTCGTACTCCGGGTACTGCCCCTTGTGGATCTCCTGCGAGTAGCGCGGCACGGCCAGTTCCTGGGCCAGGCCGGGCGTGGAGGCCGGGACGGTGAAGCGGTCGGGGACGTCGGAGCCCATGGCGCCGAGCCGCCAGACGGTCGGGGTGAGCGTGGTGCCCGGCCTGCGGTAGAGCGTCAGCCGCAGCCGGTAGGACGCCAGGCGCAGTCCGGTGGAGGCGTCGTCGATGGCGAAGGTGTCGGTCCAGATGCTGCTGCGGCCGTCGCTCTGGTCGTCCACCGAGGTCCGCTTGATGTCCTGGTCGCCGGCCGCCCAGCGGCCCATCACGTACCAGGGGGTGTCGCTGCCGTCGGAGTAGGTGCCGCGCAGTTCGACCTGGAGCCAGGTGCCCGCCGGGGTGTGCGCGTTCCAGTGCGCCACGGCCTCGGTGGCGGGCACGCTCAGCCGGTGCCGCGGGGAGGTCCAGGTGGCGTACTCCCAGGGGGCGGTCGTGCCGGTGTGCGGGTCGAGGTAGTCGGTGCTGCCCACCGGGGCGCCGATCTCGACGCCGGGGCGGGCCCCGGCGACGGCCCGCGCGCCCTGGGCGGTGCCGGCGCGCCAGTCCTGGTACGTGGTCCAGGCGTGGTTGTCGACCGGGCGGGCCGGGGCCCGGCGGGAGTCTTCGGCGGCGGCCGCGGGCGCTGCGGCGGCCGCCGGGGCGGCCGTTCCTGCGGCCACCGCGGCGGCCAGGGCGGCCGCCAGGACAGTTCGGCGGGACGGCTGTTCGGCTTGGCTCATGGGCGCGAGACCCCCAGGTGTCCGAGTCGGGGCTGGTGCGGTGCACGGTGTGCGCCAACTATGAAGCAGGGGGCATGCCCCTGCCAGCACTTCGGCCCATGCCACGCCAGGAATATTGGTCTCGTCCTCTGGAAGGACCCCGGAAGACCGCCGCAAGGCCGGCGGAGGAGGTCCTCCTCCGGACGCGGCGCGGCCCCGGTGTCCGCGCGTACGGGACGCGGGACGCCGGGGCCGGGGGCCGTGGCCGGACGCCCTGGGACCGGGCGGGCCCAGGGCGGGCCCAGGGCGCGTCGGGGGCGGGTCCGGGTGGGTCGGGGTCGGTCAGATGAGGTCCATCGCGGCGACCTCGTCGGGGCGGCCGTAGCTGACCGGACCCTGGAAGCGGCGGCGGGCGGTGGCGAACCACCACACCGTGGCCACGGCGAGGACGACGGCCAGGGCGATCGGGGCGTAGTTGAAGGAGTCGACGGTGATCGGCGAGGCCTGCGGCAGCATGAACAGCACGCTGCTGAGCAGGATCCAGACCACCGCCAGCCAGCCCACCGGCCTGCTCCAGCGGCCCAGGTGCCAGGGTCCCGGCTCGAACCGGGAGCCCAGCCGCAGCCGCAGGAAGATCGGCACCGCGTAGGCGAGGAAGAGGCCGACGACGTTGACGCTGACGATCGCGGTGAACGCGGTGTGCGACCACCAGCCGGGCACGACCAGCGCCAGGGAGCAGCCCACGGCGAGCCACACGGCCTTGACCGGGGTGCGGGTGCGCGACGAGACCGAGTGCCACCACCGGGAGCCGGGCATGGCGCCGTCCCGGGAGAAGGCGAAGATCTGCCGGGTGTTGCTGGTGAGGTTGGCGAGACCGCAGAAGAGCATCGCGCCGATCACGATCAGCAGCATCACCTTGGCGGCGCCCAGGCCCAGGCCGTCGATGAGAATCTGGACGGGCGGTGCGGAAGAACCGGCCACCTTGGCGTAGTCGCTAATGCTGTAGACCAGTGCGAGCATCAGGATCAGGCCGGTGAGCGCCGAATAGCCGATCGCCCGGGTGATCCCCTTGGGGGCGTTGACCGTCGCCTGGACCGTTTCCTCGGACATGTGGAAGCTGCCGTCGAACCCGGTGAAGGTCCAGCTGGTGACCAGCAGGCCGAGCATGCCGCCGTAAAGGCCGTTGCTGAAGCCGGTGTTGTTCACGAAATGCGTCACGAAGGACGCCGACTGATGATGATCGGGCATCACGATCAGTGTGCTCACGATCACCACGAGTCCGATGATCAGCCACCACACGGATATCCGGTTCAGCAGCGCGACCAGCTGGACCGTGAAGGTGTTGGCGAGCCCCTGGAGCACGATGATCAGCGCGGTGATCAGCACCGTCTGGTGCGCGGTCGGCTGGTAGGAGGACCACTGGAGGGCGATGAAGGCCTGGATGAAGGTGGCGGCCGCGTATCCGGTGGCCGCGGTGCCGCCGATCTGGCCGACGAAGTTCAGCCATCCCGTGTACCAGGACCAGGCGCCCTTGTGCCGCTTGGCCAGCTTTCCGGCGGAGAAATACAGGGCACCGCTCGTCGGATAGGCCGAAGCGACTTCCGCCATGGCCGCGCCGATGAGCAGCACCATGACGGAGACGCCTATCCAGCCGAACACGAGAATGCGCGGCCCGCCCGCGTTCATACCGTATCCGAAGGACGAGAAGATACCTGAAAGGATATTGATGATGGTGAAGGAGATCGCGAAATTGTCGAACGCCTTGAAACGACGGGTCAGTTTCCGCGGATAACCCATCGCGTGCAGGGTGGCGTCGTCGTCGAGCACGACCGGGTCGTCTCCTCGGCGGGCCGCGGCCCGGGGAGTCGAAATCCGTTCCGACACTGATCGACCTTTCTCTCGGTTGGGGACGAGCGGGGGACGAACTTCGGTCAGGCGGGTCCCGGCACGGGCAGTCCGCAGGCGCGCCGGGCCCGGGAGAGCTGCTCCTCGGGGTCGCCGAAGACGCTCCAGGGCATGCGCGAGGCGTACGGTCCCATCGCCGCGAACACCGCCCGGGCCTCGAACTCGCGCTGGGCCATGACCAGCGCGTGCCCGAGGTAGGCCAGGTCCAGCACCGGGGTGAAGCGGTAACCGGTCACCGTGGGCAGCCAGTTGTGGTAGATCGCCAGGGCCGTGGAGCGCCACTGCGGCTGCTCCCAGACGCGGTCGGCCAGCAGCTGGCCGGGGTTGTAGCTCTCCACCAGCGCGACCAGGGGCAGCAGCCGCAGGGCCGAGTCGGCGGGGGCGCGCTGGCTGAGGAAGGCGGCCACGTCCCAGGCCGCGTTGACCGAACCGCCGTACCGGCTGAAGAAGCAGGACAGGAAGCGGTGGTGGGCCTCGCGGTGCCAGGGGTCGAGGGACAGGATGTGCGCGAACAGCCGCCAGGGGCCGGGCGGGGCGGTGAGCAGCCCGGCGGGGGCGGGGTCGCGCAGCCGGTGCAGCCGGGCCATGGCCAGCTTGGCGACCCAGGGGGTGGGGTCGGCCGGGGCCATCTCGGCCGCCCGGTCGCAGGCCGCCAGCGCTATCCGCTCCAGTGCCTCGGCCCGCTCGTCACGGGCGTCGGCGGCCCGCACCGCCCGCTGCACCGCCACCCGCGCCCACATCAGGGTCGCCTCGGCGGTGGGCTCCTCGGCCAGCCAGCGTTCGACCAGGTCGGTGTCGGCGGCCTCGGAGGCGATGACCAGTGAGCGGTGGGCGCGCAGCGCGAAGTCGGCACGGGTCTGGGCCAGGGCCTCGGACGCGGTCAGATAACGTCCGGCGCGCACATCGACGCATACCCGCGCGAGGACGCGGTCGTCGGCCGCCGGGTGCCACACATAGTGCCCCTCGAATAATTCCGTGGCCATGTTCCCCTGTCCGTCCCCGTGGCGCGCGTCGCAGGTGCGCAGGAGGCACCTTACTCAGCCGGAGGCACAGCGGGAACGTCGATTTCGACATATCGGTCAGCCGATTCGGAACTCAATGCGGGCGATTGCCCGTGGACCCGCCGGTAGTTCAAGACGTGACGTTTTCTGGGCCCCACCCGCCGGGCCCGGCGGGCCGCTACTAGAATGTTTCCGGAAAACACCCCACACCGCACCACACCTCAGGAATCGCCATTCACGACCTCGCCGGCGCGCTGCGCGGCCTCCCCCCGTCCCTGGGCCCCGTCCGGCTGATCGGTGTCGACGGGCACGCCGGCTCGGGCAAGTCGACGTTCGCCGCACGGCTGGCCGCCGCCCTGGGCGGGGCGCCCGTGCTGCACCTGGACGACATCGCCAGCCACGCCCGGCCCTTCGACTGGACCGGGCGGCTGCTCGGCCAGGTGATCGAGCCGCTGCGGCGGGGCGGGAGCGCGCACTACGAGCCCTACGACTGGTCCGCCCGGCGCTTCGGCCCGCCCCGCGAGCTGCCGTCCGCGCCGGTGGTCCTGCTGGAGGGCGTGGGCGCCGGCCGCCGCGCGCTGCGCCCGCATCTGGCGCGGCTGCTGTGGATGGAGGTGCCGAGGGAGGAGTCCTGGGCGCGGGGGCGGGCGCGGGACGGGGAGAGGCAGCGGGAGTTCTGGGCCGGATGGGTCCGGGAGGAACGGCGGCACTTCGCCGCCGACCCCTCACGGCCGTACGCCGATCTGCTGGTGCTGCGGTCTCCGCAGGGGTACGAGGTGCTGCCGGGACCCGCGACGACCGGCGGAACCGGCTCTTCCGTCACCGAGTGTGACGGCCCGCCCGCTGTGTGGTGAAGGTGTGAAGATCGCGTGGGGGCAACTCGCACGAGCGCCCCCACCTGTGCTTGACCCGGGGGCCGGGCAGGTCTTACGTTCTCAATGTGCGGTCGTTCGAGGCCGCCCGCAGACGCGAAGCCCCCGGTTGTTCCCCCGTGACCGGGGGCTTCGTTCTGCCCGCGGCCGGTTTCCCGGCCGCCGCAAGCGCCGATCCGCTCACCCACGGTCACCGCTCGGGGTGCGCGCCGCCCGCTACCACCGCGCCGAACGGCCTGTGCGGCACCCTACGGCGGGCGGTGTCCCCGCAGGTACGATGCCCACGGTGCGACCTTCGAACGACTGCTTCGCGCACCTGCAACTCCGGTCCGCGGCACAGCGGTTCGACCAAGGCGGCCACCGGCGAAGGCCCGGTGGTCAACCGACGGGGGCACGGTTTGTGGGGGACGTGATGGACTTCGGCACGCGGGGCCACGAGGCCCCGGCCGACCTCGCCTGGCTGCGAGGTGTGGACGCCTACACGATGGGCGCCTATCCGCAGGCCGAGGAGGAGTTCCGCGCCGCGGTGCGGATGGATCCCGGCATGGCCGACGGCTGGCTCGGACTGCACGCGTTACGCGTCGACACCACCACCGCGCTGCTGCGCATGTTCCGCCACCGGGACCGCTTCGGCGAGCAGCGCACCCGGCACCGCCGCACCCTCAACTCCTGGTACTGGCTGGGCTGGTGGGTGCAGCCGGTGCTGGAGAGCCCGCGCGATCTGCTGCTCGCCCACGCCTCGCACTGGCTGGACGGGCGGCACGTCCCGGAGCTGGACCGGGCGCTGGCCGGCCTGCCGCCGGTGGACACCGACCCGCAGGTCCGCTTCCTGCACGCCTGCCGCGCCTATCTGGTCAAGGACTGGGAGCAGCTGGTGCGGCACACCGACTCCCTGCTCGACGACGCCCTGCTCGGCATCGAGGCGGGACTGTTCGGCGGGATGGCCCGGGTCCGCCTGGAGATGTACGGGCAGGCCGAGCCGCTGCTCTCGGCGGCCCTGATGCGCTGCCGCAGCGAGCAGCCGCAGCGCAAGGAGCTGCGGTACTGGCTGGCCCGGGCGCACGAGGGCACCGGCCGGTCGGCGGCCGCCCTCCCCCTGTACCGGGCGGTGCACCGGGTGGACCCCGCCTTCATGGACACCTCCGCCCGGCTCGCCGCGATCGCCGAGGGCGACGGCTACGAGGACGCGGCCGGTTTCGCGGCGATCACCCTCACCGGCACCGGCCAGGACATGGTGGACGGCCCGGACCTGCTCGATCCGCTGTTCGGCACCGAGGGGCGCGACCTGCGCTTCCCCGACGCAGAGCCGCCGTCGGCCGGTCCCCTCTCCCCGGCGGCCGACCCCGCGGTGCGCTACCGGACCGTCGCGGCGTCCACGCCGCTGCCCACCGGGCCCACCGATCCCGCCCTGCTGGAGGAGGCGCTCGCCGAACTCGAGCGGATGGTCGGTCTGGAGCCGGTGAAGCGGCAGGTCAAGGCGCTGTCCGCGCAGCTGAACATGGCGCGGCTGCGGGCCGGGCAGGGCCTGCCGGTGCAGCCGCCGAAGCGGCACTTCGTCTTCTCCGGGCCCTCCGGCACCGGCAAGACCACCGTCGCGCGCATCCTGGGCCGGGTCTTCTACGCCCTCGGGCTCCTCGGCGGCGACCACCTGGTGGAGGCCCAGCGTGCCGATCTGGTCGGCGAGTACCTGGGGCAGACGGCCGTGAAGGCCAACGAGCTGATCGACTCCGCGATCGGCGGCGTGCTCTTCGTGGACGAGGCCTACTCGCTGTCCAACTCGGGCTACGGCAAGGGCGACGCGTACGGCGACGAGGCGTTGCAGGTGCTGCTGAAGCGGGCCGAGGACAACCGGGACCACCTGGTGGTGATCCTGGCCGGCTACCCGGAGGGCATGGACCGGCTGCTCGCCGCCAACCCGGGCCTGTCCTCCCGCTTCACCACCCGGGTCGACTTCCCGTCCTACCGGCCCCTGGAGCTGACCGCCATCGGCGAGGTGCTGGCCGCGGAGAACGGGGACGCGTGGGACGAGGAGACGCTGGAGGAGCTGCGTTCCATCGCCGGGCACGTGGTCGAGCAGGGGTGGATCGACGAGCTGGGCAACGGCCGGTTCCTGCGCACGCTGTACGAGAAGAGCTGCGCGTACCGGGACCTGCGGCTGTCGGCCTACCCGGGGGCGCTCACCCGCGACGACCTGGCGACGCTGCGGCTGCCGGATCTGATGCAGGCGTACGGCGAGGTGCTGTCGGGGCGCGGACCGCAGGACCCGCCGGCGATGTGACACCTCCCCCGACCCCGCCGGCCGGAACCGCGGTCCCGCCGCCCACCGGTACCGGCTCCGCCGGCCGACCGGGACGGGCCCGGCCGGCCGGAAGCGGCTCAGCCGGCCAGCGCCTCCTCCGGCTCCCCGCTCACCCGGGGTTCCGACACCCGGGCCACGGCGGCTGCGGAGTCCTCGCCGCCCTCGGCCTCCTCGGGGTTCTCCCGGTGCGCGGGGTCGCGGACCTCGCCCACCAGCAGCTCCAGGACGTCCTCCAGCGCCACCAGGCCGAGCACCCGGCCGGAGGCGTCGGCGACCTGGGCCAGGTGGGTCGCGGCCCGGCGCATCACGGTCAGCGCGTCGTCGAGCGGCAGCTCCGCACGCAGGGTGGTCATCGGGCGCCACACCTGCTGCGGCACCGCGCGCTGCGAGTCCTCCAGGTCCAGCACGTCCTTGACGTGGACGTAGCCCATGAAGGCGCCGGTCTCCGCGGCGACCGGGAAGCGGGAGTAGCCGGTGCGGGCCGTCAGCTCGACGATCTGTCCCGGGGTGACCGAGGGAGCCACCGTCACCAACGACTCGCGCTTGAGCAGGACGTCGGTGACAGGGCGGGAACCCAGCTCCAGCGCGTCCTCCAGCCGCTCCTGCTCCTCGGGGTCGAGGAGGCCGGCCTGGCCGGAGTCCTCCACCAGGCGGTTGAGCTGCTCGCTGGTGAAGACGGCCTCGACCTCGTCCCTGGGCTCGACGCCGAACAGCCGCAGGACGGCCCGGGCGCAGGCGCCGAGGCCCACGGTGATCGGCCGGCACACACGGGCGAAGGCGACCAGCCCCGGGGCGAGCCACAGCGCGGCCTTCTCGGGGGCCGCCATCGCCAGGTTCTTCGGCACCATCTCACCGATGACCAGATGGAAGAAGACCACGGCCGCCAGGGCGATGACATAGCCCAGGGGGTGGATCACCCCGTGCGGCACGTGGACCCACGCGAAGACCGGCTCCAGCAGCCGGGCCACCGTCGGCTCGGCGACGGCGCCCAGCGTGAGCGAGCAGACCGTGATGCCGAACTGGGCGGCGGCCATCATCTGCGGCAGCCGCTCCAGACCGTGCAGGACCTGGCGGGCCCGGGTGGTGCCGAGCGGTTCGATCTGGCTGCGGCGCACCGAGACCAGCGCGAACTCGGCGCCGACGAAGAAGCCGTTCGCCAGGACCAGCAGCGCGGCGAAGAGGAGTTGGACGACGCTCATCGGGCGGCCTCCATGACGTTCACCGCGGGCACCGTGCGCACCAGGCGGACCCGCTCGGCGCGGTAGTGGCCGACCCGGCGCACGGAGAGCCGCCACCCGGGCAGCTCGGCCTTGTCGCCGGGGGCCGGAATGCGGCCGAGCAGGTCGGCGACCAGCCCGGCCACGGTCTCGTACGGCCCCTCGGGCACGTCGAGGCCGATGCGCAGCAGGACGTCGACCCGGCAGCTGCCGTCGGCGTCCCAGGCGGGCCTGCCGTCCTCGGGCGGGGCGGCGGCCAGCTCCGGCACCAGCTGGCCGTCGTGCTCGTCGCGGACCTCGCCGACGAGTTCCTCGACGATGTCCTCCAGGGTGACCACGCCGGCGGTGCCGCCGTACTCGTCGACGACGACGGCGATGGGCTGCTCGCTGCGCAGCCGGGCCAGCAGCGGCTGGACCGGGAGCGTCTCGGGCACCAGCAGGGCGGGCCGGGCGATGCGGCCGACGGGGGTGCGCAGCCGGTCGCGCACCGGGACGGCGAGGGCGTCCTTGAGGTGGGCCATGCCGACGATCTCGTCGATCTTCTCCCGGTAGACCGGGAAGCGGGACAGGCCGGTGGCCCGGGTGAGGTTGACGACGTCCTCGGCGGTGGCCGACGACTGCAGCGCGCTGACCTTCACCCGCGGGGTCATCACGTGCTGCGCGGTCAGCTCGCCGAGCGACAGAGTCCGTACGAAGAGGTCGGCGGTGTCCTGTTCCAGCGCGCCGGCCTGGGCGGAGTGCCGGGCGAGGGAGACGAGTTCGCCGGGGGTGCGGGCGGAGGCCAGCTCCTCGGCGGGCTCGACGCCCAGGGCCCGCACCAGCCGGTTGGCGACCGTGTTGAGGGCGGCGATCACCGGGCGGAACAGCAGGGCGAAGCGGTGCTGGGGACCGGCGACGAACCGCGCCACCTGGAGCGGCTTGGACACCGCCCAGTTCTTCGGCACCAGCTCGCCGATGACCATCTGGACGGCGGAGGCGAGCAGCATGCCGACGACCACGGCGACGCCGGAGACGGCGCCCGGGGGGACGCCGATCGCGGTGAAGGGGCCGCGCAGCAGCTGGGCGAGGGCCGGTTCGGCGAGCATGCCGACGACCAGGGAGGTGATGGTGATGCCCAGCTGGGTGCCGGAGAGCTGGAAGGACAGCTCCTTGAGCGACTCGACGACCGTACGGGCGCGCTTGTCGCCCTCGGCGGCGGCCCGCTCGGCGTCCGGGCGGTCGACCGTCACCAGGCCGAACTCCGCCGCGACGAAGAAGCCGTTGGCGAGGATCAGCAGGAATGCCGCTGCCAGGAGCAGCAGGGAGGTGGTCATGAGGCCGCCGCCTCCGCGATCGGGAAGGGGGCGGCGCAGGTACTACAGGACGATCCGTCCATCGCTGGAGGGAGTCACTCCTCGGGTAGCAGGAACCCCTGTGCACCGGGCGGAGCAGCAGGGGCGGAGGCGCAACGAAAACACCTCCGCCTCCAGATTAATCAAGACATGGCCCGATGCGGCAGGGTGGGCGTCACCCGGTCGGCCCTGATGTTCCTCACTCAGGGTTCTCGGGGTCGCGCACGGCGTGCCGCTCGACCAGGGCCCGCAGGGCGCGCGCGTCGGCGAGAGCCCGCTGCCGGGCCAGGCCCGGCTGGATGCCGAGGGCGGCCAGGCTGGTGCCGTCGCTGAGGTCGAGGAAGACCCAGGGATCACCCGGGCGGAGGTTCACCTGGATGATTTCCGCCCAGGCCAGCCGGTGTCGGCGGGCGATGTTGACGACCGTCACGCCGCTCTCGTCGGCGAGCACCTTCACCCGGGCGAAGCGGGCCAGCGCCCAGAACAGCAGCGCACCGGTCACCACGAAGGTGATCCGGTCCCCCGGGCCGAGCTGCTCCAGCAGCAGCGCGACGCCGGAGATCACCAGGAAGATGACGGCACCGGCGGTGAGCAGGATCACCCTGGTGTGGCCCGGCCGGAAGGTGACGGGGAGGCGGGGTGGCGGCGTCGTTTCGGACGTACCGGACATGTGCGTGCGGTCCCTCAGAGGCGGCAGGCGTGGATGGCCGTGGTCAGGATGGCCCGGGCACCGATGTCGTAGAGGTCGTCCATGATCCGCTGGGCCTCCTTGGCCGGGACCATGGCACGGACGGCGACCCAGCCCTCGTTGTGCAGCGGGGAGACGGTCGGGGACTCGAGCCCCGGGGTCAGGGCGACGGCCTTCTCCAGCTGCTCGACCCGGCAGTCGTAGTCCATCATCACGTAGGTCCGGGCCACCAGGACGCCCTGGAGGCGGCGCAGGAACTGCTGCACCTTGGGCTCGTCGCTGCCGGCTCCGGTACGGCGGACGACGACGGCCTCGGACGTCATGATCGGCTCGCCGAAGACCTCCAGGCCCGCGTTGCGCAGGGAGGTGCCGGTCTCGACGACGTCCGCGATGACCTCGGCGACGCCCAGCTCGATGGCGGTCTCGACGGCGCCGTCGAGGTGGACGACGGCCGCGTCGACGCCGTGGTCGGCGAGGTGCTTGGCGACGATGCCCTCGTAGGAGGTGGCGACCGTCCGGCCGCCGAGGTCGGCCACACCGGTGGCGGTGCCGGGCTTCGCGGCGAAGCGGAAGGTGGAGCGGGCGAAGCCGAGCGGCAGGATCTCCTCGGCGTTGGCGCCGGAGTCGACCAGCAGGTCACGGCCGGTGATGCCGATGTCGAGGCGGCCGGAGGAGACGTAGATCGCGATGTCGCGGGGGCGGAGGTAGAAGAACTCGACCTCGTTCTCCGGGTCGACGATCCGCAGTTCCTTGGCCTCGCGGCGCTGCTGGTAGCCGGCCTCATGCAGCATCTCCGCCGCAGGGCCGGACAGGGAACCCTTGTTGGGGACGGCGATGCGCAGCATGAGGTCGGCTTCCTTCGGTGTGCGGGATGGGTGGGGCGGGCCGGGATCTACAGGTGGGCGTAGACGTCGTCCAGGGAGATGCCGCGGGCGACCATCATCACCTGGACGTGGTACAGCAGCTGCGAGATCTCCTCGGCGGCCGCTTCCTTGCCCTCGTGCTCGGCGGCCATCCAGACCTCGGCGGCCTCTTCGACGACCTTCTTGCCGATGGCATGGACCCCTTTGCCGACCAGCTCCGCGGTGCGGGAGGTGGCGGGATCGCCGTGGGCGGCCTTGTGCTGGAGCTCGGTGAACAGCTCCTCGAACGTCTTCTTGGACATGGTGGTCCTTACCCTACGCGCTCCGGCCGGTGCCTCAGTGCCAGGGTTCGGATACTGAGCGGAGCGTGGTCGCGGTGGCCACCGCCGCGGTGACCGCCTCGTGCCCCTTGTCCTCGTTCGAGCCCTCGATCCCGGCGCGGTCCAGGGCCTGCTCCTCGGTGTCGCAGGTGAGCACGCCGAAGCCGACGGGGACGCCGGTCTCCACGGACACCTGGGTCAGCCCCTGGGTGACGCCCTGGCACACGTACTCGAAGTGGGGGGTACCGCCGCGGATGACCACGCCGAGGGCGACCACCGCGTCGTAGCCGCGGCCGGCCAGGACCTTGGCGGCGACCGGCAGCTCGAAGCTGCCCGGGACCCGGATCAGGGTCGGCTCGTCGATCCCCAGGTCGTGCAGGGCGCGCAGAGCGCCGTTCACCAGACCGTCCATCACCTTCTCGTGCCACTGCGCCGCGATGACGGCGACCCTGAGGTCGCTCGCGTTGCGTACGGACAGTTCCGGTGCACCCTTGCCGCTCACGTTTCTCCTAAGTGCTTTCGCTTACTGGTTGCCGCAGGTGACCGCGGAGGCGGTCACGGACGCCGCCGGCCCGGGCGCGGACGCCGGCCCGGGGGGTGTGTCCAGCCAGGGCAGGTCGTGTCCCATCCGGTCCCGCTTGGTGCGCAGGTAGCGGAGGTTGTGCTCGCCCGCCTGCACGGGCATCGGCTCGCGGCGGGTGACCTCGATGCCGTGGCGCAGCAGCGCCTCGCTCTTCTCGGGGTTGTTGGTCATCAGCCGCACGCTGCGCACGCCGAGGTCCGCCAGGATGCGGGCGCCGGCGCCGTAGTCGCGGGCGTCGGCGGGCAGGCCCAGCTCCAGGTTGGCGTCGAGGGTGTCGTGGCCGCGTTCCTGGAGTTCGTAGGCGCGCAGCTTGGACAGCAGGCCGATGCCGCGGCCCTCGTGTCCGCGCAGGTAGACGACGACCCCGCGGCCCTCGGCCTGGATGCGCCGCAGGGAGGTGTCCAGCTGGGGGCCGCAGTCGCAGCGCTGGGAGCCGAACACGTCACCGGTGAGGCACTCGGAGTGCACCCGGACCAGGACGTCCGCGCCGTCGCCGAGGTCGCCGTGGACGAGGGCGATGTGCTCGACGCCGTCGACGGTGGAGCGGTAGCCGTACGCCGTGAAGGTGCCGTGGGCGGTGGGCAGCCGGGTCTCGGCCTCGCGGCGGACGGTGGGTTCGCTGTCGCGGCGGTAGGCGATCAGGTCCTTGATGGAGATGATCGTCAGGCCGTGCTTGCGGGCGAACGGGATCAGTTCGGGCAGGCGCAGCATCCGGCCGTCCTCGCCGGCGATCTCGACGATCGCGCCGGCCGGGCGCAGGCCGGCGAGCCGGGCGAGGTCGACGGCGGCCTCGGTGTGGCCGTCACGGGCCAGGACGCCGCCGGGCCGGGCGCGCAGCGGGAAGACGTGGCCGGGCCGGACGAAGTCGGCGGGTCCGGCGGTGCCGCCCGCCAGGAGCTGGAGGGTGGTGGCGCGGTCGGCGGCGGAGATGCCGGTGCTCACGCCGTGCGCGGCCGAGGCGTCCACGGAGACGGTGAACGCGGTCTTCATCGACTCGGTGTTGTCCTCGACCATCTGCGGCAGCCGCAGCCGGTCCAGTTCCGGGCCCTCCATGGGGGCGCAGATGAGGCCGCGGCACTCGCTCATCATGAAGGCGACGATCTCGGGGGTCGCCTTCTCGGCGGCGACGACGAGGTCGCCCTCGTTCTCCCGGTCCTCGTCGTCGACGACCACGACCGGGCGGCCGGCCGCGATGTCCGCGACGGCCTGGGCGACGGGGTCCAGCGCGAAGTCCTCGATGCCGTCGGTGCTGTACAGGGCGGGTGCGGTGCTCATGCCGGCGCTCCTTCCAGGGTGGGCCGCGGGCTCCTGCGGGAGCGCAGCCACCAGTCGCGCATGCCCCACAGGACGAGTGCGCCGTAGATGACGTAGACGAAGCCGGAGAAGGCGTAGCCGTTGGCGAAGTTGAGGGGCACGCCGACGAGGTCGACGAGCAGCCAGGCGAACCAGAACTCGACCATGCCCTTGGCCTGGGCGTACATGGCGACGACGGTGCCGACGAAGATGTAGGCGTCCGGCCAGGGGTCCCAGGACAGGCTGGGGTAGGCCTTGAAGAGGAGGGCGACGGCGACGGTGCCGGCGGCGGCCGCGGCGACCATGACCGCGCGCTCGCGCCAGGTGGCGAACCGGACGGAGATGTGGCCGTCCTCGCCCTGGCCCCGGCCGCGGCTCCACTGCCACCAGCCGTACAGGGCGACGGCCATGACGACGGCCTGCTTGCCGGCGCTGCCGGTCAGATGGCCGTAGAACGCGCCGAACAGGATGAGACCGGCCAGGAACTGCACGGGCCAGCTCCACAGGGAGCGCCGCCAGCCGAGCGCGAGGGCGATCAGGCCGAAGATGTTGCCGACCATGTCCGACCAGAGGATGTGCTGGTCGAACAGGACGAACGCCTCGGAGTTGAGCGAGTTCACCGGCCGGCCCCCTGTCCGGCCGCGAGCAGCCGCTCCACGTACTTGGCGATGACGTCGACCTCGAGGTTGACCGGGTCGCCGGGCTGCTTGTGGCCGAGCGTGGTCAGGGCGAGGGTGGTGGGGATGAGACTGACGGTGAAGAAGTCGGGGCCGGCCTCGACGACGGTGAGGCTGATGCCGTCGACGGTGATGGAGCCCTTCTCGACGACGTAGCGGGCCAGGTCCGCGGGGAGCGAGATCTTCACGATCTCCCAGTTCTCGGACGGCGTGCGCGCCAGCACCTCGCCGGTGCCGTCGACGTGCCCCTGCACGATGTGACCGCCCAGGCGCGCGCCCAGGGCCGTGGGGCGCTCCAGGTTGACGCGGGAGCCGACGCCGAGCGCGCCGAGGCTGGAGCGGTTCAGCGTCTCGGCCATGACGTCGGCGGTGAACTCGCCGTCCGCGTGGTCGACGACGGTGAGACAGACCCCGTTCACGGCGATGGAGTCGCCGTGCTGCGCGCCCTCGGTCACGACGGGGCCGCGGAGCCGGAAGCGGGAGGCGTCGCCGAGATTCTCGACGGCGGTGACCTCACCCAGCTCTTCGACGATTCCGGTGAACACTTCCCGGGTCCTCCTGCCTCTTCGGGCACGGACTCCGGGGCCTGTCGATGACGACAGCAGGTACGGGTGGAACACACCGGGGCGACGCCGGAGCGGACCCGTCCGCTCACGGACGAGCCCGGATTCGACGACGCGCGCACATGTGTGCCCGCCCGCCGCGCACTGCCTCCCATCCGGACTTTAACCGTCGGTCCAGGAATTTCACCTGGTCAACCGGCCGCTGGAAGCGACCGGGTCGCGGACTGTAACCGCCGGTTCGGACTTTCACCGACCCCGGAGTGCGCTGCTTCTGGTACAGGGCCAGTGTGCCATGTCCGATGGTCACCCAGACAGGGGCGGGGTGTGGGGTGGCTCACAGCACCACCCGCCCTCCACCGGCCGCCGAGTACGCCGGGGCGCGCGCGAGCGCGCCGGCCTCCGCGGCGGCGGGCGGGTGCCGTGGCAGACGATCCGTCAGCAGGAGCGGTCCAGACCATTGACGCAATGGTCTGGACCTTTCTAGGGTGCGGATCTGACCCGGCGGCGGTGACGAAGGCCCTTGCCCGCCGCCGGGTCGCTCACGCCCGCTGACGGAGCGGCGGCCGGGCGCGGGCGCCGCGTGGTTCAGCCGGTCCGGCCGTCGGCGGTGCCGCCCGGGGCGCCGAACGGCCGGGCGGGGGCGGGCCGGTGGCCGGGCGGGGCGAACAGGTCGTCCTGCGCGCGCTCGCGGGCCGCCAGCAGCGCGCCGCGCAGCACCGCCGCGCCGCCCAGACGGCCGGCCCGCACCTCGGTGGCCAGCGGTGACATCCGGCGCAGCCGCTCCTCCACGCGCCGGGCCAGCGCGGCGGCGCCGGCCTGCCCCACTTCGCCGCCCAGCACCACGCAGCCCGGGTCCAGGATGGCGGTGACGCAGGCGGCCGCGAGGGCGACCCGGTCGGCCAGGGCGTCGAGGAAGCGGGCGGCCGGGGTGTGCCCATCCCCCGGGGCCTCCGGGGCCGCCGGGGTCCGCGCGCCCCCGGAGGCGGCCGGGCCTGGCCCGGCGGCGCCGCCCGGCTCCTCGCCCGCCGGCTCCTCGCCCGCCACCTCGGCCACCGCCGCGGCGACGACCACCGCGACGCCGGGGCCGTCGGCCGGCGCCGGTACCGGCAGGCCCGAGGCGCGGGCCAGTTCCGCGACGGCGGCCGCTCCCGCGAGTGAGTGGAAGCCGCCCTCGCAGTCCGTCGCCGAGGGCAGCGACGTCGTGCCCGGCACCGGCAGGAAGCCGATCTCGCCGGTGCCGCCCGAGGCGCCGCGGCGCAGGTGGCCGTCGAGGACCACGGCGGCACCGGTGCCGTGGCCGAGCCACAGCAGGACGAAGGTGTCCCGGTCGCGGGCGGCGCCCTCGCGCATCTCGGCGAAGGCGGCCAGGTTGGTCTCGTTCTCCACGCTGACGCGGGCCTCGGGCAGCCGCTCCTGGAGGGCGGCGACCAGGCGGCGGTGCCACAGGGGCAGGCCGCTGGCGCCGCGCAGTTCGCCCGTGGCGGGATCGATGAGCCCGGGCGCCCCGATGCCGACGGTGTGCAGCCGGTCCGCCCCCGCCTCCTTCGCCGCCCGCTCGACCGCCGCGACCGCCTGCTCCACCGCCGGCCCCGTGCCGCTCTCCCCGTGGATCGGTACCGACGCCTGCGCGAGCACCCGCCCCAGCAGGTCGGACACCAGCACGGCGACGCCCCCGGTGCGCACGTCGAGCGCGGCCAGCTGGGCCCGGTCGGCGACGATGCCGTACAGCCGGGCGTTGGGGCCGCGGCGCTGCTCGCCGGACTCCCCCACCACGCTGATCAGGCCGGCGGCGGTGAGCCGTTCCACCAGGTCGGCGACGGAGGGCCGGGACAGACCGGTGAGCTGCTTCAACTGCCCTGCCGTCAGCGGCCCTTCCTGCTGCAGCAGCCGCAGGGCGAGCCGGTCGTTGATGGCCCGGGCGGTGCTCGGTGATGCGGGCATGGCGGGAATCCTCCCAGATCGCGAGGCGGCCTGCCCCGCCCCGGCGGCCGTCGACGCCTATCTATCAGGCAGGGTCCCTGATAGTTTACGCCGGAGTGTGGCGGTGAGGGCCGCGCACGGCGGTGTGCCACCGCCGGAGAAGGGCTGGGACCATGGGTGAGGTGGACGGCGTGCGACAGCAGCAGGACCAGGTGAGGCGCGCGCGGTACGCCGTGGCGGCCGTGTTCGCGGTGCACGGCGCCGTGACCGGTTCCTTCGCCACCCGCGTGCCGTGGGTCCAGGACCACGCCTCGCTCAGCGCCGGCCAGCTGGGGTTCGCCCTGGCGTTCACGGCGTTCGGCGCCTCGTGCTCGATGCCGCTGGCCGGGCGGATCAGCCACACCTTCGGCAGCCGCACCGCGCTGCGCGGGCTGATCGCGCTGTGGACGCTCTCGCTGGTCCTGCCCGCCCTCGCGCCGAACCTGTACACCCTGTGCCTGGCGATGTTCCTCTACGGCGCCAGCGCGGGCATGGCCGACGTCGCGATGAACGCGCTCGGCGTCGAGGTGGAGCGGCTGCTCGGGAAGTCGATCATGTCGGGCCTGCACGGCATGTGGAGCGCGGGCGCGCTGGTCGGCTCGGCCGCGGGCACCCTGGCGGCGCACCTCGGCGCGGACGCCCGCCTGCACTTCGCGCTCGCCGCCGCGGTGCTCACCCTGCTGGGCGTGGCGGCCTCCGGCTGGGTGCTGGACGTGCAGCCCGCCGAGGACGAGGAGCCGCCGCCGCGGTTCGCGCTGCCGCCCCGCTCGGCGCTGCTCATCGGCGCGGTCGGCTTCTGCGCCGTGTTCGCGGAAGGGGCCAGCCTGGACTGGTCGGCGGTGTTCCTGCGGGACCGGCTGGACAGCTCGGCCGGCCTCGCGGCGGCGTCGACGACCGGGTTCATGCTGACCATGGCGGTGGCCCGGATCGCCGGGGACGCGGTGGTGAACCGTTTCGGCGCCGTCCGCACCGTGCGCGCCGGCGGAGTGCTGGCCGTGCTCGGCGCCCTGATGATCGTGACCGCGGCGCACCCGCTGGTGGCGATGGCCGGGTTCGCGCTGATGGGGCTGGGCATCGCCGTGGTCGTACCGCTGTGCTTCGCGGCGGCCGGACACGCCGGGCCCAACCCCAGCCAGGCCATCGCGGGCGTGGCGACCATCACCTACACCTCGGGGCTGATCGCGCCGAGCCTGATCGGCGGGGTGGCCCAGGCGACCAGCCTGGTGGTCTCGTTCTGCGTGGTGAGCGTGCTGGCCGGCGGGGTCGCCGCCTTCGCCGGGGTGCTGCGCACCGCCGAGCGCGGCGGCCGCGACGAGGTCAGTCCGCGGGCCGAAGCAGTTCCCGGCCCGCGGCCCTGAACGCGTCGCTCCAGGGGGCGGGGCGCAGCGTCGCCGCGTCCAGCCGGACCAGCACCCGGGTGCCGCGCGCGTAGGTGAGCGCCCCGTCGGCCGAGCAGAAGCGGAAGCCGTAGGTCAGGCCGGTGGTGCCGAGCCGTTCCAGCCAGAGGTGGACGGCGTACCCACCGGTGCGGGTGACCGGCGCCTCATAGCTGATCGTCAGCTCCCGGACGGCGTTGCAGGCGTCGCCGGCCGCGGCCCAGTCGCCGTCGAAGCGGATGCCGTGCTCGTTCCACAGCTCGGTCCAGGCGCGCTCGACCATCAGCGGGTAGCGGGCGTTGTGCAGCAGGCCGAGCGCGTCCAGGTCGTCGAAGTGGACGGTGACGGGCATCAGCCGGCCGTACGACAGGGCGGGGGCGGTCGGGGCTTCGGCGGTCACGGGTGGGGCTCCTGGGCGTCGCGGGAGGGCGTTTCGGTGTGCGGTGGGCGGTGCGTGTTCGATGTGCGGTGTTCGATGAGCGGTGATCGCCCACCATCCTAAGCGAGCGCTCAGTGGTGCGGACGTCCCCGGGGCGAGGTGCGGGCCGTCGCCGCCGCGGGGTGCGCCGCAGCCGTGACAATGGTCCGGACAGGTAACACGTACAGAGAAGGCGAAACCTCATGGACCTCGGCGTGCGCTGGAAGCTGCACGGTGACGGGCGGACACCCGCTCCCGGAGCGGTGGTCAGGCCCGACGAACGGCTCTCCTGGCCCCGCACGGTCGGGCTCGGCGCCCAGCACGTCGTGGCAATGTTCGGGGCGTCCTTCGTGGCTCCCGTCCTGATGGGCCTCGACCCCAACCTGGCGATCATGATGTCGGGCGTCGCCACCGTCCTGTTCCTGCTCGCCACCCGCGGCCGCGTGCCCAGCTACCTGGGCTGCTCCCTGTCCTTCGTCGGCGTGGCCGCCGTCATCCGCGCCCAGGGCGGCACCAGCGCGACCGTGACGGGTGCGGTCCTGGTGGTCGGCTTCGCGCTGTTCCTGATCGGGCTCGCCGTCCAGCGCTTCGGCGCGCGGATCATCCACGCCGCGATGCCGCCGATCGTCACCGGCGCGGTCGTCATGCTGATCGGCTTCAACCTGGCCCCGGTGACCGCGACCACCTACTGGCCGCAGGACCAGTGGACCGCGCTGCTGGTCATGCTCTGCACCGGTCTGGCGATCGTCTGCCTGCGCGGTTTCTGGTCCCGGATCGCCATCTTCCTGGGTCTGCTCTTCGGATACGTCCTGTCCTGGGCCCTCGACCGGATCTTCGGCAAGATCCACTCGGTGGACGCGAGCGGCAAGCTCACCTACCACTGGCGGCTGGACCTGTCCGGCGTCGGCAAGGCCGACTGGATCGGCCTGCCGTCCTTCCACGGCCCGTCCTTCCAGTGGTCGGCGATCCTGGTCGCGCTGCCCGTGGTCATCGCGCTGGTCGCGGAGAACGCCGGGCACGTCAAGGCGGTCGGCGAGATGACCGGCGACCCGCTCGACGACCGGCTCGGCACGGCGATCTCGGCGGACGGCGCCGCCTCGATGCTGTCCACCGCCGTGGGCGGCCCGCCCAACACCACCTACTCCGAGAACATCGGCGTCATGGCCGCCACCCGCGTCTACTCCACCGCCGCCTACTGGGCCGCGGCCGGCTTCGCCCTGCTGTTCGGCCTGTGCCCCAAGTTCGGCGCCGTGGTGGCCGCCGTCCCCGGCGGCGTGCTCGGCGGCATCACCGTCATCCTCTACGGCATGATCGGCCTGCTGGGCGCCCAGATCTGGCTCAACGCCGGGGTCGACCTGCGCAACCCGCTGAACCTGGTGCCCGCCGCCGCGGGCATCGTCATCGGCGTCGGCAACGTCACCATGACGTTCTCCGACACCTTCTCCCTCAGCGGCATCGCACTCGGCACCCTGGTCGTCATCACCGGCTACCACGCGCTGCGCGCCTTCGCCCCCGCCCACCTCAGGACGCAGCACCCGCTGCTCGACGAGGGCACGTCGTCCTACGACGCCGAGGCGGCCCGGCGCGGTCAGCCGCAGGACCCGGCCTGACCCGAACGGCAGGCCCTGGCGGCGCCCGTCCGTCCCTCTCCCGAGTGACGACCGCGGTCCCCCGTTCCGGGGAAGCGCCGGGCCCGTCGGCGCGTCCGCCGGGCCCGGGCTGGGACGCTTCCCCCATGGCGCAGCTGGAACACCTCACCGCACCCGTCGACGCCGTCGTCTCCCGGATGCGCGCCCTCGACGCGGCCCTGCCCGAGCGGGACGGGATCGCCGTGTTCAACCGCGTCTACCTGGCCGTCACCGAGGAGGTCGGCCGCGTCGTGGGCGCCGGCGGTTTCGCCGACGCCCGGGCGGCGAGCACGCTGGACGCCCGGTTCGCCGAGCGCTATCTGGCCGCCGTCGACGCGGTCGCGCGGGACCGCCGCCCGCCGGCCTGCTGGCGGCCGCTGTTCCAGTTCCGCCGCCACCCGGGCGTACGGCCGCTGCAGTTCGCGCTCGCGGGCATCAACGCGCACATCGGGCACGACCTGGCGCTGGCCGTCGTGGACATCTGCCGGGCGCTGGAGTGCGAACCGGCCGAGCTGGAGGACGAGTTCGAGCGGGTGGGCGACCTGCTGGTGTCGCTGGAGGAGCGCATCCGCGAGGATCTGATGCCGGGTCCCGACCTGCTCCAGATCGCCGACCCGCTCACCCACCTGCTCGGCTCGTGGAGCCTGGAGCGGGCGCGGGAGGCGACCTGGGCGGCGGCGCGGGCCCTGTGGGCGCTGCGCCGGTGCGAGGACGTCGCCGGGGAGCTGGCCGAACGGCTGGACGCGGCGGTCGGCTTCGCCGGCCGCATGCTGCTCACCCCGCTGCCCGGCTGAGGCGGCCGGGGCCGGTCGGCCCCGGCCCCGGGCCGCCGCCGCGTCGCCGGGGACCTGGTCAGTCCTCGGGCAGTTCCACGGGGGCGATCTCGTCGTAGACGTCACCCGGGCCCGGGTTGGCGGCGTCGGTCTCGCCGCCGAAGTGGCGCATGACGCCCCACACCGCGTTCAGCGCGGTCTGGATCGCGCCCTCGGCCCAGCCGGCCGTCCAGGAGATGTCGTCGCCGGCCAGGAAGATGCCCCGCTTGTCCTCGGGCAGCCGGTCCTGCATGAAGTGCGTGAACAGGCGCCGCTGGTAGCGGTAGTGGCCGGGCAGGTTGGCCTTGAACGCGCCCATGAAGTAGGGCTCGTTCTCCCAGGAGACGGTCACCGGGCTGCCGATGACGTGCTTCCTGATGTCGACGTTCGGGTAGATCTCGCCGAGCGACTTCAGCATGACCTCCATCCGCTCGTTCGCGGACAGCGGCAGCCACTTGAGGCTGTCGTCGCACCAGGTGTAGGAGAGGCAGATGACGGCCGGCTTGTCCGGGCCGTCGTCCAGCAGGTAGGTGCCGCGGGTCATGCGGTCGGTCAGCGTCATCGACATGACGTCCCGGCCGGTGGGGTTTCCCCTGTCGTCGACGGCCTTGTCCAGCCAGAACGGCCGGTCCACGGGCACGAACAGCTTGCTGGACTCCATGTAGTGGGTGCGCTCGATCGCCGTCCAGTGGTCGATCGGGAACAGCGAGTCGTCGCAGGCGATCTTCGACAGCAGCATCCAGGACTGCGCGGTGAAGACGGCCGCCGGGTAGGTGCGGATGTCGCCGTTCGCGTCGGTCACGGTGATCCGGTTGCCCGCGGTGCGGTGCAGCCGGGTCACGGCCGGGCGGGGCTCGCCGTTCACGTGCAGGGACTTCAGCGAGGTGCCGTACGGCCAGTGGACGATCTTCTCCGGCTCGCGCTCCCACAGGCGCAGCGGCAGCTGCTGGGAGCCGCCGACGATGCCGCGGTGGTGGTCGTCGGCCTCGGTGTAGACGACGCGCAGGATCTCCAGGATGGAGTTCGGGAAGTCGGTGTCCCAGCCGCCGGTGCCGAAGCCGACCTGGCCGAAGATCTCGCGGTGCCGGAAGGACCTGAACGCCTCGGAGTCGCAGAGGAAGCCGTAGAAGGTCTGGTTGTCGAGCTTCTCGACGAGCCGGGACCAGATCTCGCGGATGCGCGGGACGTCGCGCTCGCGCATGGCGCGGTTCATGTCGGAGAAGTCGGCGCCCTCCTCCAGGCACTTGCCCCAGGCGGCGGCGACGTCCCGGTAGACCTGCGGCAGGTCCTCGATGGTCTCGGCGTAGTGCGACTCGCCCTTGAGGTCGACGACGGTCGAGGGGGTCGCCTCGGCCAGCGGGTTGGGGAACGGGCGCGTCTCCAGGCCGACCAGGTCGATGTAGTGCTGGAGGGCCGTGGAGGACGGCGGGAAGCGCATCGCGCCCATCTCGGCGGTGAGGGACGGGTCGCAGCCGTCGAAGCCGACGGTGCGCAGCCGGCCGCCGAGCTGGTCGGCCTCGTAGACGACGGGCCTGAGGCCCATCTTCATCAGCTCGTAGGCGGCCACGATGCCGGACAGGCCGCCGCCGATGACGGCGACCTCGGTGCCGTGCTCGGTCGCCGGCACCTGGCCGAGGCCGGCCGGGTGGGCGAGGAAGTCGTCGTAGGCGTAGGGGAAGTCCGGGCCGAACATGGTGATCGGCGGCTGCTGCTCGTCGGCGTGCTCGACGGCGTTGGGCACCGTGGACGTCATGGGGTACGGACTCCTTGCGGGGAAGAACGGGGTGGAGGCTGGGGGTGTCAGACCAGGGACCCGTAGAGGCCGGGGCGGCGGTCCTTCAGGTACGGGTTGGCCTCGCGGGCGGCGGCCAGGGCGACGGGGTCGGCGTCGGCGAACACCAGCTGCTCGGCGCGGCCGGCCCGGACCCGGGCGATGCCGTCGGGGCCGGCCAGCACGGACAGCCCGACGAACTCGAACTCGCCCTCGGCGCCGGCCCGGTTGACGTACGCGACGTACATCTGGTTCTCCCAGGCCCGCACCGGCACCAGGGACTCGGGGACGAACTGGAAGGGGTGCATCTGAGCCGTGGGCACCAGCAGCAGGTCGGTGCCGGCCAGGGCGTGGGCACGGACGTTCTCCGGGAACTCGACGTCGTAGCAGATCATCAGGCCGACGGTGAGCCCGTTCAGCTCGGCCTGCACGACCGGCCGGTCACCCGGGGTGAACTGCTCGCGCTCGAAGCAGCCGAAGAGGTGGGTCTTGCGGTAGTTGGCCAGGCGGGTGCCGTCGGCGGAGATCAGCTGCGCGGAGTTGTACACGGCGGAGCCGTCGCGCTCGGGGTAGCCGTAGGCGAGCGCCAGGCCGTGCCGGGAGGCGATGGCGGCGATCGTGTCGGCGCACTCGCCGTCGGCGGGCTCGGCCAGGCGGGCGACGTCGTCGCCGATCGCGTAGCCGGTGAGGAACAGCTCCGGCGCCACCAGCAGCCCGGCGCCCGCGGCGGCGGCCCGGCCCGCGGCCTCATCGAGCACCTTGAGGTTCTCGACGACGGAGCCGGGGCGGCCGGAGCTCTGGAGCAGGGCGGTACGCATGCGGCATCCTCACCGGTAAGAAAGGGGTTCAGGGGGTCAGATAGACGGTACGGGCGGGGCGCTCGGCCGGACAAGAAGGAGCCGTTGCGCTCCGGTGCGCGGTTCGTTGCGTCGAGCGGGGCCATGGCGGCGATTCGTTGCGCGGCCCCACGGCGAGGGCACTGATCAGGGACGACGGCCGGCCTGCGGGGCGGCGCCTAAGGGGGAATCCGGTGGAGCCGGACACATTGCCGTACGTCGACTGCCACACCGCGGTGGTCGCGGCCGGCCCGGACGCCGTGTGGCGGGCGATCGGCCGCAGGGTGGAGCGGTCCTTCGCCGGGCCCGCCGCGGGCCGCTACGCCCGGCTGGTCGGCAGCGTCGACCAGGCCGCGTCCGGGCCGCGCCCGCTCGCCGTCGGCTCGACGGTCCCCGGCTTCCGCGTGATCATCGCCGATCCGGGCCGGGAGCTGGTCCTGGCCGGGCGGCACCGCTTCTCGGTGTACGCGCTGATCCTGCGCCTGGAGCCGGACGGCCCGGGCCGCACCCGCGTACGGGCACAGACCCGGGCCGACTTCCCCGGCCCGGCCGGGACGCTGTACCGGTTGCTGGTCATCGGCACCGGCGCCCACGCACGGGGCATGCGGCACCTGCTGCACGGCATCCGCCGGGAGGCGACGGCCCACGGGCCGGGCGGCCGGGACCTCGCGGACACGGCCTAACCGGGTGCGCCGGAGGAGAAGCGGCGCAGCAGCGGGGAGAGCACCAGCACCGACTTGGTCCGCTCCACGAACGGCTCCCCGGCGATGCGCTCCAGCACCCGCTCGAAGTGCCGCATGTCGGAGGCGAAGACCTGGACGACCGCGTCCGCGTCCCCGGTGACGGTGGACGCGGCCACGACCTCCTGGTAGCGCTCCAGGCCCCGCTGGATGGTCTCCGGGGAGGTGTTGCGCCGGCAGTAGATCTCGACGAACCCCTCGGTCTCCCAGCCGAGGGCCGCGGGATCCACCCGTACGGTGAAGCCGGTGATGGCTCCGGTGGCCCGCAGCCGGTCCACGCGCCGCTTCACGGCGGGCGCGGACAGGCCGACCTCCTGCCCGATGTCGGCGTAGGAGCGGCGGGCGTCCTCGGCGAGGGCGTGCACGATGCGTTCGTCGAGAGTGTTCAGCACGTCGGGTCGTTCACTTCTTCGGGTCGGTCACTGCTGCGCCACCGCGACGCTGTCACCGGTCGCGAGGCGGGAACGGCGGTAGCCGTACACGAAGTAGAACACGAGCCCCACCGCCATCCAGGCACCGAAGACCACCCAGGTGACGGCCGACAGGCTGCCCATCATCCACACGCAGAACAGGAAGCCCAGCGCGGGCAGCACCGGCGACAGCGGCACCCGGAAGGTGCGGGGCATGTCCGGGCGGGTCCGGCGCAGCACCACGACGGCGATGTTGACCAGCCCGAAGGCGAACAGCGTGCCGATGCTGGTGGCGTCGGCCAGCTGGCCCAGCGGGATCGCGGCGGCCAGGACACCGCAGAACAGGGAGACGATGACGGTGTTGGCGCGCGGGGCGCCGGTGCGCGGGTGCACCCGGGCGAAGACCTTGGGCACCAGGCCGTCGCGGGACATCGCGAACAGGATGCGGGTCTGGCCGTAGAGCACGGTCAGCACGACGCTGGCGATGGCGACGACGGCGCAGGCGGCCAGCAGGGTGCCCCAGAAGCTGTGCCCGGTGACGTCCGTCATGATCTGGGCGAGGGCGGCCTCGGAGTCGTTGAACGTCCGCCAGGGCCTCGCGCCCACGGCGACGGCCGCGACCAGGACGTACAGGGCCGTGACGATCACGAGGGACAGCATGATGGCGCGCGGCAGGTCGCGCTGGGCGTCCTTCGCCTCCTCACCGGCGGTGGAGGCGGCGTCGAAGCCGATGTAGGAGAAGAACAGGGTGGCGCCGGCCGCGCTCACCCCGGCCATGCCGAGCGGCATGAAGTGGGCGTAGTTGCCGGACTTGAAGCCCATGAAGCCGATGGTGCAGAACAGCACCAGCGCGGCGATCTTGACGCACACCATGACGGTGTTGGCGCGTGCCGACTCCTTCGCGCCGCCGAGCAGGAACGTCATCGCGAGCAGGACGACGATCAGGGCGGGCAGGTTGAAGATGCCGCCGTCGCCGGGCGGGGCGGAGAGGGCGTCCGGAATGGTGACGCCGAGGGTGCCGTCGAGCAGCTCGTTGAGGTACTCGCCCCAGCCGACGGCCACGGCGGCGACCGAGACGCCGTACTCCAGGACCAGGCACCAGCCGCAGATCCAGGCGATCAGCTCGCCCATCGTTGCGTACGCGTACGAGTAGGAGGAGCCGGCGACCGGGATGGTGCCGGCCAGCTCGGCGTAGGACAGGGCGGAGAACAGCGCCGTGAGGCCGGCGATCACGAAGGAGAGCGTCACCGCCGGTCCGGCCTTGGGGACGGCCTGGCCGAGGACGACGAAGATGCCGGTGCCAAGGGTGGCACCGACGCTGATCATGGTCAGCTGCCACAGCCCGAGGGAGCGCCGCAGCGAGCCTCCCTCACCGTGGCCGCCCTCGGCGACCAGGCGTTCCACGGGCTTGCGGCGCATGAGGCGCGCGGCGACGCCCGGGGACGCGGGGTCGGCCGATCTGCCGAGGGGCGGGGGTGCGCCGTGGTCGAGCACGCGCTGGCTCCTTTTCGCTGCCGGTCAGGGTGGGTGGGGGCGACGGCACCCTGCCGGGGCAGGAACCCGCCGAGCGGAAGTCCCCGCCGCACCACGTACGTCGCAGAACCCTACGAGGCCGGACTTCACGAGCGTAATGCAGCAACCTTGCGCATACCCGCATGATCATTGCGTTCATCCGCCCGGGATGCCCATTCGTTGCGCCCGGACGTACCGACCGTTGCGCCGCCGGCCGGCGCCAGACCGGTGAGGTCGCGGGCCGGGTACGCCGACGGCCCCCGCCGGGCCCGGCGCTGAGCAGCGCGGGGGGCCGGCGGGGGCCGTGCGGAACGGGGTGCGGATCGAGGTGCGGATCGGCTCCGGCAGGGCAGTCCGGGATCAGCTCCAGCTGGCGTGCAGGGGCTTGCCCTCGGCGTAGCCGGCCGCGCTCTGGATGCCGACGATGGCCTTCGCGGCGAACTCCTCCAGGGAGGCGGCGCCGGCGTAGGTGCAGGACGAGCGGACGCCCGCGATGATCGAGTCGATCAGGTCCTCCACACCCGGGCGGGAGGGGTCGAGGAACATCCGGGAGGTGGAGATGCCCTCCTCGAAGACCGCCTTGCGGGCGCGGTCGTACGCCGACTCCTCGGAGGTGCGGTTGCGCACGGCGCGCGCCGAGGCCATGCCGAAGGACTCCTTGTAGGCGCGGCCGTCGGCGTCGTGCTGGAGGTCGCCCGGGGACTCGTAGGTGCCCGCGAACCAGGAGCCGACCATCACGTTGGACGCGCCGGCGGCGAGCGCCATGGCCACGTCGCGCGGGTGGCGGACACCGCCGTCGGCCCACACGTGCTTGCCGTGCTTCCTGGCCTCGGCGGCGCACTCCAGGACCGCCGAGAACTGCGGCCGTCCGACGCCGGTCATCATGCGGGTGGTGCACATGGCGCCCGGGCCGACACCGACCTTGATGACGTCCGCGCCCGCGTCGATGAGGTCCTTGACGCCCTCGGCGGAGACGATGTTGCCCGCCACGATCGGCACCCGGGGGTCGAGGTCGCGCACCAGCTTGATGGCGGTGATCATCGATTCCTGGTGACCGTGGGCGGTGTCGATGACGAGGGTGTCCACGCCCGCGGCGAGCAGCTGCCCGGCCTTGGCCACGAAGTCGCCGTTGATGCCGACGGCGGCGGCGATCCGCAGCCGTCCGTGCTCGTCGGTCGCCGGGGTGTAGAGCGTCGCCCGCAGGGCGCCCTTGCGGGTCAGGATGCCGGCCAGGCGGCCGTCCCGGTCGACGGCCGGGGCGTAGCGCCGGTTGGCCGCGTCCAGCCGGTTGAAGGCCTCGCGCGGGTCGATGTCCGCGTCGAGCAGCAGCAGGTCGCGGGACATGACCTCGGCGAGCTGGGTGAAGCGGTCGACGCCGGTGAGGTCCGCGTCGGTGACCACGCCGACGGGCCGCTGGTCGCCGTCGACGACGACACCGGCGTTGTGGGCCCGCTTGGGCAGCAGGGCCAGGGCGTCGGCGACGGTCTGGTGCGGGGCCAGCACGATGGGGGTGTCCAGCACCAGGTGGCGGCTCTTGACCCAGGAGATGACGTCGGTGACCACGTCGATCGGGATGTCCTGCGGGATCACCACGAGGCCGCCGCGCCGGGCCACCGTCTCCGCCATCCGGCGGCCCGCGATGGCGGTCATGTTGGCGACGACGAGCGGGATGGTGGTGCCCGTGCCGTCCGGCGAGCTGAGGTCCACGCCCAGACGCGAGCCGACCGCGGAGCGGCTCGGCACCATGAACACGTCGTCGTACGTCAGGTCGTACGCGGGCTGGATGTCATTGAGGAAACGCACGTGCTGCACATCCCAGTCGATCAGAGGTGACCCACGGCCGGGTCGGCCAAGGGCAAAGCACGTACTTCATTCTCCCACGGGGACCACCCGGCGGGCCCCCGGCGAAACATCCAGGCTGGCCGCAGGGGCCTTGGACAAAAGTCCAAGGCCCCTCACGGCGGAGCCCCGGGTGCCCGCCGTCCCCCGCGGCCGCGGGTCAGGGACCGTCCGGGTCCGCGCGGTTGAGCGCGGGCCGGGGTGCCGGTCCCGCCGCCATCAGGTAGTCGGCGGCCGAGGTGTCCGTGACCAGGCTGGTGACCAGGCCGGAGCGGAGCACCGCGTCGATGGCGGACGCCTTGCGCTGCCCGCCCGCGATGGCCACCACCTCGGGGATCCGGCGCAGCTGGTCGGCCTTGACGGTGATGCACCGCTCGCCCAGGTCGCGCCCGATCCGGCGGCCCTCGGCGTCGAAGAGATGCGCGGACATCTCGGCGGCGACGCCGAGCGAGGCGTAGTGCGCGCGCTCCTCGTCGGTGAGCATGTCGTGCACCGTGGAGATGCCGGGCTCCCAGGAGCCGATGGAGACGCAGGCGACCGTGACCTTGTCGAAGTACTCGAAGGCCCGGGCGATGCCGGTCTGGTGGCGCAGCGCCCCCGCGGTGGCCTCGTCGGGGAGCAGCATCGGCGCGTAGATGGGGTGCGCGTCCCCGCCGGAGACCTGGGCGGCGCGGCGCACGGCCTCGACCGAGCCGCGCTCGGCGGTCCCGGCGTCGTACACGCCCGTCAGCTGCACCACCGTGCAGGGCGGCAGCCGGTCGAGGGCGGCCGCCATGTGGATGGTCGACCGGCCCCAGGCCAGGCCCAGCACCCCTCCCTCGTCGACGAGTTCGCCGAGCAGGTCGGCGGCCACCTCCCCCAGGTTCTCGGGGTCGGGGGTCTCCTCGGCGTCGGCCGGGGACTCGACCACCACCGCGTGCCTGAGGCCGTAACGGGCCCGGAGCGCGTCCGAGCGCTCGGCGTCCAGTTCGGCCGGGACACGGATCTCGATGCGTACGAGATCCCGCTCGAGGGCGGTCTCCAGGACGCGGGCCACCTTGAAGCGGCTGACGCCGAACTCCTCGGCGATCTGGATCTTGGACTTCCCCTCGAGGTAGAAGCGGCGGGCCATGGCCGCCGCCTGCACCAGCTCAGCGGGTCCCATCCGCATGGCTGACCGGCCCGCCGACATACCCGACACGGCGATCTCCTCACTGCTGTTCACACTCTGGTGTTCACACTCTGGATTCGCCGTTCATCCTCGCAGATCCGGCGCGCTCGATCCGCCCTGATGGACGGCGTACCCTCAGCTGTTCACGTAGCCGTGGCTCAGTGGCCGCACGCCCAGCTGGCCCTGGCGGTCGCGCCCTCCGCCTGCGTGCGCAGTGCACGTACCGCCTCGGCCGGGTCCTTCGCCCCGTAGACGGCCGAACCGGCCACGAAGACGTCGGCCCCGGCGTCCGCGCACCGCTCGATCGTCGACGCCGAGACGCCTCCGTCGACCTGCAACCACAGCTCGAGTCCGTGCTTGGCGATCAGCTCGCGGGTGCGGCGGATCTTGGGCAGCATGATGTCCAGGAACGCCTGCCCGCCGAAGCCCGGTTCTACCGTCATGATCAGCAGCATGTCGAGTTCGGGGAGCAGGTCCTCGTACGGCTCGATGGGCGTCGCGGGCTTCAGCGCCATGGAGGCGCGGGCGCCCTTGGCGCGGATCTCACGGGCCAGCCGCACTGGCGCGGCCGCCGCCTCGACGTGGAACGTGACGGACGAGGCGCCCGCCTCCACGTACTGCGGCGCCCAGCGGTCGGCGTCCTCGATCATCAGGTGGCAGTCCAGCGGGGTGTCCGTCGCCCGGGCCAGGGACTCCACGACCGGCACACCGAGCGTGAGGTTCGGGACGAAGTGGTTGTCCATGACGTCGACGTGGAGCCAGTCGGCGCCTTCGACCGCCCGTGCCTCGTCCGCGAGGCGGGCGAAGTCGGCGGACAGGATGCTGGGGTTGATCTGCACGGCCATGCCCCAAGACTGCCATGCCCGGGCACGTTTGTTCGCCCCGGTGCCGCTCCGCTTCCGTCCCGTCGGTCAGCCGGTCCGGCGGATCAGGGCCAGGTACATGGCGTCGGTGCCGTGCAGGTGCGGCCACAGCTGCACGTCGGGGCCGTCGCCGAGCGCGGGCACGCCTGGCAGCAGCGGGCGGGCGTCGAGCAGTTCGGTGTCCGGGTGCTGCTTGAGCACGTCCTGCACGACGGCCCGGGTCTCCGCCAGGTGCGGCGAGCAGGTCGCGTAGCCGACCACACCGCCGGTCCGGACCGACTCCAGCGCGGTGCGCAGCAGGCCCCGCTGGAGCGGCGCGAAGCTGTCCAGGTCCTCCGGGCGCCGCCGCCACCGGGCCTCGGGGCGTCGGCGCAGGGCGCCGAGGCCGGTGCAGGGCACGTCCACCAGCACCCGGTCGAAGGCGCCGGGACGCCACGGCGGCCGGGTGCCGTCGGCGGCGATGACCTGGTACGGCCCCGGGTTCCCGGCCAGCGCCTTGGCGACCAGCCCGGCCCGGTGCGGCTGCTTCTCCGAGGCCAGCAGCACGGCCCCGCGCTCGGCGGCCAGGGCGGCGAGCAGCGCGGCCTTGCCGCCGGGCCCGGCGCACGCGTCGAGCCACTTCTCGTCCGGTCCCTCCAGCGGCGCGTTCGCCAGGGCCAGGGCGACGAGCTGGCTGCCCTCGTCCTGGACGCCGGCCCGCCCCTCGCGCACCGCCTCGATGGCGCCCGGCTCGCCGCCCTCGGTGAGCCGCACGGCGTACGGCGACCAGCGCCCCGGTACGGCGGCCTCCGCGGCCAGCAGTTCCTCGGTGGTGGCCCGGCCGGGGCGGGCGACGAGAGTGACCTCGGGCCGCTCGTTGTCGGCCTCCAGCAGCTCCTCCACACCGGCCCGCCCGCCGCCCAGCGAGTCCCACAGGGCCGAGACGACCCAGCGGGGGTGCGAGTGCACGACGGAGAGGTGGTCCTCGGGGTCCTCGTCATAGGGCGGCGCGACCTTCTCCAGCCAGCCGTCGAGGTCGTGCTGGGCCACCTTGCGCAGGACGGCGTTGACGAACTTCGCCCGCCCGTCGCCGAGCACGACCCGGGCCAGCTCGACGGAGGCGGAGACCGCCGCGTGCGTCGGGATGCGCGTGCCGAGCAGCTGGTGGGCGCCGAGGCTGAGCACGTCAAGCACCGGCGGGTCGACCTCCCGCAGCGGCCGGTCGACACAGGCGGCGATGATCGCGTCGTAGGTTCCCTGCCGGCGCAGCGTGCCGTAGACCAGCTCGGTGGCGAGGGCGGCGTCCCGGCCGTCGAAGTCGCCCTTCTCCCGCGCCTTGCGCAGCAGCGGCGGCAGCACGAGGTTGGCGTACGCGTCCCGCTCGTCCACCGCGCGCAGCGCCTCGAAGGCGAGGATGCGGACGGGGTCCTTCTGGGGACGGCGGTAGGGCTTGGCGGGCCTGCGGGGCCGCCGGGAGGACTCGCTCACGAAAAAGGTGCTCCGGGTGTGAGAAGGGTGCGAGCCCCAGCCTACGTCCAGACGTCACCGCCGGGACCGGCGGAGGGCGGCACCGCGGGCACCGCCGGAGGGCGGCACCGCACGCGGTGCCGCCCGCGGCGACCGCTCAGCCGCCCAGCGTCTCGCCGTCGGCGATCCGCACACCGCGGGCCCAGTCGGCGGCCCGCATCGGCTTCTTGCCCTGGGCCTGCACCCACACCAGCTCCACCGCGTACGAACCGGTGCCCGCGTGCACGCTGTTCTTCCCGACCGCGAGCCGCCCGGGAACCAGGTCGGTACGGGCGGGCACCGGCGTGACCTGGATCAGCTTCAGCCGCTCGCCGCGGAACGTGGTCCAGGCGCCGGGGGCGGGCGTGCAGCCGCGCACGACCCGGTCCACGCGCAGGGCCGGGGCGCTCCAGTCGACCCGGGCGCCCTCGACGGTGATCTTCGGCGCCAGGGTGACGCCCTCGGTGGGCTGCGGTACGGCCTTCAGGGTGCCGTCCTCGATGCCGTCCATGGTGGCCGCGAGCAGCCCGGCCCCGGCGAAGGCGAGCCGGGTGAGGAGGTCGCCGCTGGTGTCGGTGGGCCGGATCTCCTCGGTGACCGTGCCGTACACCGGCCCGGAGTCGAGACCCTCCTCGATGAGGAAGGTGGACGCTCCGGTGATCTCGTCGCCCGCCATGAGGGCGTGCTGCACGGGAGCCGCGCCGCGCCAGGCGGGCAGCAGCGAGAAGTGCAGGTTGACCCAGCCGTGCGCGGGGATGTCGAGGGCGACCCGGGGCAGCAGCGCGCCGTAGGCGACGACGGGGCAGCAGTCCGGGGCGATCTCCGTCAGCCGCCGGAGGAAGTCCGGGTCGCGCGGCTTCGCGGGCTTCAGCACCTCGATCCCGGACTCCTCCGCCCGGTCGGCCACCGGGGACGCGACCAGCCTGCGCCCCCGCCCGGCCGGTGCGTCGGGCCGCGTGACGACGGCGGCCACCTCGTGCCGCCCGGAGGCGAGCAGGGCGTCCAGGGCGGGAACGGCGACCTCGGGGGTACCGGCGAAGACGAGCTTCATGGGCGGGATCGGGCCTCTCGGGCGGGGGTGGACGGGCAGCGCACCAGTCTAGGACCAGCGGCAGGTCAACACCCCGGTGAGGCGGGTGCCCGCCGCTTGCTCGACGCCCCGTGAGGCGGGTGTCCGACGCCCCGTGGAGCGGCTGGAACGGGAGGCGGGTGGTGCGCGGGGCGGGTGTACGGCGTGCGTGCCGCACCGCGCGCCCCCACCCCGTTACCAGCGGCGCGCGTACGCGTTGGTCAAGGAAGAGTTGACCACAAAGGGCCGCCCGCGCGGCCCAATTCCTTTCAACGCCGGTTCGAGAGGCTTGTTCATGGCCGACCACGCAACCCACGACGCCCAGGCCCGGGCCAGCCTGCACTTGCTGGTGCGGGACATCGAGCGGGTCCGCCGGCAGGTGGACGCACTGCGCACCCTCACCGCCCAGCTGGGCAACGTCTACCGTCCGCGCCGCTCCGGCCCCTCCACGGGCTTCGTCGTCTACGGGCGCGCTCCCGCGCCGACGGTCCGCCTCGCCCAGGAGCTGCGGGACAGCGTCGAGACGCTGGTCACGGCCGCCGTGGACTTCGACCGCTCGCTCGGCTTCTCCTGGGACGCGGTGGGGTCCGCCCTCGGTGTCACCAAGCAGGCGGTGCACCGCCGTTACGGCGCCCGCCGCGCCGCCACCCAGGCCGCCGCCGAGGCCGAGCGGGCCACCGAGCCGTCGGGCACCCGCACGGTCAACGTGAACGCCGGTCTGCCGGCGGTACCGACCGTCCCCGCGGCCCGCTCCATGCCGACCCAGCCGACCGCGGGCAGCCCCACGCTCCGCGAAGAGATCCGGCCGACCGCCTTCCCCGGCCCCCGCAACGGCTGACCCGACCTCTGTCCCTGCCCTCCCGGCGCACACCCGGGAGGGCAGCCGTGTGTCGGCAGGCCCGGCAAGCGCCGGCGGCCCCTCGGTGGCCGTCCGCCCGCTGTCAGCCGATGTCCGGCGGATCGATCCGCACCCGTACCGCCTCGCCGCCGCCGCGGGCCATGCGGGCCGCCTGTGCCGCCTTCAGGGCCGACGCCAGGGCGGCGCCGCTGCCCGGCGGCACCCGCACCAGCGCCCGCTCCCAGTGCTCACCGGGCGGCGGCGCACCGGGCCGGCGCGGGCGGCCGGGCAGGGTGGGCGGCACCGGGACCGGTCCCAGCACCTCCGCGTCCGCCGGCAGGCTGACCGCGCCCAGGAACTCGGCCAGCGCCTCGGCCGGCCCGGACACGGCCGCCATCCGCGACACCGGCGGGAACCCCAGCTCCGCCCGCTCCGCCAGCTCCCGCACCGCGTGCCCGACGGGGTCCCACCGCACCAGCGCCTGCACGGGGCGCAGGGTCGGCTCGGCGACGACGACCACGGTCCCCCGCTCGCCCTGCGCCCGGACCAGCGCCCCGGCCGCGATCCACCGCCGCAGCGCGTCCTCCCCGGCCCGCAGGTCGGGCCGTCCGAGCATGGCCCAGCCGTCCAGCAGCAGCGCCGCCGCGTACCCGCCCTCGGCGACCGGCTCGGCCCCCGGGGTGCTCACCACCAGCGCCGGCGTGCCCGGCACCGTGTCCAGCACGTGCTCACGCCCCGAGGTGCGCACCGGTACGGCCGGGAAGGCCCGCCCCAGTTCCTCGGCGGTCCGGCGGGCGCCGACGACCTGGGCCCGCAGCCGGAAGCCGCCGCACTCGGGGCAGTGCCAGGCGCTCTCCTGCTGTCCGCACCACTCGCAGCGCAGTGCCCCGGAGTCCTGTCCCTGCAGCGGCCCCGCGCAGTGCCGGCACCGCGCGGACGCACGGCACCGGTCGCACGCCATGCGCGGCACGTAGCCCCGCCGGGGCACCTGGACCAGCACGGGGCCGTGCCGCAGTCCCTCCCGGGCCACCTGCCAGGCCAGGGTGGGCAGCCGGGCGGCGCGCGCCGCCTCGTCCCGGGCCAGGTCGCCGTCGCCGACGGTCCGCACCAGCGGCGCGGCCAGGCGCACCTGCTCGCGCCCGGACACCAGTGGCCGCGCCCAGCCGGTCTCCACCAACTGCGCACCCTCCACGGTGCAGCTCCAGCCGCCGAGCAGGAAGCCGCACCGGTCCAGCGCGGCACGCAGCAGCAGCACGTCCCGCGCGTGGGGCTGCGGCGCGTGCTGCTCGCTGTGGCTGTCGTCCCCGTCGTCCCACACGGCGACCAGGCCCAGGTCCCGCACCGGCGCGAACATCGCCGCCCGCGTCCCCACCACGGCCCGCACCGAGCCGCGCCGCACCGCCAGCCACTGCGCGTACCGCTTCTCGGGCCCGGCGTCGGCGGTCAGCAGCGCGTGCCGCCCCTCGCCGAGCAGCGCGGTCAGCGCGGCGTCCACCCGCGCCGCGGCCCGGCCGTCGGGTACGACGACGAGCGCGCCGCGTCCCGAGGCGAGCGCCGCGGCGACGGCCCGGGCCAGCTCCTCGCTCCAGCCCGGCCCCGGCAGGGCGTTCCACACCGCGCGCGGCGATCCGCCGGCGGCCAGCGACTCGATGAAGGCGGCGCCCTGCTCGTACCGTGCCCAGGACCCGGCGCCCGGTGGGGCGGGCGGTGGCAGCGGGGCGGGCGAGGGTCGCCGCTCGGCCCGCGCGCTGCGCGGCGGCACGGCCAGCTGGAGGACGTCGGCGAGGCTTCCCGCGTAGCGGTCGGCCACGGCGCGGGCCAGGCCCAGCAGCTCCTCGCTCAGCACCGGCTCCGGCGACACCACCTGGGCGAGCGCCGCCAGCGGGCCCGCGTAGTCGGACTCGGCGCGCCGCTCCACGAGGAACCCGTCGATCAGGCCGCCGCCCTCCCGGCGCCCCTCCCGCACCCGGCCCCGCCCCGCGCCGAACCGGACCCGCACGCGCACCCCGGGCTGCGCCTGCGCGTCCAGCTCCTGCGGCACGGCGTAGTCGAAGTACCGGTCCAGGTGCAGCACGCCCTTGTCGACCAGCACCCGCGCCACCGGCAGCTCCCCGGCCAGCGCGGCGCCGCGCCAGGTCCGCGGTTTCGCCTTGGGCGCCTTGGCGCGGCCCTGGCGCACGCCCTCGCGGATGAGCGCGAGCTGCTCCGCCGGCGCGGGCGCCTCGCCCTCGCCGTCCCCCGGCCCGTTCTCGCTGCTCACGCTTGCATTCTTACCAAACGGCACTGACACCCGGCACACACGAACGCACCCACGCACGCGCGGACTGCTCCGGCGAACGGCCGGGAACGCGCCGGGGCCCGGCCTCCCGCGAGGGAGACCGGGCCCCGGCACGAAGCCCTGGCGGTGCTCAGCGGCCGGCGGCCTTGCGCAGCGCGTCCACGCGGTCGGTGCGCTCCCAGGTGAAGTCGGGCAGCTCACGGCCGAAGTGACCGTACGCGGCGGTCTGGGAGTAGATCGGGCGCAGCAGGTCGAGGTCGCGGATGATGGCGGCCGGGCGGAGGTCGAAGACCTCGTCGATCGCCTTCTCGATCTTCTCGACGTCCACCTTGTGGGTGCCGAAGGTCTCCACGAAGAGGCCGACCGGCTCCGCCTTGCCGATGGCGTAGGCGACCTGGACCTCGCAGCGGGAGGCCAGGCCCGCCGCCACCACGTTCTTGGCGACCCAGCGCATGGCGTAGGCGGCCGAGCGGTCGACCTTGGACGGGTCCTTGCCGGAGAAGGCGCCGCCGCCGTGGCGGGCCATGCCGCCGTAGGTGTCGATGATGATCTTGCGGCCGGTGAGGCCGGCGTCGCCCATCGGGCCGCCGATCTCGAAGCGGCCGGTCGGGTTGACCAGCAGGCGGTAGCCCTCGGTCTCCAGCTTGATGCCCTCGTCCAGGAGTGCCTTCAGCTCGGGCTCCACGACGAACTCGCGGATGTCGGGGGCGAGCAGCGACTCCAGGTCGATGTCGCTCGCGTGCTGCGAGGAGACGACCACCGTGTCCAGACGGACGGCCTTGTCGCCGTCGTACTCGATGGTGACCTGGGTCTTGCCGTCGGGGCGCAGGTAGGGGATGGTGCCGTTCTTGCGGACCGCGGACAGGCGGCTGGCCAGCCGGTGCGCCAGGAAGATCGGCAGCGGCATCAGCGTGGGGGTCTCGTCGCTGGCGTAGCCGAACATCAGGCCCTGGTCGCCCGCGCCCTGGCGGTCGAGTTCGTCGTCGTCGCCCTCGACACGGGTCTCGTACGCCGTGTCGACGCCCTGCGCGATGTCCGGGGACTGCGCGCCGATGGACACCGACACGCCGCAGGAGGCGCCGTCGAAGCCCTTCTTCGAGGAGTCGTAGCCGATCTCGAGGATCTTGTTGCGGACCAGGGTGGCGATGTCCGCGTAGGTCTTGGTCGTGACCTCGCCGGCCACGTGCACCAGACCGGTCGTGATCAGGGTCTCGACGGCGACCCGGGACGTCGGGTCCTCGCGCAGAAGCGCGTCGAGAATGGTGTCGCTGATCTGGTCAGCGATCTTGTCGGGGTGACCCTCGGTCACGGACTCCGAGGTGAACAGGCGACGGGACACAACGCTCCCTGTGGTTGCAGCGGCTGCTGGCTGATCATTGGCGGACGACGCGGGGGGCTGCGCCCGGCATCGCTCCGAGAACAGTTTATCGGTCGCACTCCGCCGCCGGCCCACCTGTCTCGCCTCTCGGGAGCGCTGTGACCTGCGGCATGGGCATTCTGCCCAATGGCCGGCGGCGTTGGCCAGGGCCGCCACGCCCGAAAGTCAGGTTTTGGGAAGCTGTCAAACGGCTGAAACAGTAGGGGCCAACCGGGGGACCACGAGGTCCCAGACGATGTCGGCGAGCGCCTCCTTCGGGCCGTGCGGCACCGGCGTCTCGCTGCCGTCGGCCCCCAGCACCACGGCCTCGTTCTCCTCGGAGCCGAACGTCTTGCGCTCCCCGACCTCGTTGACGACGAGGAGGTCGCAGCCCTTGCGTACCAGCTTGGCGCGGCCGTTGGCGAGGACGTCGTCGGTCTCCGCGGCGAAGCCGACGACGACCTGCCCGGGGCGCGCGCGATCGGCCGAAATCTCCGCGAGGATGTCCGGATTCCGCACCAGGACGACGGGCTCGGGGTCCTGGCCGTCCTTCTTCTTGATCTTCCCGGCCGCGTAGGCCGCGGGGCGGAAGTCGGCGACGGCGGCGGCCATCACGACGGCGTCGGCGTCCGCCGCGGCCTTCAGGACCGCCTCGCGCAGCTGGACCGCGGTGCCCACCTGGACGACGTCGACGCCGGCCGGGTCCGGCAGGCCGGTCTCGGCCGCCACCAGTGTCACCCGGGCGCCGCGGGCGGCGGCCGTGCGCGCCAGGGCGTAGCCCTGCTTGCCGGAGGAGCGGTTGCCGAGGAAGCGGACGGGGTCGAGGGGCTCGCGGGTGCCGCCGGCGGAGACGACGACGTGCCGGCCCGCGAGGTCGGGCGCGGTGGCGCCGCGGGTCAGCACCCGGCGGCAGACCTCGAAGATCTCGCCCGGGTCGGGCAGCCGTCCCTTGCCGGTGTCGGCGCCGGTGAGGCGCCCGACGGCGGGCTCGATCACGACGGCGCCGCGCCGGCGCAGCGTGGCCACGTTCTCCTGGGTGGCCGGGTGCTCCCACATCTCGGTGTGCATGGCGGGGGCGAAGACCACCGGGCAGCGGGCCGTGAGGAGCGTGTTGGTCAGCAGGTCGTCGGCGAGGCCGTGCGCGGCCTTGGCGAGCATGTCGGCGGTCGCGGGGGCCACCACGACCAGGTCGGCGTGCTGGCCGATGCGGACGTGCGGGACCTCGTGCACGCCGTCCCAGACCTCGGTGGAGACGGGGTGGCCCGACAGCGCGGACCAGGTCGCGGCGCCGACGAAGTGCAGCGCGGAGGCCGTGGGCACGACCCGCACGTCGTGGCCCGACTCGGTCAGCCTCCTGAGCAGCTCACAGGCCTTGTACGCGGCGATGCCGCCGCTGACCCCCAGCACGACCTTCGGCTTGTCCACCGTCTCTCCCCGGCTCGGCATCCTGCGCGCGGACGGCTCACCCGTACCGCTGCCTACGACTCGACGCGTACGGCTGGGCCGTACGACTCCATCAGACACCACAGGCCCGGCAGCGTGACTGCCGGGCCTGTGGAAGAACCTGCCGCGATGTGCGGATACGACTTACTGCGCCGGGCCCTCGATGGCCTCGGAGGTCAGCAGACCCGCGTTGATCTCGCGCAGGGCGATCGAGAGCGGCTTCTCGTGGACGTGGGTGTCCACGAGCGGACCGACGTACTCAAGGAGGCCCTCGCCGAGCTGCGAGTAGTACGCGTTGATCTGGCGGGCCCGCTTGGCCGCGTAGATCACGAGGCTGTACTTCGAGTCGGTGGCCTCGAGAAGCTCATCGATCGGCGGGTTGATGATGCCCTCGGGCGCGGTGATGGAAGAGGACACGCTCTACCTTCCGATGGGTGGGAGAGAATCTAGCGATGTGATCAGCCGGCCTGAGCAGACACGATCACACAATGTCCATCAAGGCTAGCAGCTCGCGGGCCACATCCTCGACGGAGGTGTTGACCAGCGTCTCGTCGAACTCCGGCTCCGCCGCCAGTTCGGTCCTGGCGGCCTCCAGCCGGCGCTCGATGACCTCGGGCGGCTCGGTGCCCCGCCCGGTGAGCCTGCGCACCAGCTCCTCCCAGGAGGGCGGGGCCAGGAACACCAGCTGGGCGTCCGGCATGGACTCGCGGACCTGCCGGGCGCCCTGGAGGTCGATCTCCAGCAGGACCGGCTCGCCCTTCTCCAGCCGCTCCAGCACGGCCGCACGGGGCGTGCCGTACCGGTTGCCGGCGAACTCGGCCCATTCCAGCAGCTCACCGTTGGCGATCAGCTTGTCCATCTCCTCGTCGGTGACGAAGAAGTAGTGGACTCCGTGCTGCTCGCCCGGGCGGGGCCGGCGGGTGGTGGCCGAGACAGAGAGCCAGACGTCGGGGTGTTCCTTGCGCATATGAGCGACGACCGTGCTCTTGCCGACCCCCGAGGGGCCGGAGAGCACGGTCAGCCGCGGACGTGCGTCCGGGGGCTCGGGGGTCGTCCCCCGGAGTGTTGCTGCCATGCGGCGATTATTCCAGTAATCCCGGAGTGCCCGGGACTCCCGGTCCCGCACGGGACCGGGCTCAGGACCCGGTGCTGCCGAACTCACGCTCCAGGGAGGCGATCTGGTTGGACCCGAGACCACGCACGCGGCGGCTCTCGGAGATGCCCAGTCGCTCCATGATCTGCTTGGCGCGGACCTTGCCCACGCCCGGCAGGGACTCCAGCAGGGCGGAGACCTTCATCTTGCCGATGACGTCGTTCTCCTGGCCCTGCTTGATGACCTCGTGGAGGGAGGCGCCGGAGTGCTTGAGTCGATTCTTGACCTCGGCCCGCTCCCGGCGAGCCGCGGCGGCCTTTTCGAGCGCGGCTGCGCGCTGTTCAGGGGTAAGGGGCGGAAGAGCCACGCCTACGTCACCTCGGATGTCGAACTGTCGGATACGGACCGGTGAGGAACCTAATCGCCCCACACCTGGGGAGCCACGAGCAACACGCTTGCCCGTTCTCCCCCCACTGCCTTGAAGGGCGTGGGAGGTGCCCCCACTGCTCGGAGACTAGCGGGCAAGTCCGCCGGAGTCAGCGAGAACAGCGGAAAAGTCCTGGTCAGCCTGCGCCAGGACGGACATGTGAGACAAAATGCCCCGGATTTGAGGATGTATTCACACTCAAGTCGTCCGGCGACCCTCCGCCGGGGCACCCGTCGCAGGTCTCAGGCGGCCGCGACGGCCGTCCGGATCTCCTCGGCGAAGCGTTCCGCCGCCCCGCGCAGCGCCCCGGCGTCGGGACCGTGGCGCAGCACACCCCGGCTGACGTTCGGCACCACGTTGCGCACGGCCGGCCCGAAGACCGCGGGCAGGTCCGCCGCGGTCGCCCCCTGCGCCCCGATGCCGGGCGCGAGGAGCGGCCCGTTGATGCCGAGGTCGTAGGAGGACAGGTCGCCCAGCGTCGCACCCACGACCGCGCCGAAGGACCCCAGGGGCTCCTCCCCCGCGTTCTCGGCCGCCAGGTGGGCCAGCATGGTCGCGCCCACGCCTCGGCCGTCGGCGCGGACCGCGTGCTGGACCTCGCGGCCCTCCGGGTTGGAGGTGAGCGCCAGGACGAACAGCCCGGCGCCGCTCTCCCGGGCCAGGGCGACCGCCGGGCTGAGCGAGCCGTAGCCGAGGTAGGGCGAGACGGTCAGGGCGTCCGAGAACAGCGGGGCGCCCGGGCGCAGGAACGCCTCGGCGTAGGCGGCCATGGTCGAGCCGATGTCGCCGCGCTTGGCGTCCATCACGACCAGGGCACCGGCTTGGCGCGCCTCCTGGACCGACTTCTCCAGGACGGCGACGCCGCGCGAGCCGAAGCGCTCGAAGAAGGCGCTCTGCGGCTTCAGCACGGCGACCCGGTCGGCCACCGCCTCGACGACCGTGCGGCTGAAGCGCTCCAGGCCCGCCACGTCGTCGTCCAGGCCCCACTCGGCGAGCAGGGAGGCGTGCGGGTCGATGCCGACGCACAGCGGGCCGCGCTCGTCCATGGCGCGGCGCAGCCGGGCGCCGAAGGGCTCCAGGGGCGTCGTGGCGGTCATGCGGGTGTCCTCACGTCGGCGCCGACCGCGTCGGCGAGGGTGGCGTAGGGGCTGGTGCGCAGGCGGGCGGCGAGGCCCTTGTGGATCGCGCGGCTCCAGAAGGGGCCCTCGTAGACGAAGGCGCTGTAGCCCTGGATCAGGGTGGCGCCGGCCAGGATGCGCTGCCAGGCGTCCTCGGCGTTCTCGATGCCGCCGACGCCCACCAGGGTGATCCGGTCGCCCACGCGCGCGTACAGGCGGCGCAGGACCTCCAGGGAGCGCGCCTTGAGGGGGGCGCCGGACAGTCCGCCGGTCTCCCGCACGAGCGCGGGCCGCGAGGTCAGGCCGAGGCCTTCGCGCGCGATGGTGGTGTTGGTGGCGATGATGCCGTCCAGGCCCAGTTCCACGGCCAGGTCGGCGACGGCGTCGATGTCGTCGTCGGCGAGATCGGGTGCGATCTTCACCAGGAGCGGGACGCGCCGGCCGGTGACCACGCGGTCGGCGGCCTCGCGGACGGCCGTCAGCAGCGGGCGCAGCGCCTCGGTGGCCTGGAGGTTGCGCAGCCCGGGCGTGTTCGGGGAGGAGACGTTCACGACCAGGTAGTCGGCGTACGGGGCGAGGCGCTCGGCGGACTTCACGTAGTCGCCGACGGCCTCCGCCTCGGGGACCGCCTTGGTCTTGCCGATGTTGACGCCGACGACCGTCCGGAAGACGGGCTCACGGGTGGCGAGGCGGGCGGCGACCACCAGGGAGCCGTCGTTGTTGAAGCCCATCCGGTTGATCAGCGCGCGGTCCGCGACCAGCCGGAACAGCCGCTTCCTGGGGTTGCCGGGCTGCGGCTCGCCGGTGACCGTGCCGATCTCGACGTGGTCGAAGCCGAGCATCGACATGCCGTCGACGGCGACGGCGTTCTTGTCGAAGCCGGCGGCCAGCCCGAAGGGGCCGTGCATGCGCAGGCCGAAGGCCTCGGTGCGCAGCTCGGTGTGGCGGGGCGCGAGGGCGGCCGCGAGGAAGGTGCGCAGCACGGGGACGCGGACCGCGAGCCGGATCCAGCCGAAGGCCAGGTGGTGGGCGCGCTCGGGGTCCATCCGCCGGAAGACCAGACGGAAGAAAAACTTGTACATGAAGGTGTCCTCTTGAGGCCTGGCATGAAGAGGGGGACACCGTTTCCGGTGTCCCCCTCGAAAGCGGCTAGTCGCGGGCCGCGGTCAGGTGCCGCGCGTGTTCCTGGAGGGAGCGCACGCCCACGTCGCCCCGGTTGAGGGCGTCGATGCCCTGGACCGCCGCCGCGAGCGCCTGGACCGTGGTCAGGCAGGGCACGGAGCGGGCCACCGCCGCGGTGCGGATGTCGTAGCCGTCGAGGCGGCCGCCGGTGCCGTACGGGGTGTTGACGATGAGGTCCACCTCGCCGTCGTGGATGAGCTGGACGACGGTCTTCTCGCCGTTTGGGCCGGTGCCCTCGGACTGCTTGCGCACGACGGTGGCGTTGATGCCGTTGCGGCGCAGCACCTCGGCGGTGCCGGAGGTGGCGAGCAGCTCGAAGCCGTGGGCGACCAGTTCCCGCGCCGGGAAGATCATCGAGCGCTTGTCGCGGTTGGCGACCGAGATGAACGCCCGGCCCTTGGTGGGCAGCGGGCCGTAGGCGCCCGCCTGCGACTTGGCGTAGGCCGTGCCGAAGACGGAGTCGATGCCCATGACCTCGCCGGTGGAGCGCATCTCCGGGCCGAGGATGGTGTCGACGCCGCGGCCCTGGATGTCGCGGAAGCGCGACCACGGCATGACGGCCTCCTTGACGGAGATCGGCGCGTCCAGGGGCAGCTCGCCGCCGTCGCCGTGCGCGGGCAGCAGGCCCTCCGCGCGCAGCTCGGCGACCGTGGCGCCCAGCGAGATGCGGGCGGCGGCCTTGGCCAGCGGCACCGCGGTCGCCTTGGAGGTGAACGGGACCGTCCGCGACGCGCGCGGGTTGGCCTCGAGCACGTAGAGGATGTCGCCCGCCATGGCGAACTGGATGTTGATCAGGCCGCGCACGCCGACGCCCTTGGCGATGGCCTCGGTGGAGGTGCGCAGCCGCTTGATGTCGAAGCCGCCCAGCGTGATCGGGGGCAGCGCGCACGCCGAGTCGCCGGAGTGGATGCCGGCCTCCTCGATGTGCTCCATCACACCGCCGAGGTACAGCTCCTCGCCGTCGTAGAGCGCGTCCACGTCGATCTCGATCGCGTCGTCGAGGAAGCGGTCGACGAGCACCGGGCGGGAGGGGCTGATCTCGGTCGACTCGGCGATGTAGGAGGCCAGGCGGGTCTCGTCGTAGACGATCTCCATGCCGCGTCCGCCGAGGACGTAGGACGGCCGGACGAGCACCGGGTAGCCGATCTCGTCGGCGATGGCCTTGGCGCCCTCGAAGGTGGTGGCCGTGCCGTGCTTGGGGGCGGGCAGGCCGGCCTCGGCGAGGACGCGCCCGAAGGCGCCGCGGTCCTCGGCGGCGTGGATGGCCTCGGGCGGGGTGCCCACGATCGGCACGCCGTTGTCCTTCAGCGCCTGCGCCAGGCCCAGCGGGGTCTGGCCGCCCAGCTGGACCACGACGCCGGCGACCGGGCCGGCCAGCGTCTCCGCGTGCACGATCTCCAGCACGTCCTCGAGGGTCAGCGGCTCGAAGTACAGGCGGTCGGAGGTGTCGTAGTCGGTGGAGACGGTCTCCGGGTTGCAGTTGACCATCACGGTCTCGTAGCCGGCCTCGGACAGCGCGAAGGAGGCGTGGACGCAGGAGTAGTCGAACTCGATGCCCTGGCCGATGCGGTTGGGGCCGGAGCCGAGGATGATCACCGCGGGCTTCTCGCGGGGCGCGACCTCGCTCTCCTCGTCGTAGGAGGAGTAGAAGTACGGCGTCTTCGCGGCGAACTCGGCGGCGCAGGTGTCGACCGTCTTGTAGACCGGGCGGATGCCGAGCGCGTGCCGGACCTCGCGGACGACGTCCTCGCGCAGGCCGCGGATCTCGCCGACCTGCTGGTCGGAGAAGCCGTGCCGCTTGGCCTCGGCGAGCAGCTCGGCCGTCAGCTCCGGCGCCCCGGCCAGCTCGTCCGCGATCTCCTTGATCAGGAACAGCTGGTCGACGAACCAGGGGTCGATCTTGGTGTACTCGAAGACCTCCTCGGGCGTGGCGCCCGCGCGGATGGCCTGCATGACCGTGTTGATCCGGCCGTCGGTGGGCCGGACGGCCTCCCGCAGCAGGGTCTCCTTGTCGCCGGGGTCGCCGGTGAAGGCGAACTGGCTGCCCTTCTTCTCCAGCGAGCGCAGCGCCTTCTGGAAGGCCTCGGGGAAGTTGCGGCCGATGGCCATGGCCTCGCCGACCGACTTCATGGTGGTGGTCAGCGTGGAGTCGGCCTGCGGGAACTTCTCGAAGGCGAACCGGGGGGCCTTGACGACGACGTAGTCGAGGGTCGGCTCGAAGGAGGCCGGGGTCTCGCGGGTGATGTCGTTGGGGATCTCGTCCAGCGTGTAGCCCACGGCCAGCTTGGCGGCGATCTTGGCGATCGGGAAGCCGGTGGCCTTGGAGGCGAGGGCCGAGGAGCGCGACACGCGGGGGTTCATCTCGATGACGATGACCCGGCCGTCCTCGGGGTTCACCGCGAACTGGATGTTGCAGCCGCCGGTGTCGACGCCGACCTCGCGGATGATCGCGATGCCGACGTCGCGCAGCACCTGGTACTCGCGGTCGGTGAGCGTCATCGCGGGGGCGACGGTGATGGAGTCACCGGTGTGCACGCCCATGGGGTCGAAGTTCTCGATGGAGCAGACGACCACGACGTTGTCGTGCTTGTCGCGCATCAGCTCCAGCTCGTACTCCTTCCAGCCGAGGATGGACTCCTCCAGGAGCACCTCGGTGGTCGGCGAGAGGGTGAGGCCCTGGCCGGCGATGCGGCGCAGCTCCTCCTCGTCGTGGGCGAAGCCGGAGCCGGCGCCGCCCATGGTGAAGGAGGGGCGCACGACGACCGGGTAGCCGCCGAGCGTCTCCACGCCCGCGAGGACGTCGTCCATGGAGTGGCAGATGACCGAGCGGGCGGACTCGCCGTGCCCGATCTTGCCGCGGACGGCCTCGACGACGTCCTTGAAGAGGTCGCGGTCCTCGCCCTTGTTGATCGCCTCGACGTTGGCGCCGATCAGTTCCACGCCGTACTTGTCCAGCGTGCCCGCGCCGTGCAGGGAGATGGCCGTGTTGAGGGCCGTCTGGCCGCCCAGGGTGGGCAGCAGGGCGTCCGGGCGCTCCTTGGCGATGATCTTCTCGACGTACTCCGGGGTGATCGGCTCGACGTAGGTGGCGTCGGCGATCTCCGGGTCGGTCATGATCGTCGCCGGGTTGGAGTTGACGAGGATGACCCGCAGGCCCTCGGCCTTGAGCACCCGGCAGGCCTGGGTGCCGGAGTAGTCGAACTCGGCGGCCTGACCGATGACGATCGGGCCGGAGCCGATGACCAGGACGGACTGGATATCGGTGCGCTTAGGCACGCTGGCCCTCCATCAGGGATACGAAGCGGTCGAACAGGTAGGCGGCGTCGTGCGGGCCGGCGGCCGCTTCGGGGTGGTACTGGACGGAGAAGGCCGGCCGGTCGAGCAGCTGGAGCCCCTCCACGACGTTGTCGTTCAGGCAGACGTGGGACACCTCGGCGCGGCCGAACGCGGTATCGCTGACCTTGTCCAGCGGCGCGTCGACGGCGAAGCCGTGGTTGTGCGCGGTGACCTCGACCTTGCCGGTCGTACGGTCCTGCACGGGCTGGTTGATGCCCCGGTGGCCGTACTTCAGCTTGTAGGTGCCGAAGCCGAGGGCGCGGCCGAGGATCTGGTTGCCGAAGCAGATGCCGAACAGCGGCGTCCCGCGCTCCAGCACGGCGCTCATCAGGGCCACGGGACCGTCGGCGGTGGCCGGGTCGCCGGGGCCGTTGGAGAAGAACACGCCGTCCGGGGCGACGGCGTACACCTCGTCGGCGGTGGCGGTGGCGGGCAGCACGTGGACCTCGATGCCGCGCTCGGCCATCCGGCGCGGGGTCATGCCCTTGATGCCGAGGTCGATGGCGGCGACGGTGAACCTCTTCTCGCCGACCGCCGGGACCACGTAGGCCTCCTTCGTGGCGACCTCCTCGTAGAGGCTGGCGCCCTTCATCTGCGGCTGGGCCTGCACGCGCGCGAGGAGGTCGGCGTCGGCGGCGAGGGCCTCGCCGGAGAAGACGCCGGCGCGCATGGAGCCGCGCTCGCGCAGGTGGCGGGTGAGGGCGCGGGTGTCGATGCCGCTGATGCCGACCACGCCCTGGCGGGCCAGCTCGTCGTCGAGGGAGCGCCGGGACCGCCAGCTGGACGGCACGCGCGCGGGGTCGCGCACGACGTAGCCGGAGACCCAGATGCGGCCGGACTCGTCGTCCTCGTCGTTCCAGCCCGTGTTGCCGATCTGCGGGGCGGTGGCCACCACGATCTGGCGGTCGTAGGACGGGTCGGTCAGCGTCTCCTGGTAGCCGGTCATGCCGGTGGAGAAGACCGCTTCGCCGAAGGTCTCCCCCACGGCCCCGTAGGCGCGGCCGCGGAAGAGCCGGCCGTCCTCCAGGACGAGAACCGCGGGAGCCTTGGCAGCTCCCCTTGTGGAGGTCGTCATCGTGCGCCTTCCGTCTGGTTGATCATCTGGTTCAGGGTGGCGACCCATTCGGCGTGCTCGGCCGCGTGGTCCGAGCGGAAGCCGGAGTCGATCAGTCTGTCGCCGTGCGCCCAGGTCACCACGAGCAGGCCGCCCTCGGTGAGGACCTTGCCCGCGATGCCCTTGTCGAGCCGGGCCGCGCGCAGCTGTGCCGCCGGGACGAAGAAGTCGGCCGCCCCGGGGCGTACGACGTCCAGGCCGGCGCCCGTCAGGGTCAGCTCGACCCGGCTGCGGGCGCCCAGGCCGTGCGCCACGATGCGGTCCAGCCACTGCCCGGCGGTGGTGGAGCCGTGGTAGCGGCCGCTCATGTTCAGTCTCGCCGGACCGGGCTCGGGCGGCGCGCTGGGCAGCTCCGGGATGTCACCCTGGAGGGTGCCGCGCCACTTCCAGCCCTCGCGCATCAGCCAGTAGACGAGCGCGACGAACAGGGCGAGGCCGACCAGCCAGCCGACCCGGGCGCCCCAGTCGGTGACCTCGGCGGACTTCTGTCCGGCGGCGAGCAGGAGTGCAGGTGTCACGTGAGCTTCCCGTCGACGAGCGTGGCCTTGCCCCGCAGCCACGTGTGGGTGACACGGCCCGGCAGCTCGCGTCCCTCGTACGGGGTGTTGCGGCTGCGCGAGGCGAAGCCCGCGGGGTCCACCGGGCCACGGTATGCCGTGTCGACGAGGGTGAGGTTGGCGGGCTCACCTGCCGAGACGGGGCGGCCGTGTCCGGTGGCCCGTCCAATCTGCGCGGGCCTGACGGACATCCGGTCGGCGACGCCGGCCCAGTCCAGCAGGCCCGTGTCGACCATCGTCTCCTGCACCACCGACAGCGCGGTCTCCAGGCCCACCATGCCCATGGCGGCGGCGGCCCACTCGCAGTCCTTGTCCTCGTGCGGGTGCGGGGCGTGGTCGGTGGCGACGATGTCGATGGTGCCGTCGGCCAGCGCCTCGCGCAGGGCCAGCACGTCGCGGTCGGTGCGCAGCGGCGGGTTCACCTTGTACACCGGGTTGTAGCTGCGCACCATCTCCTCGGTGAGCAGCAGGTGGTGCGGGGTGACCTCGGCGGTGACGTCGATGCCCCGGGACTTGGCCCAGCGCACGATCTCCACCGAGCCGGCCGTGGAGAGGTGGCAGATGTGCACGCGGGAGCCGACGTGCTCGGCGAGCAGCACGTCCCGGGCGATGATCGACTCCTCGGCGACGGCCGGCCAGCCGCCCAGGCCCAGCTCGGCGGAGACGACGCCCTCGTTCATCTGGGCGCCCTCGGTCAGCCGCGGCTCCTGGGCGTGCTGCGCGACCACGCCGCCGAAGGCCTTCACGTACTCCAGGGCCCGGCGCATGATCACGGCGTCGTCGACGCACTTGCCGTCGTCGGAGAAGACGGTCACCCCGGCGGCCGAGTCGTGCATGGCGCCCAGCTCGGCGAGGTTGCGTCCCTCCAGGCCGACGGTGACGGCGCCGATGGGCTGCACGTCGCAGTAGCCGTGCTCGCGGCCCAGCCGCCAGACCTGCTCGACCACGCCGGCGGTGTCGGCGACGGGGAAGGTGTTGGCCATCGCGAAGACGGCCGTGTACCCGCCCGAGGCGGCGGCACGGGTGCCGGTCAGGACGGTCTCGGAGTCCTCGCGGCCGGGCTCGCGCAGGTGGGTGTGCAGGTCGACCAGCCCCGGCAGCAGCACGCGCCCGCCGGCCTCCACCACCTCGGCGCCCTCGGCGCCGAGACCGGTGCCCACCCCGGCGATGGTCTCGCCGTCGATCAGCACGTCCTGCGGCTCGCCGCCGAGCACCTTCGCACCGCGGATCAGGATCTTGCTCATGGGGGTTACTTCTCCTCGGTGGTGCGGGCGTGGGTGACGGCGGGTTCGTTGCCGCCGAGCAGCAGGTACAGGACGGCCATCCGGATGGACACGCCGTTGGCGACCTGCTCGACGGCGGTGCAGCGCCCGGAGTCGGCGACCTCGGCGGTGATCTCCATGCCGCGCACCATCGGGCCGGGGTGCATCACGATGGCGTGCTCGGGCATCCGCGCCATGCGGTCGCCGTCGAGGCCGTAGCGGCGGGCGTACTCGCGCTCGGTGGGGAAGAAGGCGGCGTTCATCCGCTCGCGCTGGACGCGCAGCATCATCACCGCGTCGGACTTCGGGAGCGTGGAGTCGAGGTCGTACGACACCTCGCACGGCCAGGACTCGACGCCGATCGGCAGCAGCGTGGGCGGGGCGACCAGGGTGACCTCGGCGCCCAGGGTGTGCAGCAGGTCGACGTTGGAGCGGGCCACCCGGCTGTGCAGGATGTCGCCGACGACCGTGATGCGCCGGCCGGCGAGGTCGTGGCCGAGTCCCGCGTCCCGGCCGACGAGCCGGCGGCGCATGGTGAAGGCGTCCAGCAGGGCCTGGGTGGGGTGCTGGTGGGTGCCGTCGCCCGCGTTGATGACGGCGGCGTCGATCCAGCCGGAGTTGGCCAGCCGGTAGGGCGCCCCGGAGGCGCCGTGCCGGATGACGACGGCGTCGACGCCCATCGCCTCCAGGGTCTGCGCGGTGTCCTTCAGGGACTCGCCCTTGGAGACGCTGGAGCCCTTGGCGGTGAAGTTGATGACGTCCGCCGACAGCCGCTTCTCGGCGGCCTCGAAGGAGATCCGGGTCCGGGTGGAGTCCTCGAAGAAGAGGTTGACCACGGTGCGGCCGCGCAGGGTCGGCAGCTTCTTGATCGGCCGGTCGGCGACCCGGGCCATCTCCTCGGCGGTGTCGAGGATCAGGACGGCGTCGTCGCGGGTGAGGTCGGCGGCCGAGATGAGATGACGCTGCATCTGTCAGGCTCCGTAAGGCAGTTCAAACGGGGAGGTTTCGGGCGTGAGGGCGCGTGCGGAGTACGCCGCGCGGCCGTACGGCCGGGCGCTACTGGCGCTGCTCGCCCGGGGCGGCCGGCTTGGAGCCGAGCAGCACGGTGTCGCGGCCGTCCTCCTCGGCGAGCTGGACCTTGACCGTCTCCCGCAGCGACGTGGGGAGGTTCTTGCCGACGTAGTCGGCGCGGATGGGCAGTTCGCGGTGGCCGCGGTCGACGAGGACGGCGAGCTGCACCGCGCGGGGGCGCCCGATGTCGTTCAGCGCGTCGAGGGCGGCGCGGATGGTGCGGCCGGAGAACAGCACGTCGTCGACCAGGACGACCAGCTTGCCGTCGATGCCGTCACCGGGGATCTCCGTGCGGGCCAGCGCGCGGGGCGGCTGCATGCGCAGGTCGTCGCGGTACATGGTGATGTCGAGCGAGCCCACCGGGACCGAGCGGTCGGTGATCTGCGCCAGCTTGGCGGCGAGCCGCTGGGCGAGGAAGACGCCCCGGGTCGGGATGCCGAGGAGCACCACGTCGTCGGCGCCCTTGGCGCGCTCGACGATCTCGTGGGCGATGCGGGTCAGGACCCGCGCGATGTCCTGGCCCTCAAGGACAGGCCGGGCATCGGATGCCTGGGTGTGCGCGTGCGTGTCCATACGAAACGGACCCCCTTCTCCGCCTCACGGGACGGACCTTAAAGGACGTCGGATTTGCGCCATCCACGGTAGCAGGTTCCCGGGACCGCCCCGATCACTCCCTTGGCCCAATCGGCCACCGCGAGCACGGAAGCGTCGGTGTGGACCATTCGGCTTGACGCAGAAGTGTCACGCTGCGTAACCTCACAGTGAGTTACCAGCCGCGCGGTCTGGAAACACTGCCAGCCGCGTCGACACAGTGTCCGGGGAGCTATATGTCCAGCGAATACGCCAAACAGCTCGGGGCCAAGCTCCGGGCCATCCGCACCCAGCAGGGCCTTTCCCTCCACGGTGTCGAGGAGAAGTCCCAGGGTCGCTGGAAGGCCGTGGTGGTCGGTTCGTACGAGCGCGGCGACCGCGCCGTGACCGTACAGCGCCTTGCGGAGCTGGCCGATTTCTATGGCGTTCCTGTGCAGGAGCTGCTGCCGGGCACCACGCCGGGCGGGGCCGCCGAGCCGCCGCCCAAGCTGGTCCTCGACCTGGAGCGCCTCGCCACGGTCCCGGCCGAGAAGGCGGGCCCCCTCCAGCGCTACGCGGCGACGATCCAGTCCCAGCGCGGTGACTACAACGGCAAGGTGCTCTCGATCCGCCAGGACGACCTGCGCACCCTGGCCGTGATCTACGACCAGTCCCCCTCGGTGCTGACCGAGCAGCTGATCAGCTGGGGCGTGCTGGACGCGGACGCGCGCCGCGCGGTGGCCGCCCACGAGGAGGCCTGACCCTCCGGGAAGTCAGCAGAAACGTGCCGCCGGGGTGGCCGGAACTTGACGGTTCCGGCCGCCCCGGCGGCTTTCTGCGCCCCTCACCGGGCGCGCGGGTGCCCGCGGGCCCGGACAGGTCCCGCGGACGCCTCAGGGCCCGCAGCAGTGGCGCTGCGGGCCCTGAGGCATCGGGCGGGTGCGGCCTACGCGTCGTCCCGGCGCAGGGACGGCTTGAGGTCCTTCAGCCGGCCCAGGAGACCGTTGACGAACGAGGGCGACTCGTCCGTGGAGAACTCCTTCGCCAGCTGCACCATCTCGTCCAGGACCACGGCGTCCGGGGTCTCGTCGACCCAGATCAGCTCGTAGGCGCCCAGGCGCAGGAGGTTGCGGTCGACGACCGGCATCCGGTCGAGGGTCCAGCCGACCGAGTACTGCGCGATCAGCTCGTCGATGCGGGCCGCGTGCTGCGCGTACCCCTCGACCAGCTGCATCGTGTACTCGCTCACCGGCGGCTGCCGGGTGTCGGACCGGGAGTGCCTGATCCAGTCCGCGAGGACCGTCACGACGTCGGCCCCGCGCTGGTCGCCCTCGAAGAGGATCTGGAAGGCGCGCTTGCGGGCCGTGTTGCGGGCAGCCACGGTTAGCTGTTCACCCGGCCGAGGTAGTCGCTCGTACGGGTGTCGACCTTGATCTTCTCACCGGTGGTGATGAAGAGCGGGACCTGGATCTGGTGGCCGGTCTCCAGGGTGGCGGGCTTGGTGCCACCGGTGGAGCGGTCGCCCTGGACACCCGGCTCGGTCTCCTGCACGACCAGCTCGACGGCGGCCGGCAGCTCGACGAAGAGCACCTCGCCCTCGTGCTGGGCGACGGTGGCCGAGAAGCCCTCGATCAGGAAGTTGGCGGCGTCGCCGACGGCCTTGCGGTCGACCATCAGCTGGTCGTAGGTCTCCATGTCCATGAAGACGAAGTACTCGCCGTCCATGTACGAGAACTGCATGTCGCGCTTGTCGACAGTGGCCGTCTCGACCTTGACACCGGCGTTGAAGGTCTTGTCGACGACCTTGCCGGAGAGCACGTTCTTGAGCTTGGTGCGCACGAAGGCGGGGCCCTTGCCGGGCTTGACGTGCTGGAACTCGACGACGGACCAGAGCTGGCCGCCTTCGAGCTTGAGCACCAGGCCGTTCTTGAGGTCGTTCGTGGAAGCCACGGTTGCGGAATCTCCTGGACTGACGTGGACGACCACGGGGCAAGCGCCTACAGCGCGAGCAGCTCCTTGGTCGTGATGGTGAGTAGCTCGGGTCCGCCGTCCGCCTCGGGGCGCACGACGAGCGTGTCATCGATCCGGACTCCGCCCCGTCCCGGGAGGTGGACCCCCGGTTCGACGGTGACCGGCACGCAAGCGTCCAGTTTACCCATGGCCGCGGGGGCCAGCTGCGGGTCCTCGTCGATTTCGAGTCCCACACCGTGACCGGTCAGCGGCGGCAGGCTCTCCGCGTACCCGGCGCTGCCCAGGACCTGCCGTGCGGCGCCGTCCACGTCGCGGCAGGAGGCGCCCGGCGCCAGGCTCTCCCGCCCGGCGCGCTGAGCGGCGAAGACGAGGTCGTACAGCTCGATCTGCCAGTCCGCGGGCGAGGTGCCGATGACGAACGTGCGGCCGATCTCGCAGCGGTAGCCGCGGTAGGTCGCGCCCAGGCAGACGGAGAGGAAGTCGCCCTCCTCCACCCGCCGGTCGGTGGGCCGGTGACCGCGGCGGCCGGAGTTCGGGCCGGTGGCCACGGAGGTGGCGAAGGCGGGCCCGTCGGCGCCGTGGTCGACCAGGCGGCGCTCCAGCTCCAGCGCCAGGTGCCGTTCGGTGCGCCCGACGAGGATCGACTCCAGCAGCTCGCCGAGGGCCTGGTCGGCGATCTCGGCGCCGATGCGCAGGAAGGAGATCTCCTCCTCGTCCTTCACCACCCTCAGCTGCTCCACCGCCGCGCCGAGGTCGGCCAGCCGCAGCCCGGGGGCGACGGAGGCCACGGCGCGGTGGCGGGCCACGGTGAGGTGGTGCTCCTCCACGGCGATCGAGTCGGCGCCCTGGGCCGCGGCGAGGCCGGCCGCCGCGACGGCCGTGTCACCGCCGGGCGAGGGCAGCACGTGCAGCGCCAGCGCCTCGTCGGGCCGGCCGTGCGGCGGGCGGTCGTCCGGCGGGCCGGAGCACACCAGGAGGTCCTGGCGCCTGCCCAGCAGGAGCACGGCGCCGCGCGGGGCCGCGCCCGCGAGGTAGCGCACGTTGGCGGGGCGGGAGATCAGCGCGGACGGGCTGCCGCCCGCGTTGCAGCGTTCCCTCAGCCGGGTCCGGCGGGTCGCGTACACCTCTGACATGACACGAGCGTAGGAGCCGTGGCCGGATCGCGCCGTTCGGCGGGGGCCGACCGGGGTGCGGCGGGTGCCCGCCCGCCCCGCTACCAGGTCGGGGGGCTGGCGATCGCCCGGGTGAGCACCTCGTCCAGGACCCGTGCCGTCTCGGGGACGTCCAGCTGGGAGTTGTCGATGATCGGCAGGCCCGAGCCGTACCAGCCGGCCATGCGGCCGTGGATGCGGGCCACCTCCTCGTCGGTGAGGCGGCGGTTGCCGGTCCGCTCCGCGTTGCGCTCCAGCACGATGTCGAGGCCGGGCAGCAGGACGACCGGGAGCAGGCCGGGGCCGACGTGGCGCTTCCAGCCGCCCAGGCCGACGACGGGGCGGTCCGGGAAGACGGCGTCGTCCAGGATGCAGGAGATGCCGTTGGCCAGGAAGTTGCGGGCGGCGAAGCCGCAGGTCCGGCGGGCGAGGCGGTACTGGGCCTCGGAGTGGTCGTTCCAGCCGGACTGCGGGTCGGCGAAGCCCGAGCGCACCCATTCGCGCACGTCGTCGAGGCTGATGTGGGCGGTGGGCACCCGGCGGTGGTCCGCCCAGTACTTGGCCACGCTGGTCTTGCCGGCGCCCGCCGGGCCGATGAGCAGCACGGCCAGGGTGGCCGCGGGCGCCTCCGCTGCGGACGCGGTGGCGGGCGGTGCGCTGGGGACGCCGACCGGGCCGCCGGGCGGCAGCCGCACATGGCCGGTGGCGTCCGGCGCGGGCGGGGCCTGCGGGGCGGGCACCGGGACGTGCAGCGGGGGCGCCGCGGGCGGCACCGCCGCGGAGGGGGCCGCGGGGCCGGGCGCGGGGACGCCGGGTGGCGGCGGGGGCACGGGTGCGGAACCCTGGTGGGCCCCCGGGTGGTGCGCGGCCGGCGCCCAGCCGGCGGCCGGCGGCCCCGGCAGGTGGGGCGGCGGCAGCGGAGACCCCACTGCGTGCTGCATCCGTTGCCACTCCATCTCGTGCAGGCGATGTGATCCCGGCAGCGGGGTACGCCGGCCCGCTCCCTCCGGAACGGTACCGTCCCCGGCCGTCGTTCGGTGAAACGACCGGGGGCGGTGCGAAGTGCCCGGCGCGCGGGACGGACCCCGCGCAGGGAGCGGCGCGGGGGCTACTGGCCCACTTCCCCGTAGGCGGCGAGCAGCACGGCCGGGTCGGGGCCCTCCAGGACGGTGGGCCTGGCCAGCCCGTCCAGGACGATGAAGCGCAGCAGGTCCCCGCGGGACTTCTTGTCGACCTTCATCGCCTCCAGCAGCTTCGGCCACTGGTCGTAGCGGTAGTGCAGGGGCAGCCCGACCGACTCCAGGACGGTGCGGTGGCGGTCGGCCGTCGCGTCGTCCAGCCGGCCCGCGAGACGGCCGAGTTCGGCGGCGAAGTGCAGGCCCACCGCGACGGCGGCGCCGTGCCGCCAGGTGTAGCGCTCGTTCTTCTCGATGGCGTGGCCCAGCGTGTGGCCGTAGTTGAGGATCTCGCGCCGGCCCGATTCCTTCAGGTCGGCCGAGACGACCTCCGCCTTGACCCGGATCGACCGCTCGATCAGCTCGGCCGTGTGCGGTCCCGCGGGGGTGCGGGCGGCCTCGGGGTCGGACTCGATGAGGTCCAGGATCACCGGGTCGGCGATGAAACCGGCCTTGATGATCTCCGCGAGCCCGGAGACGTAGTCGTTGACGGAGAGCGAGTCCAGCGCGGCCAGGTCGCACAGCACGCCCGCGGGCGGGTGGAAGGAGCCGACCAGGTTCTTGCCCTCGGCGGTGTTGATGCCGGTCTTGCCGCCGACCGCCGCGTCGACCATGGCCAGCACGGTGGTCGGGACGGCGACCCAGCGCACCCCGCGCAGCCAGGTCGCGGCGACGAAGCCGGCCAGGTCGGTGGTGGAGCCGCCGCCCACGCCGACGACGACGTCGGAGCGGGTGAAGCCGGACTGGCCGAGCGCCTTCCAGCAGTAGGCGGCGACCTCGGCGGTCTTGGCCTCCTCGGCGTTGGGCACCTGGATGGCGACGGCCTCGTAGCCCTGCCCGGCCAGGTCGGCGCGGAGCGCGTCCCCGGTCTCGGCCAGCGCCTCCGGGTGGATCACCGCGACGCGCTTGGCCCTGGGTCCGATCAACCCGCCCAGCTCGTCGAGGAGTTGCCGGCCCACCAGCACCTCGTAGGGCTCCTCCCCGGCGCCGCCGACCTGGATCCGGGTGACTGCCTCGCTCATGCTTGCTTCAACTCCAGTGCGTCCAGCGCTGCTTCGGTGACCTCTTCGGGCGTACGGCCGTCGGTGGCCACGACGGCCGTGGCGACCGCCTCGTACAGGTGCCGCCGGGCCTCCATCAGCTCGCGCCACGCCTTGCGCGGGTTGACGGCGAGCAGGGGCCGGGCGACGTTGAGGCCGGTGCGCCGGACGGCCTCCTCGACGTCCATCGACAGGTAGAGCACGCGCTGTCCGGCGAGCAGCGCGCGCGTGTCCTCGTCCAGGATCGCGCCGCCGCCGAGCGCGAGGACGCCCGGGTGGGCGGCGAGGGCCGTGCGCACCGCGCGCTTCTCGATCGCGCGGAAGGCGGCCTCGCCCTCGTCGACGAAGATCTCGGCGATGGTGCGGCCCTCGGCGGCGACGATGTCCTCGTCGGTGTCCCGGTAGGCCACGCCGAGCCGCTCGGCCAGCAGCTGCCCGACGGTGGACTTGCCCACGCCCATCGGGCCGACCAGGACGACCGCAGGCACGGCCGTCACCGGATCGGGAGGGCGTCGAGGTAGGAGCGCACGTTGCGGCGGGTCTCGGGCACGCTGTCGCCGCCGAACTTCTCGGCCACCGCGTCGGCGAGCACCAGCGCCACCATCGCCTCGGCGACGATGCCGGCGGCCGGGACCGCGCAGACGTCGGAGCGCTGGTGGTGGGCCTGGGTGGCCTCGCCGGTGGCGACGTCGACCGTCCGCAGGGCGCGCGGCACGGTCGCGATCGGCTTCATGGCGGCGCGCACCCGCAGCAGCTCGCCGGTGGTCAGGCCGCCCTCGGTGCCGCCGGAGCGGCCGGTGGAGCGCCGGATGCCCTCGGCGGTGCCGACGATCTCGTCGTGGGCCTGGGAACCGGGCACCCGGGCCAGGTCGAAGCCGTCGCCGACCTCGACGCCCTTGATCGCCTGGATGCCCATGAGGGCGGCGGCGAGCCGGGCGTCGAGGCGGCGGTCCCAGTGCACGTGCGAGCCGAGGCCGACCGGCACGCCGTAGGCCAGCACCTCGACGACGCCGCCGAGGGTGTCGCCGTCCTTGTGGGCCTGGTCGATCTCCGCGACCATCGCCTTCGACGCGTCGGCGTCCAGGCAGCGCACCGGGTCGGCGTCCAGCTTCTCGACGTCGGCGGGCGTGGGGTAGACGCCGTAGGGGGCCTTGGCCGCGGCCAGCTCGGTGACGTGCGAGACGATCTCGATCCCGGCCGTCTCCTTCAAGTACGACCGGGCGACCGCGCCGAGCGCGACGCGGGCGGCCGTCTCGCGCGCCGAGGCGCGCTCCAGGATCGGGCGGGCCTCGTCGAAGCCGTACTTCTGCATGCCCGCGAGGTCCGCGTGGCCGGGCCGGGGCCTGGTCAGCGGCGCGTTGCGCGCGAGGCCGGCCAGCACCTCCGGGTCCACCGGGTCGGCGGCCATGACCTGTTCCCACTTGGGCCACTCGGTGTTGCCGACCATGATCGCGACCGGGGAACCGAGGGTCAGCCCGTGCCGGACGCCGCCCAGGAAGGTGACCTCGTCGCGCTCGAACTTCATCCGCGCACCGCGGCCGTAACCGAGCCGCCGCCGCGCCAGGTGGTCCGCCACCATGTCCGTGGTGATCGGCACGCCGGCGGGAAGGCCCTCCAGCGTCGCGACGAGTGCGGGACCGTGGGACTCCCCCGCGGTCAGCCAACGCAGCCTGCTCAACGGTGCTCCTCAGTGCTCGCGCCCTGGTACTGCCCTGTGTACGCGTGTCCTCGCGTACGGCGACGGCGCGACCGGGTGCGCGGCCCCGGCCCGCCACCTCCGATCCTCCCACGCCCGGGACCCTGTCCGGCCGCCGGTCCAGCAGGCGGACGCGGAACGGCGGCTCCGGATGCGGCGGGCGCGGGTGTCAGCGCTCGGCCAGGGCCTTCTCGCCGGCCCGGCGCATGGCCTCCAGGGGGGCGGGGGCGCGGCCGGTCATGCGCTCGACCTGGAGGACGGCCTGGTGCAGCAGCAGGTCGAGGCCGCTGACGACGGCCCCGCCGAACATCGACCAGCGGGCGGCGAGGGCGGTGGGCCAGGGCTCGTACAGCACGTCGAAGAGGGCGGCGGGGCGCTCGGGCACGGCGGCGGCGAGGTCGTCCGTCGTGCCGGCGGGCGTGGTGGCGATCACCAGGGGGGCGCGCAGGGCCCGGCCGGCGTCGGCCCAGTCCGCGGTGCGCACGTCGACCTCGAGCCGCTCGCCCCACCGGCGCATCTCCGCCGCCCGGGCCTCGCTGCGGACGTAGGCGACGACCTCGCCGGTGCAGACGCGGGCCAGGGCGGCGAGGGCGGAGGAGGCGGTGGCGCCGGCGCCGAGGATCGCGGCCGAGTCGACCTGCTCGATGCCGTGCTCGCGCAGCGCGGCGACCATGCCGGGGATGTCGGTGTTGTCGCCGAGGCGGCGGCCGTCGTCGGTGACGACCACCGTGTTGACGGCGTCGACCGAGGCGGCCGTGTCGCTGATCCCGTCCAGCAACGGGATGACCGCCCGCTTCAGCGGCATGGTCAGCGACAGCCCCGCCCACTCCGCTCCCAGCCGCTCCAGGAAGCCGGGCAGGGCGGCCTCGTCGACCTCGAAGCGGTCGTACGTCCAGCCGGTGAGCCCGAGCGCGTCGTAGGCGGCGCGGTGCAGGACCGGGGAGAGGGAGTGGGCGATCGGCGAACCGAGCACGGCGGCCCGGCGGGCGTCAGTTCCCCGAGGTGGCATTGAACTTGTCCTTGAGCTGCTTGAATTCTTCGTAGGTCCGGGCGAATTCGGTGTTGTTCTGACCGTCGGTCGCCACGAAATAGAGCCAGCCGTCGTGCGTCGGATTCACCGCCGCCTTCAGCGCGTCCGCTCCCGGGTTGCCGATGGGGCCGGGCGGGAGACCTTCCCGGGTGTAGGTGTTGTACGGGTCCCGGTTGCTGTTGATCTCGGACTCGCTGATGTGGATGTTGCTCTGGCCCTTCAGGTAATTGAAGGTCGAGTCGAACTGCAGCAGCCGGTTGGTCTCCGTGTTCGTGGGCTTGAGGCGGTTGTAGACCACCTCGGCCATCTTGCGGAAGTCGTCGTGGGTCTTGCCCTCGGCCTGGACGAGGCTGGCGACGGTGATGAGCTGGAACGGACTGTCCAGGTTCATGGCCTTCGCCTGCCCCGCGAGGTCGTAGGCGGCGTACTTCTCCTTGGCCTGGGCGACCATCTGCTTCAGTACCGATTCCGGCTTCATGCCCTTGGCGGCGGGATAGGTGGCCGGGTAGAGGAAGCCCTCCAGCGGGTCCATGACCTTGCCGCTGCTGTGCGCCCAGTCGGGCAGTCCGAAGCTCTTGTATTCCTTCTTGGCGATCTTTCTCGTGGTGCCGGAGCGCAATTTGAGTTTCTTGTCGATCGCCGTGTACACGTCGACCGCGCGCTCGCCCTCGGTGACGACCACGTTGTTCTGGCTCCTGGGGTCGAGCATGAGCTTGACGGCGCTGGCGGCGGACATCTCCTTCTTCATCAGATAGGCGCCCGCCTGAATGGTGCCGCCCTCGGGATTCTGCGTCTGCGCGTGCACGAAGGCGTCGACGCTCTTGACGACCCCGGCCTCCTTCAGGCGCCGGCCGATCTCGTAGCCGCCCGCGCCCTTGGGGATCTCGACCGTGACCGCCTGGGAGGTGCCGTCGCCCGCGAAGTCCGGGGCGACGCCGAAGCGGTTCTGGTAGAACTTGTAGCCGACGTAGCCGACACCGCCCAGGCCGCCGCCGAAGACCAGCAGGACCACCAGGCAGGCGCAGCCGTTGCGGCGTTTCTTGGCGCCCTTGCCGCCCTTGCTCCGCCCGCGCCCGCGAGCCGCCTTCGGGTCGTCCGCGTCGGCGTCGTCATCGTCGTCGTCATCGCCGCCGCCGAAGAAGGCGTGCTCGCCCTGGTCCTCGCCGGGGTCCCAGTCCGTCTCCGGCTCGGCCTGCGGTTCGGGGCCTCTGCGGCCGGGGGGCTGCGGCGGCGGGAAGGCGTCCTCGGTGCCGTAGAAGTCGGGCTGCTCCCCGCCGTACGCCACGGGCTGCTGGCCGTAGGGGTCGCCGGGGTCGGCGGCGTACGGCACGTGCCCGTGGGTGCCGGTCGCGTCCCAGGTGCCCTGGGGGTACTGCTGCTGCTGGACCTGCGCGGCGTACTGCTGCTGGTCGTAGCCCTGCTGGCCGTACTGCTGCGCGTACTGCTGCTCGTCGTACTGCTGCTGGGGTTGCTGCTGCTGGAACTGCTGGTGCTGCTGGTGCTGTCCGTCGGCGTACCGGGGCCGGCCGTGCTCGTCGTAATACGTGTACTGCTGCGGGCCGTACCCGGCGGACTGCTCGTTCCAGTCGCCGTGACTCTGCTGCTCCTGCGGGTGCTGCGGCCGGCCGCCGTGGGCAGACTGCTGCGCCTGCTGCCCTTCCCATCCGCCGTCCCCGTACAACGGGTCCTCCGGATGCCACGGTTCGGAGCCCGGGCTCCGGCCATACTCAGTCATCGATCCCCTAGAGCCGCGAGGCCGGGCGGTCACGCGGCTGCTGGGCCGGTTTCCGCTCCGCCTCTCTCTGTGCGGCGGCTGTTCGAACACCGCCGCATCGCGCGGAACGTTACCGTATCGCGATCAGATGACCACTTCGACGCCCTCGCCGGGTGCATTGCCTGACACCCGTTCGGATTCCAGCGCCTGCTGAAGGATGATGACGGCCGCCGCCTGGTCGATCACCGACCGGCCCTTCTTGGACTTCACTCCCGAGGCGCGCAGTCCCTGAGCGGCCGTGACCGTGGTCATCCGCTCGTCGAGCAGGCGCACCGGCACCGGCGCGATGCCCCGGGCCAGCTCCGCGGCGAAGGCCCGCACCTTGACCGCGGCCGGGCCCTCGCCCCCCTTGAGGGAGCGCGGGAGCCCGACGACGACCTCGATGGGTTCGTACTCCTCGGCCAGCTGCCGCAGCCGGCGGTGCGCCGCGGGCAGGTCCCGGCCGGGGACGGTCTCCACCGGGGTGGCGAGGATCCCGTCGGGGTCGCACGAGGCGACCCCGATCCGGGCGTCCCCGACGTCGATGGCGAGCCGGCGTCCTCTTCTCATCCGCTCGGCCGCTTCCTACGCCGCGGTCTCGGCGACCAGGCGCTCGACCGCTTCCACGGCCTCGCCGACCGCGGCCGGGTTCTGGCCGCCGCCCTGGGCGACGTCGGGCTTGCCGCCACCGCCGCCGCCGAGGGTCTTGGCGGCCGCGCGGACCAGCTCACCGGCCTTCAGTCCGCGCTCGCGTGCGGCCTCGTTGGTGGCGATGACCGTGAGCGGCTTGCCGTTGCTGACCGCGAACAGCGCGACCACGGCGGCGCGTCCGCCCTGGATGCGGCCGCGCACGTCGAGGACCAGCTTGCGCAGGTCGTCGGCGGTCGTGCCGTCCGGGACCCGGCCGGTGACCACGGCGATCCCGCGGACGTCCCGGGCGGACTCGGCGAGACCGGCGGCGGCCTGGAGCACCTTCTCGGCGCGGAACCTCTCGATCTCCTTCTCGGCGTCCTTCAGCTTGCCGAGCATGGCGGAGACCTTCTCCGGAAGCTCCTCCGGGCGGCCCTTGATCAGCTCCTGGAGCTGCGCGACGACCGTGTGCTCACGGGCGAGGAAGTGGTAGGCGTCCACCCCGACGAGCGCCTCGATACGGCGGACACCGGAGCCGATGGAGGACTCGCCGAGCAGCTTCACCAGGCCCAGCTGGGCGGTGTTGTGCACGTGCGTGCCGCCGCACAGCTCCTTGGAGAAGTCGCCGATGGTCACCACGCGGACGCGCTCGCCGTACTTCTCACCGAACTCGGCGATGGCGCCCTGCTTCTTCGCCTCGTCGATGCCCATGACGTCGGCGCGGACGTCGAGGTCGCGGGCGAGCACCTCGTTGATCTTCTGCTCGACGTCCGTCATCACGGCCGTCGGCACGGCGGACGGCGAGCCGAAGTCGAAGCGGAAGCGGCCGGGCTGGTTCTCCGAGCCGGCCTGGGCGGCCGTCGGGCCGAGGGCGTCGCGCAGTGCCTGGTGGGTGAGGTGGGTGGCCGAGTGGGCGCGGGCGATGGCCTTGCGGCGCCGGTGGTCGATGGAGGCCTGGGCCTTGGCGCCGACGGTCACCTCGCCGACCTGGACGACGCCCTTGTGGACGTACACGCCCGGCACCGGCTTCTGGGTGTCGCGGACCTCGATGACGGCGCCGGTGTCGACCTTGATCCGGCCGGTGTCGCCGATCTGGCCGCCGCCCTCCGCGTAGAACGGGGTGCGGTCCAGGACGATCTCGACCTCGTCGCCCTCGGTGGCGGCCGGGGAGGAGGCGCCGTCGACGAGGATGCCCACGATCGTGGACTCGCTCTCGGTGTCGGAGTAGCCGACGAAGTCGGTGGCGCCGGCGCTGTCGGCGATCTCCCGGTAGGCACCCGCGCCGGCGTGCCCGGTCTTCTTGGCCTGGGCGTCGGCCTTGGCGCGCTCCCGCTGCTCCTTCATCAGGCGGCGGAAGCCGTCCTCGTCCACGGACAGCCCCTGCTCGGCGGCCATCTCCAGCGTGAGGTCGATGGGGAAGCCCCAGGTGTCGTGCAGCAGGAAGGCCTTGTCGCCGGCCAGGACCGTGCCGCCGGACTGCTTGGTCTCGGTGACGGCCGTGTCGAGGATGTTGGTGCCGGCCTTCAGCGTCTTGAGGAAGGCGTTCTCCTCGGCGACGGCGACCTTCTCGATGCGCTCGCGGTCGGTGACCAGCTCCGGGTACTGCTGTCCCATCATCGCGATGACGGTGTCGATCAGTTCGCTGACGACCGGGCCGGTGGCCCCGAGCAGCCGCATGTTGCGGATGGCGCGGCGCATGATGCGGCGCAGGACGTAGCCGCGGCCCTCGTTGCCGGGGGTGACGCCGTCGCCGATGAGCATCACGGAGGTGCGCATGTGGTCGGTGACCACGCGCAGCGAGACGTCGGACTCGTGGGCGTCGCCGTAGGAGACACCGGTCAGCTCGGTGGCCTTCTTGATGACGGCCATGGAGGTGTCGATCTCGTACATGTTCTGCACGCCCTGCAGAATCATGGCGAGGCGCTCGAGGCCGAGGCCCGTGTCGATGTTCTTGCTGGGCAGTTCGCCGAGGATCTCGAAGTTGTCCTTGCCGATGCCCTCGCCGCGCTCGTACTGCATGAAGACCAGGTTCCAGATCTCCACGTACCGCTCGTCGTTGACGGCCGGGCCGCCCTCGGCGCCGAACTCGGGGCCGCGGTCGTAGTTGATCTCGGAGCAGGGCCCGCACGGTCCGGGCACGCCCATGGACCAGTAGTTGTCCTTCATGCCGAGGCGCTGGATGCGCTCCTTGGGCACGCCGACGACCTCGTGCCAGATGCGCTCGGCCTCGTCGTCGTCCTTGTAGACGGTGATCCACAGCCGCTCGGGGTCGAGGCCGTAACCGCCCTTGTCCTGGGGGCTGGTGAGCAGCTCCCAGGCGTGCTTGATGGCGCCTTCCTTGAAGTAGTCGCCGAAGGAGAAGTTGCCGCACATCTGGAAGAAGGTGCCGTGGCGGGTGGTCTTGCCGACCTCTTCGATGTCGGGGGTGCGCACGCACTTCTGCACGCTGGTGGCGCGGGCGAAGGGCGGCTTGACCTCACCGAGGAAGTAGGGCTTGAAGGGCACCATGCCGGCCGGGACGAGCAGCAGAGTCGGGTCGTCCGCGATGAGCGACGCCGAAGGGACGACGGTGTGCCCGCGCTCCTCGAAGAAGCTCAGCCAGCGGCGGCGAATCTCGGCCGACTCCATCAGTGGTCCTCATTCCGGTTGTACGGGTTCTTCTTGTCGGTGTCCGTCCGGCGCGCGTCCGGCCGGTGCGCGTCGATCCGGTGCGGGTCCGGGCGGTGCTCGGACGCGGTGCCCTCGATGACGTACGCCCGGGGGCCGGTGCCGTCCTCCAGGGCGGCGTGCCGCCGGGGGGCGGGGAGTTCGGGGTCCTCGCGGATGCCGAGGGCGTCCGTGAGTTCGGCCTCCCGCTGGGCCATGTTGTCGCGGACGTCGAGCGCGAAGCCGACCGCCCGGTCCTTGAGGTGCCGGCCCGTCTCCAGGGCCTTGTTGGCCGCGGTCGCGGCGAGGCTCTCCGGAGTCAGCTGCCTCAGCTTGCGGTTGACCTTGGTGGTGGCCCACACACCGGCGGCGACACCCGAGGTGAACCAGAACGTACGGCGGAACATCGCTAGGTCACAGTCCTTACTTCCGCTTGCCCCGCCGCGCGCCCGGGACCGTCCGGCCCACGATCACCGTACGCCTCGGTGCCTTCGCGGGCACGTCCTCCTTGCGGCCGCCGAGCGCACGGCGCACGCCGTAGCCGAAGGCCGCGACCTTGACCAGCGGGCCGCCGAAGGTGGAGGCGACGGTGGTCGACAGCGCGGAGGCGTTGGAGGTGACCTCCTGGACGTCGGAGGCGATGGCGTCGACCCGGTCGATCTGGGTCTGCGCGGAGCGCACCGCCTGCGAGGCGTCGGCGAGCAGCGGGACGGCCTGGTCGGTCACGTCCGCGACGAGCTTGGTGGTGGCCCGGAGCGTCTGGGCCAGTCTCACCAGTGCCACGGCGAGGAAGGAGACCAGGATCGCCCAGAACACGGCCACCAGGATCCCGGCCACCTCACCACCGGACACTGTGCGCACCCGCTCCCTAGACGTGCGTGAACATCGAAAAAGTCGTGGACCGAGCCTATCGCGCCGGGGATGCGACTCCATACCGGATTGCCGTGGGTGAAGTGCCGGAGTTGGGGGAAGCGATTGTACGGAACGCGCACGCTTCAGTACCCTCCGTGTCCCATGCGAGATCCTCAGCGCACGCGACCCGGTACGGACGGCAATCTCCCCCTGGAACTCACCGCGTTCGTGGGGCGGTCCGCCGAACTCGCCGGGCTGGCCGCCGCGCTGGAGGCGTCCCGGCTGGTGACGGTGACCGGTCCGGGCGGGGTGGGCAAGTCCCGGCTCGCCGCGCGGGCGGCGGCCGCCGCGGCGCCGCGGGACGGGGCCTGGCGGGTGGAGCTGGCCGCGGTGCCGGACGCGGAGTTCACCGACTACGCCGTGGTGGAGGCGCTGGGGCTGACCGACCACACCGCCCGCCCGCCGCGCGAGACGCTGCTGGACCACCTGGCCGGGCGCCGGCTGCTGCTGGTGCTGGACGGCGTCGAGCACCTGGTGGACGCCTGCGCCGCGCTCGTGGCCGACCTGCTGCGCCACCTGCCGGACCTGCGCGTGCTGGCGGTGGGCCGGCGGCCGCTGGGGGTGGCGGGCGAGCGGCTGGTGCCGCTGGCGCCGCTCGGCGAGGACGAGGCGGTGGAGCTGTTCGCGGACCGGGCCGGACAGCTGGGGGCGGCCGTGCGGGACTGCGCGGAGGTACGGGAGCTGTGCCGGCGCCTGGACGGCATCCCGCTGGCCGTCGAGCTGGCCGCGGCCCGGCTGCGGGTGCTGTCCCCCGCGCAGCTGCTCCAGCGGCTCGACGACCGGTTCCGGCTGCTGACCGGCGGCGGCCCGGACGCGCTGCCCCGCCACCGCACGCTGCGCACCGCGATCGGCTGGAGCCACGAGCTGTGCACGCCGCCCGAGCGGCTGCTGTGGGCGCGGCTGTCGGTGTTCGCCCGGACCTTCGACCTGGAGGCCGCCGAGTACGTGTGCAGCGGGGACGGGCTGCCCGCCGGGGACGTGCTGGAGGTGCTGGCCCAGCTGGTGGCGCAGTCGGTGGCCGCCCGCGAGGAGACCCCGGCCGGCCCGCGCTACCGGATGCTGGACACCGTCCGGGCCTACGGCGCCGACTGGCTGGAGGCGACCGGGGACGCGGAGCGGCTGCGGCGGCGCCACCGCGACTGGTACCTGGGGCTCGCCACCTCCTGCGAGCTGGACTGGTTCTCCCCGCGCCAGGGCGAGGTGGCCGTGCGCGTGGAGACGGAGCTGCCGAACCTGCGGGTGGCCCTGGAGCAGTGCCTGACCGATCCCGACGACGCCCATCTGGGGCAGTACCTGGCGGGCGCGCTGTGGTTCTGCTGGGCGGGGTGCGGGCGGCTGTCGGAGGGGCGGCGCTGGCTGGAGCGGAGCGTGGAGCTGCGCTCGCCCTACGAGCAGTCCCGGCTGAAGGCGCTGTGGGTGCTCGGGTACGTGGCGATCCTCCAGGGCGACACGGTGCCGGCGCTGGCCGCGCTGCGGGAGTGCCGGGAGGCGGCGGAGCGGGCCGCCGACCCGGCGGCGGTGGCGTACGCGGAGCACCGCACCGGCTGTCTGGCGCTGGTCACGGACGACATGCCGCGGGCGGAGGCGCTGCTGTGCTCGGCGCTGGAGCGCTACCGGGAGATCGGCGAGCTGAACAGCAACGTGCTGATGGCTCAGGTGGAGCTGGCGATGGCGCGGGCGTTCCAGGGCGATCTGCCGCACGCGGTGCGGCTGTGCGAGGACGTGCGCCGGGTGTGCGAGGACCACGGGGAGCGCTGGGCCAGGTCGTACGCGCTGTACGTACTGGCGTACGCGGCCTGGCGCAACGGGGATCCGGCGGGCGCCCGGGAGCTGCTGACGGACTGCCTCGGTCATGCGCACGCCTTCCACGACCTGCTGGGCTCGGTGCTGTCCATCGAGCTGCTGGCCCTGGTGGCGGTGACGCAGGGCGACGCGGCCGAGGCGGCGGTGCTCCAGGGCGCGGCCGCCCGGCTGTGGCCGTCGGTGGGGCTGCCGCTGTTCGGTTCGGCGTACTACAACGCCCCGCACGAGCTGTGCGAGGCGACGGCGCGCCGGACGCTGGGCGACGGGCGGTACGAGGAGTGCCGGCGGCAGGGGGCGGGGCTGGACCGTCGGGCGGCGGTGGCGCGGGCGCTGGGCCGGCGTCCGGCGCGGCCGCCGGCCGTGCCGCCCGGGCCGTCGGGGCCGGTGCGGCAGGCCCGGACCGGGGCCGGAATGCGCGAACCCGCCGCCTCCCCCACCCGCAAGGGCGGGGAGACGACGGGCTGAGGTGGTACTGCGTCCGGCTGGTGATCAGCGGGCGTAGTACTCGACGACGAGCTGCTCGTCGCAGATCACCGGGATCTCCTTGCGGTTCGGCTCGCGGTCCAGGCGGAAGGCCAGGGCGCGGAGGTTCACCTGGAGGTAGCGCGGGGTCTCGCCGTCGGGGGCGAAGCCACCCTCGCGGGCGACCTGGAAGAGCGTCTTGTCCTTGGAGCGGTCGCGGACCTGGATGACGTCGTCCGGACGCACGCGGAAGGACGGCTTGTCGACCTTCTGACCGTTGACCTGGATGTGGCCGTGGACGACCATCTGGCGGGCCTGGTAGATCGTGCGGGCGATGCCCGAACGCAGGACCAGGGCGTCGAGGCGACGCTCCAGCTCGATGATCAGGGCCTCACCGGTCTTGCCCTGCACCTTGGAGGCACGCTCGTAGGCGCGGACGAGCTGACGCTCGGACACGTCGTACTGCGCGCGCAGACGCTGCTTCTCGAGCAGACGGACCTTGTAGTCCGAGTTCTGCTTGCGGCCGCGGCCGTGCTCGCCGGGCGGGTAGGGGCGGGCCTCGAAGTACTTGACGGCCTTCGGGGTCAGCGCGATGCCGAGGGCACGCGACTTCTTGACCTTGGGGCGGGACTGGTTCGCCATGAACCAAACACCTCGTGTCTCTGATGCGAATACGGCTTCACCAGGGTTAGGGGAGGTCGCATCCGCAGCCGGGGAAACCCTCCTCGTCGTGGACGGGGTGGGCAGCCGCTCCCTGGTCTGGGCACATACGTGCAGCACGCGAGTGGCCCACCGACCGGTCCCCGTCGGTGCGGGATGGTGGTGGGCTGCCCGCGACACCGTTCGACGGTGCGCGACGCTCCTGGAAGTCCTGCCCGCGGGCGGGTCCTCCGGCTGGATGTCCCGTTCTGGTGGTGTCCGGTTCCCCTTACGGGGGCCCGGACACGGGACTCAGCACTTCGCAGCAGTCTACAGGGTGCTCACGACCGCCTGCGACCGAGGTTCTTCCTGGTCCAGTCGACGGCGTCCGCGTAGCGCGCCTCGGCGCCGTGCCGGGTCGGGGTGTAGTACTCGCGGCCGGCGAGGGCGTCGGGGGCGTACTGCTGCGGGGCGATGCCCTCGGGCAGGTCATGCGGGTACACGTACCCCTGGGCGTGGCCGAGCTTGGCGGCGCCCTTGTAGTGCCCGTCGCGCAGGTGCGCGGGCACGGGTCCGGCCAGGCCCTTGCGGACGTCCTCCAGGGCGGCGCCGATCGCGGTCGTCGCGGCGTTGGACTTGGGGGCCAGGGCGAGGGCGATGGTGGTGTGGCTGAGGGTGAGCGCCGCCTCGGGGAAGCCGATCATGGCGACGGCCTGGGCGGCGGCGACCGCGAGGGGCAGCGCGCCCGGGTCGGCGAGGCCGATGTCCTCACTGGCGGAGATCATCAGGCGGCGGGCGATGAACCGGGGGTCCTCGCCGGCCTCGATCATGCGCGCCAGGTAGTGCAGCGCGGCGTCGACGTCGGAGCCGCGGATGGACTTGATGAGGGCGCTGGCGACGTCGTAGTGCTGGTCGCCGTCGCGGTCGTAGGTGACGGCGGCCCGGTCGACCGTCTCCTCCAGGGTCGTCAGGGCGATCTCGGCGTCGCCCTTGTCGAGCGCGGCGCCGGCGGCGGCCTCCAGGGCGGTCAGGGCCCGCCGGGCGTCTCCGCCCGCGATGCGCAGCAGGTGGTCCTCGGTGTCCGCGGGCAGCGCGACGGCGCCGGCCAGGCCCCGCTCGTCGGCGAGCGCCCGCCGCAGCAGGCCGCGCAGGTCGTCGTCGGTGAGGGGTTCGAGGGTGAGCAGCAGGGAGCGGGACAGCAGCGGGGAGATCACCGAGAAGTACGGGTTCTCGGTGGTCGCGGCGATCAACGTCACCCAGCGGTTCTCGACCGCCGGGAGCAGGGAGTCCTGCTGGGCCTTGCTGAAGCGGTGGATCTCGTCGAGGAAGAGGACGGTCTCCTTGCCGAAGCCTCCGCTGGCGCGGCGGGCGCCGTCGATGACCGCGCGGACCTCCTTGACGCCGGCGGTGATCGCCGACAGTTCCACGAACCGCTTGTCGGTGGCCTTGGAGACGACGTACGCCAGCGTGGTCTTGCCGGTGCCGGGCGGCCCCCACAGGATCACCGAGGACGGTCCCGCCGGGCCGCCGGAGCCCTCGCCGACCAGCCGGCGCAGGGGTGAGCCGGGCTTGAGCAGGTGCTGCTGGCCCACCACCTCGTCGAGGGTGCGCGGGCGCATCCGGACCGCCAGGGGGCTGGCGGACGGGTCCTTCTCCTGGCGTTCTTCTGCTGCGGCGGTGAACAGGTCGGGCTCCACCCTGAAACCCTAGAACACGGCACCGACAACGGGGCGGGCGCTCCCGGCCGGGGGCCTCGCGGCCGGGCCGGTCAGCCGGTCCGGTCAGCTGGTCCAGAAGTCCCACCAGCGCGTCATGATCATGACGCCGATGATGCCGATGTGCAGCACCGGCAGCACCCAGGTGAACTCGCCGAAGAAGCCCTTCAGCCAGCGGGGGGCCGGCAGCAGGGCGTTGCGGACGTTGAACGAGGTGACGTACCAGAACATGGTGATCGTCGCGACCCAGGCGAGGCTGCACCACAGGCACAGGGCGCCGATCCGGTACAGCGACTGGAACTGCAGCCAGGTGCAGAACCCGACACCGAAGAGGGTGCCGGCGTTGAAGGTCAGCCAGTACCAGCGCGGGAAGCGGGCGCGGGCCAGCAGGCTGACGCCGACGCAGACGACGATGCCGTAGCAGACCAGGCCGAGCATCGGGTTGGGGAAGCCGAAGGCCGCGGCCTGCTTGCTCTCCATGACGCTGCCGCAGGAGACCACCGGGTTGAGGCTGCACCCGGGGGTGAACGTCGTGCCGGCGACCTTGGCCTCGAGGAGCTTGAACTTGTCGATCGTGATGACCCAGGCGGCCAGCAGACCGGCCGCGCCGGTGATCACCAGCAGCAGGGCGAAGGCGCGGCTGCCGCCCACGCCGTGGGGTGCGTCGGCGGCACGCCCGGGCCCGGGCTCCGCGGAGACGTCCTTGACTGTCGTCTTGCTCATCACGCCGATTCCGTCACTGGAGAGAGTCGGACCATCTTCGGGCACGGTCATTGTGCCGCACACGCGCGCGGGTCCACCGTTCGCTGCGCATAAGGACGTACGCACCGACGGCCCCGGGCGTTCGGTTCCGGCCGCCGATCGGGAGCATGACGGCACACCCGAACGGGGAGGAACCGGCGCCCGCCGGATTGACGCACCCGCTCGCCGCCCGGCCGGGGCCGCGGGACGGCGGCACGCGAAGGCGCCGCGCACCCGGTGGGGTCCGCGGCGCCCGCCGCACGCTCGTGCCGCCTCGGGCTAGCCGAGCCGCGACTCCAGCTCCGCCACGATCTCGTTGACGCCGATCGCCGTCTGCTCGCCGGACTCCATGTCCTTGAGCTGGACGACGCCCTCGGCGAGGTCGCGCTCCCCGAGCACCAGGGCGTAGCGGGCGCCGGAGCGGTTGGCCGCCTTCATGGCCGCCTTCAGCCCCTTGCCGCCGTAGGCGAAGTCGGCCGCGATGCCGACCTTGCGCAACTCGGTGACCTTGGCGAACAGCAGCCGCCGGGCCTCCTCGCCGAGCGGGACGGCGAAGACGCTGGTGGTGGAGGGCAGGGTCAGCTCCACGCCCTCCGCCTCCAGGGCGAGCACCGTGCGGTCGACGCCGAGGGCCCAGCCGACGGACGGCAGGGCGGGCCCGCCGATCATCTCCGACAGCCCGTCGTAGCGGCCGCCGCCGCCCACCGCGGACTGCGAGCCCAGACCGTCGTGCACGAACTCGAACGTGGTCCGGGTGTAGTAGTCCAGGCCGCGCACCAGCTTCGGGTCGTCCTCGAAGGTCACGCCCGCCGCCGTGATCAGCTCGCGGACCTCCTCGTGGTAGGCCTTGCAGGCGTCGCAGAGGTAGTCGCGCAGCAGCGGCGCGTCCGTCAGCTGCTTCTGCACGTCCGCGCGCTTGTCGTCCAGGACGCGCAGGGGGTTGATGTCCGCGCGGCGCAGCGTCTCCTCGTCGAGGTCCAGGCCGCGCAGGAAGTCCTGGAGCGCGGCGCGGTAGACCGGCCGGCACTCCCTGTCGCCGAGCGAGTTCAGCAGGATGCGGAAGTCGCTGAGCCCGAGCGAGCGGTACGCCTGGTCGGCCAGGATGATCAGCTCGGCGTCCAGCGCGGGGTCCTCCGTGCCGATCGCCTCGGCACCCACCTGGGAGAAGTGCCGGTAGCGGCCCTTCTGGGGGCGCTCGTAGCGGTACTGGGAGCCGGAGTACCAGACCTTCACCGGCAGGTTGCCGCTCTTGTGCAGATTGGCCTCCAGCACCGCCCGCAGGACCGGGGCGGTGGTCTCCGGGCGCAGGGCGAGCCGGTCGCCGCCCTTGGTCTCGAAGACGTACATCTCCTTGGTCACGATGTCGGTGGACTCACCGACCCCGCGCGCGAACAGCTCGACGTTCTCGAAGCCGGGCGTCTCGATGTAGCCGTAGCCGGAGGCCCGCAGCGGCGCGGCGATGGCCTCGCGCACCGCCAGGTAGACCGCGGAGTCGGGAGGGAGCAGGTCGTAGGTGCCCTTGGGGGCCTTGAAGGTGCTCACGGAAGGTCTCTCGTCACATTCCTCGTCGGGGAGCGGGGGACGCTCCCTGGCCGGCCGCCACCTGCCGCAGATAGGGGTTGGTGGCGCGCTCCTGGCCGATGGTCGTCTGGGGGCCGTGGCCGGACAGCACCACGGTCGAGTCCTCGAGCGGCAGGCACACCCGGGCCAGCGAGCCGAGCATCTCGGCCATGTCGCCGCCGGGCAGGTCGGTGCGTCCGACGGAGCCGGCGAACAGCAGATCCCCGGAGAAGAACACCGACGGCACGTCGGCGCTCTCGGGCATCCGGAAGGTCACCGACCCCTTGGTATGGCCCGGTGCGTGGGCGACGGAGAACTCCAGGCCCGCGAGGGCGAGGGCCGCGCCGTCGCTCAGCTCCCTGACGTCGTCCGGCTCCCCCACGGTCAGCTCGCCCATCAGCGGCATGCCGATGGACCGGCCGATCGCCTTCTCGGGGTCGCTCATCATGTACCGGTCCGCGGGGTGGATCCAGGCGGGCACGTCGTGCGCGCCGCACACCGGGACGACCGAGGCCACGTGGTCGATGTGGCCGTGGGTCAGGACGACGGCGACGGGCTTGAGCCGATGCTTCCTCAGCGCTTCCTCGACGCCTGGGGCGGCCTGGTGGCCGGGGTCGATGATCACGCACTCCTCACCGGCGGCGGGGGCGACGAGATAACAGTTCGTCCCCCAGGCCCCGGCGGGGAACCCGGCAATGAGCACGATCGTCCTTCGTTGTGTCGAATGTGGCGTCTCGCAGGCGGCTTCCGCCGCGGTCAGAGCCTACCGGCGCTGCCGTTTCCTCAGCGAACCCATATACGGTACGGGGCTACACGCAGCGCTCGGCTCACAGGACGCACGCGTACCGGTCGGCACACGACACGCATGAGGAGAGAACCCGGTGGTCAGCCAGGAGCAGCGGCGGCGTCAGCTCGCCCGGGAGAAGTTCTTGCGGCAGCAGCAGCGGCGCACGGACCTGCGGCGCAAGGCGCGGATGCGCAACGCGGTCATCGCGTCGGTCCTCGGCGTGGTCGTGATCGGCAGCGTCGTGCTGTACACGACCGGGGTGCTGAAGGGCAACGACGACGACAAGGCCGCCGCGGCCGCGAGCCCCACGCCCAGCGCCCCGCCCACCAGCAAGGCGCCGGACCCCTGCGAGAAGGCCGCGGCGGGCTCGGTGAAGAAGCTGAGCTGGAAGAAGGAGCCGGCGACGACGATCGACACGTCGGCGGCGTACACGATGAAGCTGGCGACGACGTGCGGTGACATCGGCATCGCGCTGAAGGCGTCGGCGGCCCCGCACACGGTGAACTCGTTCGACTTCCTCGCGGGCAAGGGCTACTTCGACCACACCAAGTGCCACCGCCTCACCACCAACGGCATCTACGTGCTCCAGTGCGGCGACCCGACGGGCACCGGCAGCGGCGGTCCGGGTTACACCATCCCGGACGAGAACCTGAAGGACAAAAGCCTCAAGAGCAACACGTATCCGGCGGGTACGGTGGCCATGGCCAACACCGGCCAGAAGCACACCGGCGGCAGCCAGTTCTTCCTCGTCTACCAGGACAGCCAGCTGCCGCCGAGCTACACGCCGTTCGGCACCGTCGACGCGGCGGGCATGAAGGTGCTGAAGAAGATCGCCGCCGCGGGCGAGAGCACCGGGCAGGGCGACGGGGCACCGAACGCGACGGTGGTGATCAACAAGGCGACGGTCACCAAGTCCTGACGCGGCGAGCGGGGCGCGCCGGGCGGCCAATTTCGGTCGCGCTGGATGCGGACAGGCAACCCGCTGGTCGCCTATGTTGGCCGTGACGAAACTGTGGACGATGCCGGGGGCGCTGAGACCCCCGCCGGCATCATGTGGAGGAGGCGCTGTGAGCAGCGACCCGTGGGGCCGCGTCGACGAGACGGGGACCGTGTACGTGCGTACGGCCGACGGCGAGCAGGTCGTCGGTTCCTGGCAGGCCGGCTCCCCTGAGGAGGCGCTGGCCTACTTCGAGCGCAAGTACGAGGGACTGGTGGTCGAGATCGGCCTCCTCGAGAAGCGTGTGCGGACCACCGACCTGTCGGCGAAGGACGCCCAGGCCGCCATCGGCCACCTGCGCGAGCAGGTCGACGCGCACCACGCGGTCGGTGACCTGGAAGCGCTGCGGGGCCGGCTGGACAAGCTCGTGGAGACGGTCGAGGCGCGCCGCGAGGAGCGCAAGGCGCAGCGGGCCAAGCAGTCCGACGAGGCCCGGCACGCCAAGGAGGCGCTGGTCGCGGAGGCGGAGGAGCTGGCCCGGTCCGACCAGTGGCGGGCCGCCGGTGAGCGGCTGCGGGCGCTGGTGGACACCTGGAAGGGTCTGCCGCGGCTGGACCGCAAGTCCGACGACGAGCTGTGGCACCGGTTCTCGCACGCCCGGTCGGCGTTCTCCAAGCGCCGCAAGGGGCACTTCGCGCAGCTCGACGCGCAGCGCGAGGACGCCCGCAAGATCAAGGAGCGGCTGGTCGCCGAGGCCGAGTCGCTGTCCGGTTCGACGGACTGGGGTCCCACGGCGGCCCGCTACCGCGAGCTGATGGCGGAGTGGAAGGCCGCGGGCCGGGCCCAGCGCGAGCACGAGGACGACCTGTGGAACCGCTTCCGCGGCGCCCAGGACGTGTTCTTCGCCGCCCGCAGCTCGGTCTTCGCCGAGCGGGACGCGGAGCAGTCGGAGAACCTCAAGCTGAAGGAGGAGCTGGCCGAGGAGGCCGAGAAGCTCCTGCCGATCACCGACCTGAAGGCGGCCCGGGCCGCCTTCCGCTCGATCAACGAGCGCTGGGAGGCCATCGGGCACGTGCCGCGCGACGCGCGTCCGAAGGTCGAGGGCCGGATGCACGCGGTCGACCGGGCCATCCAGGAGGCCGAGGAGACGGAGTGGCGCCGGACGAACCCGGAGGCACGCGCGCGTGCCGAGGGTCTGACCGGTCAGCTCCAGGCGGCCGTGGACAAGCTGCGGGGCCAGATCGAGCAGGCCCGCGCCCAGGGCAACACGTCCCGGGCCGACAAGCTCGAGCGGGAGCTGGAGGGCCGTCAGGCACTCCTGGACCAGGCTCTGAAGGGCCTCCAGGAGTTCGGCGGCTAGTTCTCCGTCCGACACGCGAAGGGCCCCGTACGCGCCGTACGGGGCCCTCTCGCGTGTCTCGGTGCCGCGCGCTACGACCTGCTGCGCGCCGAGGTGACGCGGTAGACGTCGTAGACGCCCTCCACGCCCCGTACCGCCTTCAGGACGTGGCCGAGGTGCTTGGGGTCGCCCATCTCGAAGGTGAAGCGGGAGGTGGCCACCCGGTCCCGGGACGTCTGGACGGCCGCCGAGAGGATGTTGACGTGCTGGTCGGACAGGACCCGGGTGACGTCCGACAGCAGCCGGGAGCGGTCCAGCGCCTCGACCTGGATGGCGACGAGGAATACCGAGGACTGGGTGGGCGCCCACTCGACGTCGAGGATGCGCTCCGGCTCGCGGGACAGCGAGTCCACGTTGACGCAGTCGCTGCGGTGCACCGACACGCCGCTGCCCCGGGTGACGAACCCGATGATCGGGTCGCCGGGCACGGGCGTGCAGCAGCGGGCCAGTTTGACCCACACGTCGTCGACGCCCTTGACGACCACGCCGGGGTCGGCGCTGGAGCGGCGCTTGCGGCCGCGGCCGCGCGACGGCGGCACGCTCTCGTCGATCTCCTCGGTGGCCGCCTCCTCGCCGCCGAGCGCCTGCACCAGCTTCTGCACGACGTTCTGCGCGGAGACGTGCCCCTCGCCTATCGCGGCGTACAGCGCGGAGATGTCGGGGTAGCGCATCTCGTGGGCGAGGGTGACGAGCGAGTCGCCGGTGAGGATGCGCTGGATCGGCAGGTTCTGCTTGCGCATGGCCCGGACGATGGCGTCCTTGCCGTGCTCGATCGCCTCGTCGCGGCGCTCCTTGGAGAACCAGGCCCTGATCTTGTTGCGCGCCCGCGGTGACTTGACGAAGCCCAGCCAGTCCCGGGAGGGGCCGGCGCCGGGCGCCTTGGAGGTGAAGACCTCCACCAGGTCGCCGTTGTCCAGGGTGGACTCCAGCGGCACCAGGCGGCCGTTGACCCGTGCTCCTATGGTGCGGTAGCCGACCTCGGTGTGGACGGCGAACGCGAAGTCCACCGGGGTGGAACCCGCCGGGAGCGCTATGACGTCGCCCTTGGGCGTGAAGACGAAGACCTCGTTGCGGGAGAGGTCGAAGCGCAGGGACTCCAGGAACTCGCTGGGGTCCTCGGTCTCCTTCTGCCAGTCCAGCAGCTGGCGCAGCCACGCCATGTCGTTGAGGTGGTCGTCCTTCTTGCCGGCCTTCGGTACGTCGGTGCGGACCTTGGAGGCGCCGGCCACCGCCTCCTGCTTGTACTTCCAGTGCGCGGCGATGCCGTACTCGGCGCGGCGGTGCATGTCGAACGTGCGGATCTGCAGCTCGACGGGCTTGCCGTTGGGTCCGATGACCGTCGTGTGCAGCGACTGGTACATGTTGAACTTGGGCATCGCGATGTAGTCCTTGAACCGGCCGGGGACCGGGTTCCATCGCGCGTGCACGGTGCCGAGGGCGGCGTAGCAGTCGCGGACCGTGTCCACGAGCACGCGGATGCCCACCAGGTCGTAGATCTCCGCGAAGTCGCGGCCGCGGACGATCATCTTCTGGTAGACGCTGTAGTAGTGCTTCGGGCGGCCGGTGACGGTCGCCTTGATGCGAGCGGCGCGCAGGTCGGTCTGGACCTCGTCGGTCACTATGGCCAGGTACTCGTCGCGCTTGGGCGCCCGCTCGGCGACGAGCCGCACGATCTCGTCGTACATCTTGGGGTAGAGGATCGCGAACGCGAGGTCCTCCAGCTCCCACTTGATGGTGTTCATGCCGAGGCGGTGGGCGAGCGGCGCGTAGATCTCCAGCGTCTCGCGCGCCTTCTTCTCCTGCTTCTCGCGCTTGAGGTAGCGCATGGTGCGCATGTTGTGCAGGCGGTCGGCGAGCTTGATGACCAGGACGCGCGGGTCCTTGGCCATGGCGACGACCATCTTGCGCACGGTCTCGGCCTGCGCGGCCTCGCCGAACTTGACCTTGTCCAGCTTGGTGACGCCGTCGACCAGCAGGGCGACGGTGTCGCCGAAGTCGCGGCGCAGCTGGTCCAGGCCGTACTCGGTGTCCTCGACGGTGTCGTGCAGCAGCCCGGCCATCAGGGTGGCCGGGTCCATGCCCAGCTCGGCGAGGATGGTGGTGACGGCCAGCGGATGCGTGATGTACGGGTCGCCGCTCTTGCGCTTCTGCCCGCGGTGCCAGCGCTCGGCGACCTGGTAGGCGCGCTCGATCTGGCGCAGGGTCGCGTTCTCGGTCTTGGGGTCGTTGCTGCGCACTATCCGCAGCAGCGGCTCCAGGACCGGGTTGTAGGGGTTGGCGCGCTGGACGCCGAGGCGGGCGAGGCGGGCGCGCACGCGGTTGGAGGAGCCGGTGCGGGCGGCGGGGGCGGCCGCGGGGCGCACGACGGGGGGCTGCGCCGGGGTCTGCGCGGGGCGCTCGGCCGGGGCGGGCTTGGGGCGCGACTGGTCGGCCGACTTGTCCACGGGCGCGGACTGGGCGTGCTCCACCGGCCCGCGGTCGTTCGTCGCGTGGGGTGCGCGCGGCGCGGGTTTGGCCGCGGGCGTCGAGCCGGGCTCGGGCTTGGCGGCGGTCAGTGGCTGGGCCTCGTCTGGCAAGAGGACTCCTCGTGCACGATCCGGGTCCCCCGGTCAGGCTCCGGAGACCCCATGGTAGCGATCCTGGGCTTCGGCATCGCCTCCAGGCGGACCCGCGGACCGGCCGCCGGACTCCGGGAGGCGTCGGGGCCGTGCAGCGGGGCGTACACCCCCATGATGCGCCCGGGGGCACCGCGGCCGGAAACGGGCGGAGGCCGCCCCGGGGAATCCGGGGCGGCCTCGCGCTCAGACCAGCAGGAGCGCCTCCAGCGGCGCGCCCTCCAGCGCGGCCTCCAGACGGGCGCGGCCGTCCAGGAAGCCCAGCTCCATCAGGACCGCGACCCCGGCGACCTGCGCGCCCGCGCGCCGGATCAGCTGGATCGCGGCCTCGGCGGTGCCGCCGGTGGCGAGGACGTCGTCGACGATCAGGATACGGTCGCCGGACGCCACGTCCTCCGCGTGCACCTCGATCTCCGCCGAGCCGTACTCCAGGTCGTAGCCCTGGCGCAGGGTGGCCCCGGGCAGCTTGCCCGCCTTGCGGACGGGGATGAAGCCGAGCCCGGCCCGGACCGCGACCGGGGCGCCGAGGATGAAGCCCCGGGCCTCCAGGCCGACGATCCGGGTGGCGCCGGTGCGCTCGGCGATCTCGGTGAGCGCGTCGGTGAGGGCCGTGAAGGCCGCCGGGTCCGCCAGCAGCGGGGTGATGTCCTTGAACATCACTCCCGGCTCCGGGTAGTCGGCGACGTCCCGGATCCGGGAGAGCAGCAACTCCTGGACGCCGGTCATCGGCGCTTCCCCGAGGGCCGGCCGCGGCCCCGGACGCGGGACGCGGGCTGGTTGCGCGGCCCGACCACGGCGGGCGCGGCGTCCTCGCCGTCGGCCTCGTCGTCGGCGGCGGACCGGGACACGGCCGGCGACTCCTCGGCGGAGGTCTGCGCCCGCTTGGCCATGACCCGCCTGCGCAGGGCCTTCATCTGCGGCTCGCGCTCCTTGAGGTCGGCGACGAGCGGCGTGGCGATGAAGATCGACGAGTACGCACCGGCCGCGAGGCCGACGAACAGCGACAGCGAGATGTCGTTGAGCGTGCCCGCGCCGAGGAAGCCGCCGCCGATGAACAGCAGGCCCGCCACCGGCAGCAGCGCGACCACCGTGGTGTTGATGGAGCGGACCAGGGTGCCGTTGATCGAGCGGTTGGCGATGTCGGAGTACGTCCAGCGGGTCTGCCTGGTGATGTCCCTGGTCTGCTCCTTGAGGCTGTCGAAGACGACGACCGTGTCGTAGAGCGAGTAACCGAGGATGGTCAGCAGACCGATGACCGTACCGGGCGTGACCTCGAAACCGACCAGGGCGTAGATACCGGTCGTGATGGTGATGTCGTGGATCAGCGCGACCAGGGCCGCGACCGCCATGCGCCACTCGAAGGCGATCGCCAGGTAGATCACGACGAGCACCATGAAGATCGCCAGGCCCTCCCAGGCCTTGTTGGCGATCTGCTCTCCCCAGCTCGGTCCGACCAGGTCGGCCGCGAGCTTCTCCGGGTCGAGATTCAGGTCCTTGGCCAGCGTCTGCTTGATCTGGTCGGACTTGTCGGTCTCGATGCCGGCGATCTGGATGCGCATGCTGCCGTTGCCGAGCTTCTGGACGATCGCCTCGTGGCCGGAGGCCTCCCGGGCGAAGTCCTCCGCCGCGGCGACGGAGGTGCTCATGCCCTTCGGCGTGGTGAAGACCGCGCCGCCCTGGAACTCGATGCCCATGTTCAGGCCGCGCACCGCCAGGCCGAGGATGGCCGTGATGGTGATCAGGATGGAGACGCCGTACCAGATCTTGCGGTGGCCGACGAAGTCGTAGCTGATCTCGCCACGGTGCAGCCGGGCGCCGATGTTACCGAGTTTCGACATGGCTCACGCCTCCTTCGTCTCGACGGGGCCGGCCGGACCGGCGGGACGGCGGGTGCGGCGCAGGGGCGGCTTGGCACCCAGGCCCTTCGGGTCGAGGCCGGACCACTTGTGGCCGTCGGCGAAGAACCTGCGGCGGGCCAGCAGGGTCATCAGCGGCTTGGTGAAGAAGAAGACCACGACCACGTCGAGCACGGTGGTCAGACCGAGCGTGAACGCGAAGCCCTGGACCTTGCCGACGGTGACGATGAACAGCACCGCGGCGGCGAGGAACGACACGAAGTCGGAGACCAGGATGGTGCGCCGGGCGCGCGGCCAGGCACGCTCCACGGCGGGGCGCAGGGTGCGGCCCTCGCGGATCTCGTCCCGGATGCGTTCGAAGTACACGATGAACGAGTCCGCGGTGATACCGATGGCCACGATGGCACCGCAGACCGCGGGCAGGTTCAGCGCGAAGCCGATGGCCGGGCCGAGCAGCGCCATGATCACGTAGGTGAGCACCGCGGAGACCACCAGGGAGGCCATCGCGACGAGCGAGAGGCCGCGGTAGTAGACCACCAGGTAGATCACGACCAGCGCGAGGCCGATGGCACCGGCGAGCAGACCGGCGTGCAGCTGGTCACCGCCGAGGGCGGCGGTGACGGTGGTGACGCTCTCCTCCTGGAAGGTCAGCGGCAGCGCGCCGTACGACAGCATGTTGGCGAGGTTCTGCGCCTCGCTCTGGGTGAAGCTGCCGGAGATCTCCGCCTGGCCACCGGTGATGGCGTTCTGCACGAAGGGGCTGGAGACGACCTCGCCGTCCAGGACGATGCCGAACTCGTTCTGCGGCGACTGGTTCTTGGCCAGCTTGCCGGTGACGTCGGCGAACTTGTCGGCACCCTTGTCGGTGAAGGTCATCTGGACCTGCCAGCCGGCGGCGCCCTGCGTGTCGAAGACGGCCCGCGCCTTCTTCACCTCGGTGCCGTCCACGCCGGCCGGGCCGAGCACGTACTTGTACCAGACCTTGTCGCTCTGGCCGCAGGCCACGGTGGGCTCACTGGGCTTGGCGTTCTTTCCGGCGGTGGCGCGGACGGCGGGCTTGGAGCAGTCCAGGGCGGCGTACTGCGCCTGGAGCTTGGCCGTCGCCGGGTCGGCGGAGGCCGAGGGGGTGGCCGAAGGGGCCCCGGACGCGGACGCCGACGCCGAGGGCGAGGAGGTCGCGGACGCCGAGGGCGACGCGTCGGCCTTCAGCGCGTCGGTGAGCGCGCGGCCCTGCGAGGTGGCGGAGGCCGACGGGGACGCGGTGGAGGACGAGGACGCCTTCTCGTCGGAGGAGGCGCTGCCCGACGGGGTCGGCGAGGCGCCTCCGGTGGAGGAGGCGCTCGGCGACGGGCTCGACGCGCCGGCCGGGACGCTGGCCTCCTGGGCCAGGACCGGGCGGAAGTACAGCTTGGCGGTGGTGCCGACCTGCTGCTGGGCCTCCTTGGAGTTGGTGCCCTTGGGGATGTTGACGATGATGTTGTCGGTCCCCTGGGTCTGCACCTCCGCCTCGGAGACGCCCAGGCCGTTGACCCGGCGGTTCATGATGTCGACCGCGGTGTCCATGTTGGCCTTGTTGATCGCGGAGCCCTGGTCGGCCTTCGCCTTGAGCGTGATGCTCGTCCCGCCGGCCAGGTCGATGCCCAGACGCGGCTTGGTGTGCCCGGCGGCGAACATGCCTCCGGTGAGCGCCACGATGGCGATCAGGATGAGGGCCAGCGAGCGCCCCGGCTTGCTCTGGGCACTCGCGCTCCGGCCCTTCTTAGGTGCTGCCACCTTCTCGTACTCCCTCTCGGGCCGCCCCGCGCCTGGTCTGCGCGGTCGGCCATGACATGGTGTCGGGACCCCGTGCGGGAAACAGACGCGCCCGGGGTGGGCGGGGCAGGAGCCTCGCGCGCCTCGCTCCCCGGGACGTGACTACTTCGCGTCGGGGTCGCCGCCGGGCTTCTTCGGCTCTTCGTCGGCCTTCGCCTGGGCGGCCTCGGCGGCGTCGGCCTTGTCCTCGGCCGCCTGGACGGCGTCCGCGCCGCGCTCGGCGGCGTCCTTCTTACCGAGGTCGACGGCCGGGTCGGCGGGAGCGGCGGCAGCGTCGGCGGCCGGCTCGTCGGTCTCGGTGAGCGAGGAGGCGTCGTCCGGGACGACGTCGGCGTCGGACTTCAGGTCGTGCTCGATGCCGTGGACGATGCGGTTGTACTCGTCGTCGGTGAGGACGGCGCCGATCGCGTTCTTCGCGAAGAGGAGGTCGACACCCGGGGCGGCGTCCAGCAGGACCGTGTCCTCGTTGACCTCCTTGACCGTCGCGTACATCCCCCCGATCGTGCGGACGCCCGAGCCGGGCTGCATCTGATTGCGCATCTCGGAAGCCTGCTGCTGCTTCTTCTTGGCCGAGCGCGTCATCAGGAACATGACCGCGATGAGCCCGATGATGGGGAGGAGGGTCAAGGTATTCACGTAACGGGGTTTCCTTCGCGCGACCGCGGCGGTGAGCGGCCTATGTGATGGGGGTGTGGTCGGCGCCGCCCGGCAAGGGCGGCATCGGCGGAGTCTAAGCGAGTCCGCGTACATGGAACAACGCTCAGCATGGCACCCGGGTTCCTGCCCCCGCCAATGCCCTCGCCGTCACGCCCCGAACAGGTCCTGTTGTCCGTTTCCCCCGGTGGTGGAGCGGGGCTGGGGCAGGCCGAGGTGGGCCCACGCGGCGGGCGTCGCGACCCGGCCGCGCGGGGTGCGGGCCAGGAGGCCCTCGCGCACCAGGAAGGGTTCGGCGACCTCTTCGACGGTCTCGCGCTCCTCCCCCACGGCGACGGCCAACGTCGACAGGCCCACGGGGCCGCCGCCGAACAGCTTCAGCAGGGCCTGGAGGACGGCGCGGTCGAGGCGGTCGAGTCCGCGTTCGTCGACCTCGTAGACGGCGAGGGCGGCCGCCGCGATGTCCTCGGTGACGCGTCCGTCGGCCTTGACCTGCGCGTAGTCCCGGACCCGGCGCAGCAGGCGGTTGGCGATGCGGGGCGTGCCGCGGGAGCGGCCGGCGATCTCGGCGGCGCCGGCCGGGTCGATCTCGACGTCGAGCAGCTGCGCGGAGCGGTGCACGACGCGCTCCAGCTCGGCCGGTTCGTAGAACTCCATGTGGGCGGTGAAGCCGAAGCGGTCGCGCAGCGGGGGCGGCAGCAGGCCCGCGCGCGTGGTGGCGCCGACCAGGGTGAAGGGCGGCAGCTCCAGCGGGATGGCGGTGGCGCCGGGGCCCTTGCCGACGATGACGTCGACGCGGAAGTCCTCCATCGCCATGTAGAGCATCTCCTCGGCGGGCCGCGACATGCGGTGGATCTCGTCGAGGAAGAGGACCTCGCCCTCCTGGAGCGAGGACAGGATCGCGGCGAGGTCGCCGGCGTGCTGGATCGCGGGTCCTGAGGTGATCCGGATGGGGGCGCCCATCTCGGCGGCGATGATCATCGACAGGGTGGTCTTGCCGAGTCCGGGGGCGCCGGAGAGCAGCACGTGGTCGGCGGTCGCCCCGCGGGCGCGTGCGGCGCGCAGGACGAGGTCGAGCTGTTCGCGGACCTTCTCCTGGCCGATGAACTCATCCAGGTCCTTGGGGCGCAGGGCGGCCTCGACGGCCTGGTCCTCACGGTCGGCGACCGAGTCCACCAGCCGGTCGGCGGCGGGGCCGACGGGCCGCTCCTCGGCGGGGGTGTCGGTCGTGTCGTCCCAGTTCATGTGGTGTGCCTCGGGGGGATGGGGGCGGTCAGCGGGCGCGGTTGAGGGTCTGCAGGGCCGCCTTGAGCAGCTGACCCACCTGCGGGGCGCCCTCGGCCGCCTCCGCCTGCGGGGCGACGGCGGTCACGGCCTCGTCGGCCTCGCGGGTGGCGTAGCCCAGGCCGACGAGGGCCGCGTGCAGCTGGTCGCGCCAGCCCTGGGTGACCGCCGTGCCGACGGCGGGGGCGCCGGCCGGCTCGCCGAGGCGGTCCTTCAGCTCGATCAGGAGCTTCTGGGCGCCCTTCTTGCCGATGCCGGGGACGGCGGTGAGGGCCTTCTCGTCACCGGTGGCGACCGCCCGGCGCAGCGCGTCGGGGCTGTGCACGGCCAGCATGGCCTGGGCGAGGCGCGGTCCGACGCCGCTCGCGGTCTGCAGCAGTTCGAAGCTCTGGCGTTCGTCGTCGTCGGCGAAGCCGTACAGGGTCAGCGAGTCCTCGCGGACCACCAGGGAGGTGGCGAGCCGGGCGGGCCGGCCGACCCGGAGCGCGGAGAGGGTGCCGGGGGCGCACTGGACGGCGATGCCGATCCCGCCCACCTCGACGACCGCGGAGTCCGGGGCGAGGGCGGCGACCGGGCCGCTGACGAACGCGATCATGCCGTACGGCCTTTCGGAGTCATCGGTGCTGTGGCGGTGTGCAGGGCGACGGCCTGCTGGAGCCGGTTCTGGGCGGGGGCGCGCCAGATGTGGCAGATGGCGAGCGCGAGGGCGTCGGCGGCGTCGGCGGGCCTGGGCGGGGCGGCGAGCCGGAGCAGGCGGGTGACCATGGCTCCGACCTGGGCCTTGTCGGCGCGTCCGCTGCCGGTGACGGCGGCCTTGACCTCGCTCGGGGTGTGCAGGGCCACGGGGATGCCGCGGCGGGCGGCGCAGAGCATCGCGACGGCACTGGCCTGGGCGGTGCCCATCACCGTACGGACGTTGTGCTGGCTGAACACGCGCTCCACGGCGACGTACTCGGGGCGGTGTTCGTCCAGCCACTGCTCGATGCCCTGCTCGACGGCGACCAGGCGCCGGCCCAGCTCGGCGTCGGCGGGCGTCCGCACCACCCCGACGCCGATCATGGTGAGCGGCCGCCCCGGCACTCCCTCGACGACGCCCACGCCGCACCGGGTCAGCCCGGGGTCCACCCCCAGTACGCGCACGCGCCCTCCCCTTCCGTCGCGGTCCGTGGACGGTGATCCACGGTGCCGCCAGGCTAGCCGCCGCCACTGACAACGGCGGCGGGCCGGTGGGACGTGTCCCACCGGCCCGCCGGAAACCGCTCGGCCCGCGGCCGCGTCACGCGCGGGGGGCCGGCCGGGTCACGCGTCGACCTTCTCCATGACCTCGTCGCTGACGTCGAAGTTGGCGAAGACGTTCTGCACGTCGTCGCTGTCCTCGAGCGCGTCGATCAGCTTGAAGATCTTCCTGGCGCCCTCCTCGTCCAGCTCGACCTGCATGGTCGGGACGAAGTTGGCGTCGGCGGAGTCGTAGTCGATGCCGGCGTCCTGGAGGGCGGTGCGGACCGCGACCAGGTCGGTGGCCTCGCTGATGACCTCGAAGGTGTCACCGAGGTCGTTGACCTCCTCGGCGCCCGCGTCCAGCACGGCACCGAGAACGTCGTCCTCGGACAGCTCGCCCTTGGGGACGATGACGACGCCCTTGCGGTTGAACAGGTACGACACCGACCCCGGGTCGGCCATGGAGCCGCCGTTGCGGGTCATGGCGACGCGGACCTCGGAGGCGGCGCGGTTGCGGTTGTCGGTGAGGCACTCGATGAGCACCGCGACACCGTTGGGGCCGTAGCCCTCGTACATGATCGTCTCGTAGTCGGCGCCGCCGGCCTCCAGGCCCGCGCCGCGCTTGACCGCGGAGTCGATGTTCTTGTTCGGGACCGACGACTTCTTCGCCTTCTGGATGGCGTCGTACAGCGTCGGGTTGCCCTCGGGATCGGCGCCACCGGTCCGCGCCGCGACCTCGATGTTCTTGATCAGCTTCGCGAAGAGCTTGCCGCGCTTGGCGTCGATCACGGCCTTCTTGTGCTTCGTCGTGGCCCATTTAGAGTGGCCGGACATCTGCCTGTCTCCTTCGCGTAACCCATCCTGTACGAACCTCCCCGGGCCTTGAGGGCTCGGGGACCCCCGGAGATCCTACAAGGACTCCGGCTCCCGGTTCGCGCGCACCATGTCGACGAAGAGCGAGTGCACGCGGTGGTCGCCGGTCAGCTCCGGGTGGAACGACGTGGCCAGGGCGTTGCCCTGGCGGACGGCGACGATGTGGCCGTCGTGCTCGGCGAGCACCTCGGCGCCCGCGCCCACGGACTCCACCCAGGGGGCGCGGATGAAGACGCCCTCCACGGGGGCGCCGGGGACGCCCTCGACGGCCACCGCCGCCTCGAAGGACTCGTTCTGCCGTCCGAAGGCGTTGCGGCGCACGATCATGTCGATGCCGCCGACCGTCTCCTGGCCCGAGCGCGGGTCGAGGATCTTGTCGGCCAGCATGATCATGCCGGCGCAGGTGCCGTACACCGGCATCCCGGCACGCACGCGTGCGCGCAGGGGTTCCATGACCCCGAACAGGACGGCCAGCTTGGAGATGGTGGTGGACTCGCCGCCGGGCAGCACGAGGCCGTCCACCTCGGCGAGTTCCTCGGGGCGCCGCACCGGCCTGGCCA
>NZ_JBVIYZ010000017.1:0-116743 GCF_055592085.1 Streptomyces sp. NPDC041135
ACCCGCCAACGCAGGGGAATGAACAACATCAACTGACCGACCGGGGGTCCATCTTCGGAGTCGAGCACCGGGTCAGCTTTCGAAGTTCACCGACACCCACGGGCCCATACGGAGCCGTAAGCCGCAGGGGGTGCGCCCAGAGTACCAGTGCATGCGAACTCAGGCCGTCGATGACTGGCCTTGCACCAGTCGTCCTGTCACTGCCGAAGGCGCCACTACGGAACTGTCTGGCCGACTTCGCATTCGAGACCGTGGCGCGATGTCCGCATGACGACGAACCGAAAGGTCCATGCCGGTGCCTCGAACGGATCGCACCCCGTACCGACGGCGTACGATGTGGGGCCGTACATCACCTACCCCCAGTAATGATCGATTGCCGTGGGCCGGGGCACCGGCCACTTGGCCGGGGCAGGGTGCCACAGCGGTACTGGACCGGCCGTCACGGTGCGAATCTGCTCGTGGCCCGGGTACGGGCAGCAGCGAAGCGGCTGAGTTCCAGGCGGAAGCGCATCAGCACTCCCCGCTGGTCCGTTCTCTGTGGCCGTTCCGGCGGAGGCTGTCGGGTGCGGGTATTTTTCACCCGCCGGGAACGGCTCACATTTCAAGCGCCGCCGACATTCCCGCCGCGTTGCACGTGCAGCTGGCAGCGCGCCGTGACCGAGGCCCGCGCCCGGCCCGGCACAGTCCTCGCCTTGACGTTTGCCCGGGCCACTGGGTCCGGATGGCGCCCTGTCCTCCTGGCGCGCCGACTAGTCAGCCGCTGAGCGCGGAGGCCCCGCCGACGCGCAGCACCCCTTGACCACCGCCCAATCCCCCGACCGCTCCGCCACACCACACCACGCCCGCCCTCCCTTTTTCCTAATTCTTCTTGGGCGGGGCTGTTGTGGGGGTGCAGAGGGGGATGTCGGGCTCCCCGACCACGGAAAAAGGGGTGGTGACCTGCGCATACGTCGTCGGACGCCCGATGGGTGCGGACAGTTGTCGGCGGGGTGGTCGGCGGGTATGCCGGAGGGGTTGCGGGCGTGGTCGGGGGCGGGGTTATCGCATCGTGACGCTGGTGGGGTCTTCGTGGTCGGTCTTCTGGTCGGGGCCGACTGCTGGCCTCGACGGTACGCGCGGCGCCGGACAAGCCCGGTGCTGCACCGTCCTCGAAGGGCAGCAGTGGCGATGCTGAACGTGGATGCCGGCGGCGGGGACCGGCTGGCGCTGGCCGTGCTGGCGCAGTACCGGATGGCGACGACCGAGCAGATGCACCTGGTGATCGCGCCCGGGGTGCGGATCGAGCAGACTCGGCGTCGGCTGGCCAAGCTGCGCGGTGAGGGGCTCATCGACCGCGTCACGCTGCCACAGGCCGGACGGACGCGGGTGTGGTTCGCCACACAGTACGGCGTGGACGTTGCCTCCGAGTGGCCCGAGCTGCGCCAGCGACGGCCACCGAGGCTGATCGCGGACCGCACCGCGGCCCGGCTACGGGCCGGGCATGCGCTGACGGTGACGGAGACCGGACTTGCCTTCCTGCGGGATGCCCGCCGCCGCGGCGACGAATGCCGACCACTGGACTGGATCCCCGAGGTCCACCACCATCTCGGCAGCGGCGAGGCAGTTATCCCCGACGCCCTGCTGTACTACCGCACCAGCGACGACGGAGGGTCAATGCTGCGCGCCTTCGTGGAAGTCGACCGGGCCACCATGGGACCCGAACGCCTGGCCGCGAAACTGACCGCCTACGCCCGCCTTCACGATTACATACCCATGCCCCTGCCCGGACGCCCGAGGCCGACCGCCGGGCAACAGCCCCTAGAGGAGGACTGGAGGCGCCGCTACCCGCTGTTCCCCCGGCTGCTGTTCGTCCTGGACGGCACCGGCCCCATAGGCCTCGAGACACGCATCCGCGCCCTGCACGCAGCCGCCTCGGAACCGGCACTGTGCGGCTTCCTGCGCAACGTCACCGTCCTCGCAGTACCCATGACCGACCTGCTCCAGGACGGCCCCTGCGCGCCCATATGGCGCCCCGTCCAAAACCCTGACCAGCATGTTCCCTGGAACCAGACCCGGCACCCGTAGACACCCTGCGCAATCGCTGCGCACCAACCACCGCGCAGGGATTGCGCATCACCACACCGACCGTACGACGATGCACACCACCCGGCCATGAGCCCGACCATGAACCGCGCTACCCCGACCACAGACCCGACCACAGCAGGTCACAGCGTTGCGCGACCGCAGCAGTCTCCTGTGGGGTGATGAGGTTGGCGAACTCGCGGTCATGGGCGGCTTGGTCGTGCCGCCGTTCAGCGCGTGCCGGGTGCTCGGCGGCCTCCCCCCGCTCCAGGTCGGCGGGTTCGCATACAGGTTGGCGCTCTGAGCGCGCGTCGGCCAGGTGGCGCGGTGAGGCGGCCCATGTGGCGGCGTCTGCGGCCTGGATAATGAGGCGGAAGGCGCCCTGGCGGCTCGCTTCAGTCTCTAGGACGGCTGGCGGGCGCGCACGGCGACGGCGCGTTCGCGGCAGGCCCGTTCGGCCGCCTCGGCGCGGGAAAATCGGACGGCGTCCAGGCCACCTCGCCCGTGTCGGGATGGTGCCGAGCGCAGGCGGCGGCCACCGCGGTGGCCGCGTCCAGGCCAGTCAGTCCCTTGCTGCCAGCTCGTATGACATGCCATGCCCGAGGCGACAAACGTGCGGTCCAACCCGAGTGGGAGGCGATATGGTCCTCACCGCGGGAAGGCTTCAGCACCCTCTTCGCCTGGCCACTGCTACCCCTGGGCGTCGGTGCCGCTGCCGCTGCTGTCCTGGCACGGAGGATGAGCCTGCAGTGGCTCGACGAGGCGAAGCCCTGCGCGGCGATCTGAGCGCCTCCTCAACCCAGTCCCGCCCGGGAGTATGCCCGGGTGGGACCAAAGCGCGCGGAGATGGGCACACGGTGTGCTTTACGCGGTCGCGGGGGCGGCTCGGTCGAGGTAGCAGCGCGGACACAGCTCCCGAGCATCCTCCGGCCCGACCTCCCGGAAGCGCGAGTTCAGCCGCGCAGCAGTACCAGTGCCGTCAGCGCACTCACCGCACCACTCCAGCAGACCGGGTCGACCAGAACAACCGCTCCGCGTGTTGAACCAGGTGAGCCCTGCCTCGCGCGGCGAGCTCCTGTGCCCGGGCGCACAGCTACGCCTCCGGTAGGCCTTGCGCAAGCAGCTCAACAGCCTGACGCTCCAGCTTGGCCTTGGTGCCGTTCAGCACCGGTCGCCCGAGGGCAGCGGCGTAAGCGGCCACGATCCGGCCTTCCGCTGCTGGCTTCTGCTCGAATCCTCACGCTGCTTAGGAAGCTCGGCCCCAGATGGATTCTGCCTCTTGGGCGAAACCTCGTTCTCTCTCTCCGACCGCCGGCGTGCCCAGCGAGGCGTCAGCGTCAAGCGGGGCACCCGCGCGGAGAGGGAGAGAAGAGGGATCTGAAGAAATCCGCTCGATCAGGGCTGAGGTCCGCGGGTTAAACGGGTTGTCATGCGGCTTCGGTGAGGGGGTGTCCGCACCAGCGCATGCCTTCCTCCCTGCGAATTTGGGCGCGCTCTTGGCGGGCGTTGGCGTTGTGCCAGCGCAGGTAGCCATGCAGCTCGCGGGTCTGGACGCTGTGGTTCGGATGGTGGGAGCTGGCAAGGGTGAACTGCCGCAGTGGTCCGAAGTGGGCCTCGATCGGGTTGGCCCAGGAGGCATTGGTCGGGGTGAAGCACAGCTCCACATTGTTCTTCTTCGCCCAGGCGCGGGTCTTGGTGCCCATGTGCGCGCAGAGACTGTCCAGGATCACGTAGATGGGTGCGCCGTTCGGGCGAGCGCCCTGGATCGACTTCAGGGCGGCCCGGGTGTTCGTGGTGCCTTTGTGGCGGTGGTTGACGCCCGACAGGGTGTCGTCGCCGATCGAGTAGTCGCCGTGCAGGTAGGTGACTCCTTGGTGCGGTGGTAGGTCGCCGGAATGCGGTCGGGCCGATTTCTGCTTCGCCCAGCAGGCGCGTCAGGCCGCTGACGAGGTCGAGCGCGGTGGCGGCCTCCTTGCTGACGAGGCTGGAAGCGGCGCCGAGCGCTCAGATCCGTCTGCTGACCTAAGACGGGCGACTACGAGATTCCAGGGAAGGTTCACCCGCGCTGCAGGCCCAGGTGGACCCTTTCTGCGCTGCGGGGTCCTGTGTCTCAACGTCAGCTCCTGCCAGGGCCGTTAGAGGCTGGAGGTGCCCCGTGTCGGCGGGTTGTTTGCTGTGTGATGGCGTCAATTGTGCGGCGTCTGTTGTTGTCCGCGGACAACAAGATTGGGTCGACACGGGCTTGGCGGATGTGTGGGGGAGTCGGAGGTGAGTAAGGTAGCGCCATGACTGCGCCATACGACCCGAGTGATCGGGAAAAGGTAGTTGCCAAGCTGCCTGCCAACTTGCGTAAGGAGCTGAAGGTCCGCGCGGCCGAGCTGGACAGAGATATCCAGGACGCTGTCACCGAGGGTGTGGAGGCCTGGCGGAAGGCGAAGCCAGGTTCGCCGGTCGACACCAGCGGCGGGGCCTCCTTCTCGACCTACCTTCCGACTGGGCTGTACGACAAGCTCAAGAAGGTCTGCAAGAGCCGAGGGATCTCTTACAACCAGGGCGTGGCCCAGGCGATCCGTCTCTGGCTCGACAGCAATCCCTCCCCGCGGCCGAAGCCGCCCCGGATCACGGGTGCCCGCCGGATCATCTTCGGCAATCAGAAGGGAGGCGTGGGCAAGACATCGGTGGCCGCTGGCACGGCCCAGGCTCTCGCCGAGTCCGGGTACCGCACCCTGCTCATCGACTTCGACCCGCAAGGCCACCTCACCGTTCAGCTGGGCCACACCATGCTGGACATCGACAGCCCGAGCCTGGCCAAGCACATGCTGGGAGAGGCGAAGGGGGAACTGCGTGACCTCCTGGTGCCGATAGAGGGAGGTGACTTCGAGGATCACCTGTGGCTGCTGCCGTCGTGCAAGGACGCGTTCCTGCTGGATGCCAAGCTGGCGACCAGTCGGCATGTCCGGGTGAAGGAGACGGCGCTGGAGAAGGCGCTTGAGGAATTGGAGAAGGAGTTCGACTTCATCGTCGTCGACTGCCCTCCCAGCCTCGGCTACTCGATGGACACGGCTCTGTACTACTGCCGTACCCGAGAGGGCGAGGAGGACAACGCTTCCGGCATTGTGATCGTGGTCCAGGCGGAGGACTCCTCGGCCGATGCCTTCGACATGCTCTACGACCAGATCCAGGACCTCACCGGCGACCTGGACGTGGGCATCGCCATGGTCGGCTTCGTGGTCAACCTCTACGACGCACGCAAGGGCTATGTCGCCACGTCGTCGCTCGCTGAGTGGCAGAAGATGGGTGAGCCTCCGGTGATCGCCGTCATCCCGGAGCTGAAGGACCAGCGGGAAGCCGTCCGCATGAAGCAGCCGCTTCTGGTGCACGCCCCGTACGGCGAGCAGTCGAAGGCGCTGCGCGCCGTGGCCCGGAGGATCAGCGCATGAGCGTGGCAGACAAGCTGGGAACGGGATCGTCGTTCGGGCAGGTGCGTCGTGAGCGTAGCGCCCGAGGTCGCGCAAAGGCGGTGGCCCAGGGCGACGTACCCGCGTACGAACTCGTCCGGCTGCGCCTGGAGGAGGTCTCCTCGACGCCGCTGAACCCGCGGCGTAACTTCGGCACCGACGACGAGATGACCCGGTTCGGTGAGGAACTGCGGCAGGCCCAGCTGGCTGCCTGTGTCGCGGTCACCCGCGATGCCTACCTCGCCCTGTGGCCCGATCACGGGGAGCGTATCGGGTCGGCCCTGCACGTCCTGGTCAACGGGGAGCGGCGGTTCCGCAGCGCCGTGCACGTGGGACTCGAGGCGTTGGACTTCGTGATTCGTGACGACCTGGCGTCGTCGCGCGAGAGGTTCATCAAGCACCTGCTGGAGGAGAACCTCAGCCGGGAGGACTTCGATCTGATCGAGCGCGCCCGGGGTGTGCAGCAGTTGGTGAGCGTCTGCGCAGAGGAGTCCGAGCGGGGCGCTCGTACGCGGGCCGCTGAGCAGCTCGGGCGGGACCGCTCGTGGGTGACCAATCAGCTGGCTCTACTGGAGCTGCCGGACGAGATTCAGACCATGCTCAGTGTCGGCAGCATGTCGGAGCGCGATGGCCGTCTCCTTGCCCGGCATCTGAAAGACAACCCGGGCCTTGGTGCGGCAGCCCTTCTGGATCATCTCGCGGAGACCAAGGAGGCCGCGGCACGATCGAAGGCCGCGGAGAAGGCAGCGGTGGCCGCGGTGCGTGAGGAGTTGTTGTCCGCGGACAACAACGGGGGCCTCGGGGCGACTCCCTCGGTGAAGCCGGAGGAGTCGCCTGAGTCGGCCGGCTCCGTCGAGTCCGTGAGATCTCTGGTGCCGCCGGAATCGTCGGGAAGTTTGTTGTCCGCGGACAACAACGGGGTTTCGTCGGCTGCCCCGCCCGTGCCGTCACCCGTACCGTCGCCGCAGTCGTCCGCCGCGTTGTTGTCCGCGGACAACAACGCGCGAGTGCCGTCGCAAGGGCAGCCGGCGATCGACAGCAACCCGGTACGTCAGGTGCCCGCGGAAAAGGAAGAGGCACGCTCTGCGGCTCAGGCAGCCGGGGGAGGAGCGGCTGAGGCCAAGCCTGCGGAGCGCGGCAGCAGTGAGGCTTCGCCTGGTGCTTCCGATGAGGACAAGCATGTTCTGAGCAATGGTGACGGCGGTCAACCGCGTTTGCCGTACCACGATGCTCCCTTCATCGCCCTGCATCTCCAGCGAAAGATGGAGCCGGGCACCTTCGCGCAGTGCGCCCGTGTGATGCTGACGGTTCTGCGGGAGCAGCACCCTCAGGAATACGGCGTGCTTCTCCAGGAGCTCGACCAGTTCAAGCAGGAGTCGGCCTGACGTCGGTTCCTGGCCCTCCTGATCCCGGCCTTTCCTATGACCATCGGCCTCGTTGTTGTCCGCGGACAACAACGAGGCCGATGGTCGTCAGGGCGGAATGTCCTTCGGGTGCATTCGGGGCGTCCTGGGGGACGGGGCTGATTGACGTGACGTTCATCAGCCGCGTTCTGGGCAGCTGCTCCTCAGGTTGCCCGGCGCAGCGGTACGACGACTTCTTCGCCGGTGGCCTTGGGGCTCAGGCGGTAGTAGCGGATGTGTCCGAGGCGTTCGGACTCCTCCAGCCAGCCCGACTCGACGATCTGGCGGCGGGTGCGGGAGAAGACGGTGGGCGACATGCCGAGGACCTCGGCCAGCTCGGCGGCGGTCTTGCTCACGGTGCCGGCGCGGTCGGCGGGGTGGGCGGCGTAGAGCATGAGGATCAGCCGCTGGTTGGCGGGCAGGCCGGCCGTGTGTTCCAGCAGGCGGAGGGTCATGTCTTTGGTGTTGTTCACTTGGCCTCCCACCGTGCAGGGGTTGACTCGTCGAAACCGGGGATGTCCGGCGGGTTGCAGGACCGGATGGCTTCCCGTTGCTCGATGCCCGTTCCGTGAAAGGCAATGTACGGGCTGATCCGATAGAAGTTGTAGTTGCCGATGCGGCCGCGGACGATCAGAATCCGGTGCTTGGTCAGCTTGCGATTGATCTTCCCCACGGCGTCCGTGGACATACCCACCCGCTTGGCGATGTCCGCGCCGGTGGCCTTGAGCGGTTCCATGCCTTCCGGTGATACGCCGATCCACCACAGGACGAGGAACTTCTGGCTGGGTGTGAAGGCCTTGCTCTCGGTGATCGCCTCCACGCGCGCCTTGTCGACCTGGGTGTGGCGGCCGGAGAAGGCATAGGGCGCGTACGGGACGATCTCACCGGTGTCAGCGTCCAGCAGTCTGCGCGCTGTTCCCAACAGGGGCCTCCGTGCCTGGTTGCTGAGGAGTTCACGACGGGCGGCGCTCAGGCCGACCAGATGAACTTAACGTACATGAGCAAGAAGTCGATCAGCCCGGCTTGAAGGGCCGTGTCGTTGGACTTCGGCGGTGGGTCCGGCAGTGCCTCATGACAGCCGGACACCCTGCTCCCAGTGGCCCTACTCATGAACGTGATGTTCATCTGCCACGATCCTGGAGACGTGGTACCCAGTTCCTGGGAACTGGGTGTGCGGTCAAAGGAACTGCCTGTGCTGTTGCCCGAACTGGGTGGCAGATCCGGGGAACTGGGTGGTCAACAGCCTTTTCGCAGGTCGGCGCGGCAATGGGCGCGGGACGCTCTCTTACTTCGGGTGACCGGTGTGTGCGGGACCGGCCCAGGGCGCATGCGGCCTGTTGGTTTTGGTGTACCCCGCTGACGTCGGATGGTTGAGCACACTCCCCCGACTGGACCTCAGCCACCGAAAGCCAGCCACAGTGTCGGGACTGCCGAACGATCAGGCGCGCGTGTGTTTCCAGCGACCCGGTGCGGTCCCAGCCACGCTTGTCCTCTGCTGCCAGGAGTGCGGCGGTGATGGAAGGCTCGTGGGCGCGGGAGGGGCGGGGAGAGTTCTGGCGGAAGCGGGGGCGGGAGGAGCATGACCTGGAGGCGGCGTGCGACGTGGTCGTCGCATGAGTGAGGGCTCCCTGCGGCACGTACAGCGGGCAGGGAGCCCCTTGTTCCTCGTCCGGGGTCAGGCCGCTGCCCACGGGCTGGGGGAGAAGGACCTGCGGGGGCTGTGCGTGGGGGCGGCGGTGTCCCAGGTGGGGTGGAGGGTGGCGGAGACGATGCCCCACAGCTGGCCCGCTGTCAGGGTGCGTACGGGCACGGCGACCTGGCCGGCGAGGTTGATGCCGAAGGCCAGCTCGAGGCCGCTGACGATCCCGATGAGGGCCAGCGAGTCCAGGCCGTACGCCTCCAGCGGGACATCGGTCGCGGGAGTCCTGTCCTTGCCCAGGCCGGGGAGGCCGCGCCGGAGGACGTTCTCGAACGTCGGGTTCCACGGTGCAGAGGCCATCGGGGCTTCCTTCCAGCTACCGGGCTGAGGGGACGGACTTCCTCGGGAAGCCTGCCTGGGCGCGCTCGAGTCCCCGTCGACGGCTGCTCAGGTGCCCGGGCGAACCAGGGCAGGGGGAGGCGGAGGGGGAGCGGGAGCAGCTGGGCGACCGGGGGGCGGGAAGGCGGTTCGGCTCAGCGACTGAAGCGACCCAAGCGACCGGCGGTCGGGGTTGCCTGGAGGCGTCGCGCGGGGGGCGGTCGGGGCGGGGGCGAGGCTCGCGGCCGACCCGGGTGGGGAGTTCGGTCGCTGGTCTGTCCAGAGTCGCTGGACGGTCGCTTGAGTCGCTGGGGGGTTAAGAGGGGCTCAGCGACTGAAGAACAGCGACTGAGAGTTCGTACAGTCGCTTTCGGTCGCTGGAGAAAGATGCAGGTCAGACGGTGTTTCGGAGGCGGATAGCGACTGAAGCGACTGAAGGTCCGGGTATATGAGCTGCAACGCGCGTGTGTGCGCGTGTGCGTGTGCGCGTCATATATAGAGGTGTTGAGTCGCTTCAGTCGCTGTTTTGGTTGTGGCGTGCCCTTTGACCTGCGCCTTCGTTGAGCTACTGAGACAGCGACCGAAGATGGTTCGGTCGCTGGGGTACGGACGCTTCAGTCGCTGGGGGATCGAGGACGACGCGGGCCCTTTGTTTTCCCGCGTGGCCCCTTCTGTCTCCGTGGTTCGCTAATCTGTGTCAATCGTTGAGTCGCTTCGGTCGCTGGTGGGGGATGTGAATGGTGCCTGAGCTGCGGGTTTCACGCAGCGACTCAAGGCAGCCGCTCTCCGCCCCGCGGAGGCCCGAACGAGCGTCGGCCACCGCGCGCTGGTGTGCGAGCCGGGGATGGCCCGTTCATCCGCTGGCGCCCGGTCGCAAGACGCCGGCGGGCAACTGCGAGGCCTGTCGGGAACCGGGTCACACCCATCGGGGCTGTCCCTGTCCGGCCGCCGGTCGCTGGTGTCACGGCTTCCGTGCCGCCACCCTCGACTCCGCCAGGATCGAGCAGTGGTGGGGTGCCAACCCGGGCTTCGGTGTCGGGGTCGCGTGCGGTCCCGCCGGACTGGTGGTCGTGGACATCGACGCGCACCCGCGGGAACTGCCCGGGCGCGACCGGCTGCTGCCCGGGATCGAGATCCCCGCCGGGGTCGACCTGACCGGGCTGGCCAACGGGTTCCACACGATCGGCGTGCTGGCCGCCCTGCGCGGCAAGCGCAGTCCCGCGGACGACGAGGGCACCCTGCGCGTGCGGACGCCCTCCGGGGGCCTGCACGTCTGGTACCGGGCGCACACCGGGCAGCGCTGGCAGTGCTCCACCGGGTCGGGCGGCGGCCGCGCACTGGCCTGGCAGGTCGACGTACGGGCGCACGGCGGCTACATCGTCGCGCCGGGCACGGTGACCGAGGCGGGCGTGTACGAGCCCGTCGGGGACGTCCGCGAGCCCGCGCCGCTGCCGGGCTGGCTGGCGCGGGAGATGGAGCGGACCGGGCACCTGCCCGCACACGTCCCCATGCCGCGTCCTGTGCCGCCACGAGCCCGTCAGGCGGTCCTGGCAGCCGGTGGGGGCCGTTCGGCCGCTGGACGGGCGCTGAGCGCCGTTCTGGCCGATGTGACGGCGTGCGCCGCCGTACCCGAGGGGGCCGGGTTCTCGGAGAAGCTCAACCGGGCCGCCTACACCGCCGGCGGACTCGCCGCCGCCGGACAGCTGAGTGACGAGGAGGCGGAGCGGGTGCTGATCCAGGCCGCGGAGTACGCAAGGCCCGGGCAGCAGCGCCGCTACAGCGGCATCATCCGCAGCGGGCTGAGCGCCGGCCGGCTGCGCCCGCTGTCTCCGGGAGGCCGCGCATGACCCCCGACGACAACGCCCTCTTCGACGCCCAGGCGGTCGCCGAGCAGATCCTCGCCCAGCAGGTCGCGCAGCCCGCCCCCGCGGTGCCCCGGCAGGCGGCCCCGGTGCGGGAGACGGACCCGCACGGCGGCCAGGGCGAGGCCACCGCCGACGGGCTGCTGCCCGACACCCTCAGCGACCGCGGCAACGCCAAGCTGTTCGTGAAGCTGTACGCCAACGACTACCGGCACGTGCCCGGACTCGGCTGGTACCGGTGGGACAGCACGCGCTGGCAGATGGACGAGGACGACACCGTGCTGTGGGCCGCCGGCGACCTGGCGGAGTCCATCGCCACCAGCGACCCGCACGGCGTGCACAGCACCACCGCCCTGCAGCAGCACCGGCGCCGATCACTGAGCACCAGCGGCATCAACGCGATGCTCGTGCAGGCCAAGGCGGCGCCGGGCATGGTGCTCAACGCCGCCCGGCTGGACGCCGACCCGTACGCGCTGTGCACCCCGACCGGCATCGTCGACCTGCGCACCGGACTGCTGCGTACGCCCGACCCGGACAAGGACTTCCACTCCCGCTCCACCACCGCCGCGCCCGAGGCGATGCCCACGCCGCGCTGGGACCGGTTCCTGACCGACACCTTCGGCGATGGTCCCGAGGGCGCGGAGATGATCGACTTCCTGCACCTGCTGCTGGGCTACTCCATCACCGGGGACGTCGGCGGGCAGGTGATGCCGTTCCTGTTCGGCTCCGGCAAGAACGGAAAGTCGGTGCTGCTGGACGTGCTGATGAAACTGGTCGGCGACTACGCCGACGCCGCGCCGCCCGGGTTCCTGATGGCCCGGCCCTACGAGGGGCACCCCACCGACCTCGCCGAGCTGCACGGGCGGCGGGTCATCGTGTGCAGCGAGGTCAAGCCGGGGGACCGGTTCGACGAAGCCCGGGTGAAGCTGCTGACCGGCGGCGACCGGATCAAGGCGCGGCGGATGCGGCAGGACTTCTTCAGCTTCCAGCCCACCCACAAGCTCTGGCTGCTGGGCAACCACCGGCCCGAGGTGGGCACGGGCGGCTTCGCGTTCTGGCGCCGGATGCGGCTCATCCCGTTCGAGCGGGTCGTGCCGGACGACCGCAAGATCGACAACCTGGCGGACATCCTCGTCACCGAGGAGGGCCCCGGGATCCTCAACTGGCTGATCCAGGGAGCCCGGCGCTACCTCAGCGGCGAGAAGGACCTCACCGGCCCCGAGCGGGTGCGGATCGCCACCACGGCCTACGCCGAGACGGAGGACCACACCGGGCGCTTTTTGTCCGAATCGTGCAGGTTACTGCCGGATCTGAGAGCGGAACAGGCCCAGCTCTACGCGGCCTACAAGACGTGGTGTCAAAATGAAGGGGCGCCGGCGATCTCGTCCCGGGCCTTCGCGGCGCGAGTCCGAGAGGTGGTGGGACTGGCGTCTCCGAAGGAGATGATCTTGTCCAACCAGCGCAAGTACTACCCGGGCATCGGACTGCTCGCCGACGAGGAGACAGCATGAGCGCCCTCATAGAAGAGGACGAGATCATCCACGAGGTCGACTTCGTCTGGCTTGAGGACGTCACCGGGCTGGACTACGTCCGCCAGAGCCTGGACCGGCTGCCCAGCCGCCGGGGCAGGCCCGCCTACCACCGCGACGGCCGCATGGTCGGCTACGCCCAGCTCGGGCCGGACGCCAAACCGTCGCGGACCTCCGGCACGTTCCGGCGCCGGGTGTTCTGGCTGCTGCCGCACGACCGGGACACCGACCCCGACGGGCTGTACGCCACCGGGGCGCCGGCCGAGGCCGTGGACCCGCGCACGCTGGCGCCGGGCAGCAAGGGCCGCAAGACGGAACGTTCCGAGGGCGGCCCGCCGTCGACGGCGATGCGGGAGCTGGGCATCACGCTGCCCCTGTGAGCGGCTGAGGCATTGTCCGCGCGGTGGGCTCCGCCGGTGCCGTGGGCCCGTGCCCGTGCCGGTCCGGCGCGGCGCCTTCCGTCGCGGACGAGGTTGGTTTTACCGGTCGTTCTTCCGGCCGTTCCGCGGGAGTGGCACCATCGCACCAAGTGCGGGCCAGTCACGGGGGAGGCCGACGATGAGACACCGGAGCAGTACGGCGCCGCGGCGCAGAATCACCGGCCGGGCCCGCAGGGCCGGCCCGGGACGGCGGCCGCCCGCGCGCGACACCGCCTGCGGGCTCGAACGCGCGAACCGCGCAGGCGGGGACGGGTGAGAGCGGAGCGGGGGAGTGGGGACGGCGCCGGGGCCACCGTCACACGAGCGGGCCGGTGATGGTCGAGGTGAAGACGGGCTCCCCGTCCTGGCTGCCGGTGACCTCGACGGTCACCATGCCGCCGCTCTCGGGCGAGACGTCCGTGACGTCGATCCAGCACGGCCGGTCCAGTTCCGCGTAGCGGATGAAGGCCGTCGAGGCGCTCGCCGGGATCAGGGTGCGCGGTGCCAGGCGTGCCGTGGCGGCCTGCCGGGCTCCCTCCAGCAGGACCATGCCGGGCAGGTGGTCGTTGCCGTGGTCGAACAGGATCGGGTGGTTCAGGTCCGGGGTGAGCAGCCAGCGCGTCGGACGGTCCGTGGCGGTGAGCACCACGTCGGCCGGGCAGGTACGGCCGACGAGAGCCGCCGGCATCCGCTCGGGGGCGAGCACCGGGTCGGCCTGGGCCGGGAGCTGCTCGGGACGGGCCGCGCGCAGGCGGTCGTAGACGGCCGGTGCGATCACCGAGTACTGGGCGCCGCCGTGTGCCACCAGGTCCCCGTTGCGGCGGATGGCGAACTCCATCTGCATGCGGCGGCCGGATATCCGGCCGCGCGGGGCCGGGTCGGGGCACTTCACCTCCAGGTCGAAGTCGGTCGGCCGCGAGGCGATGCGCAGGGCGCTGAGGTCGGTTGTGTAGCTGAGGGTCCACATCACGAAGTGGTGGCCGAGCGGTACGCCGCGTTCGGCGTGGGTCACGAACATCCCGGCCTGACGAAACGTCTCTGCGGCTTGCAGCGGGTCGTGGCTGGAACCGTCGGTGCTGTTGAAGAACGTGTGGGCGCGCGGCCACTGACCGGTGAGGGAGAACCGCAGACCGTCCTCCTGAGCGGTGCAGCCGGTGAGGAACACCTCGGCCAGGGACGCCCGGTGGACGTACTCCTTGGGAACCGTGGTGGTCAGCCGCGGCAGTGCGGGCAGCGCGATCCCGATCTCGCTGGTGGACAGACTCATCGAAAACCCCCCCGTCTGAAGAACTCAACGTGTCTTGAAGCTCTGTTCGACGCCTATAAGATACGGACCTACCGGTTTTCTTGAATCGGCCGCTAGGTAAAGGCTTTGGCAAGTATGGCCAGGCTTGGTTGAAGCACAGGTTCCGTTTGATGGGGGTTTGACCATGTGTTTTCGTGCTCAACTAATCCTGACACAGGGTGAAAAAGGAACAAACTAGCTTAAGTGGACCATCCCTGATCGGTTACGGGACGGACACGGCAGCGGTTCAAAAACCCGTCCAGCGGTTTTCTTTTGGGGGATCATCGATGGAAGCTCTGCGTACGCTCAGGCTCGCCGCCGTCAACATCGACGGCGTTCTGCTCAACGACAGCTTCAGTCCCGTCCTGCACCGGCTCGTCCAGCGGTACGGCGGCGCCTACACGCGCGAGCTGGAGCAGCGGCTGTTCTCGCAGCCCCGGCTCGCCGCCGCCCAGGTCCTGCTGGAGGTCACCGGCTCGCCCGCGAGCGAACAGGACATCATCGAGGAGTACTTCGCCGAGCGCGAGCGGTACCTCGCCGCCCACCCCGTACGGCCGCTCGACGGCGCGGCCGAACTGCTGCACCGGCTGCGCGCCCTGGGCCTGGAGGTCATCTGCTACGGCGGCCTGGACGGCAGCCACTTCCACCGTCACCTCGGCCAGTGGGCCGAGCTGTTCACCGAGCCGCGCTACATCTGCACCGACGGCTTTCGCCCCGGCATCCGGGAGATCGTCCGCGACCACTTCGGACTCGGCTACGACCAGGTGCTGTTCATCGACGACGTGGCCCGTTTCGCCGCCCGCGCCAAGGAGCTGAACGTGCCGTTCGTCGGCCGCCCCAGCAGCTTCGAGCACGGCTTCCAGCGGGAGTTGATGCGCGACCTCGGCGTCCGGCACCTGGTGCGCGGCCTCGACGAGATCGACGAAGCGCGCCTGCGCACCCTCGACCGGGAGGCGGCCGCCGGCACCGTCTGGCAGGGAGCGGCGCACGGGAGCCCGGCGCCGGCCGCGGACGGCGCCGCGGTGGCGGCCGCGGTGAGCGGGGTGCCGGCGTGACGGGCACCGAGGCGGCGCCGCTGGCGGGCAAGGTCGTTCTGATCACCGGGGCCAGCAGCGGCATCGGCGCGGCCGCGGCCCGGGTCTTCGCGCACCAGGGCGCGGTCGTCGTACTGACCGCCCGCCGCGAGGAACGGCTGCGCGACCTCGTCACCGAACTGCGCGGCAAGGGGGCCGAGGCCGCCCACCACGGCGTCGACGTACGCGACAGCGAACAGGTGCGCCGGGCGGTGCGGTTCGCCGTCGAGGAGTACGGCCGGCTCGACGCGGCGTTCAACAACGCCGGCGCGGGACTGCCGAAGACGCCGATGCACCTGATGAGCGACGCCGACTACGACCTGGTGACCGACACCAACCTGCGCGGGGTGTGGAACTGCATGCGCCACGAGATCACCGCCATGCTCGAGAACGGGTCCGGCGCGATCGTCAACACCTCCAGCGTCGGCGGGCTGGTCGCCTCCTCGACGGCCGCGCCCTACATCGCCGCCAAGCACGCCGTGATCGGGCTGACCAAGGCGGCCGCGGTGGAGTACGCCCCGCACGGCATCCGCGTCAACGCCATCGCGCCCGGCCTGACCCGCTCGGAGATGATCGACGACTGGTTCGCCATGTCGCCCGATATCGAGCGCAGGGCCCACCGGTCCGCCCCGCAGCAGCGGGCCGCCGATCCGGAGGAGGTCGCGGAGTCGGCGGCCTGGCTGCTCAGCGACAAGGCCAGCTTCGTCACCGGCGCCACCCTGGCGGTGGACGGGGGGCGCACCGCCTGGTGAACGAAAGAACGTCGTCCCGTGCCGGCGCGGCCGCGGCACGGGCCGTACGGCCAGGTGACGGCCGGGGACGTACGAACCGCACCAGTCCCCACACAACTCCCCATATGGTGGCGGGTATCTGGTGGATTCCAGGGCTTGGCCCCGTGGTAACGGACCCGAAATGGGGTAAGGTACGTCACGTCCGGTTTTGTTTTCAACTGCGGAGGGGTCCCATGGCGCGGCAAGAGCGTGCGGTTCGGACCCGCCGTGCTGTTATCGAGGCCGCTGCCGCGGTGTTCGCCGAGCGCGGATACACCGCGGCGACGATCGCCGAGATCCTCGACCGGGCCGGGGTCACGAAGGGCGCGCTGTACTTCCACTTCGACTCCAAGGAATCCCTGGCGCGCGGGGTGATCAACGCCCAGATCAACAGCGAGTACTGGGTGCCGCGCGAGCTGAAGCTCCAGGAGTGGGTGGACATCGGCATGACGCTGGCCCACCGCATCCCCAAGGAAGTCATCCTGCTGGCGGGCATACGCCTCTCCGCCGATCTGCAGGGCCGTTCCCTGTTCGGCAGCGCCTGGCCGGCCTGGACCGACGTGATCACCGACCGGCTCGCCGAGGCCAAGGAGCGCGGTGAGGTGCTGCCGCACGTCATCCCCCGGGAGACGGCCGAGTGCTTCCTGGGCGCCTGGATCGGCACGCAGTTCATGTCCGAGGTGGTCTCCAGCTGGACCGACCTCAGCGACCGCATCTCGGTGCTCTACAACCACGTACTGCCGGCCATCGCCACACCGGCCGCGCTGATCCGGCTGGACACGGCGCCGGACAGGGGCGCCCGGGTCGTGGAAGAGGCGGAGCGCCTCCAGCGGGCGACGCTGGTGCCCTCCGAGGTCTGAGCCGCGCTACCGGGTCCGAGCCACCGCGCCGGTCCGAGCCGCCTCCGCCGGGTCTCGAGTCGTTCCGCCACGGCTGATCCGCTTCCGCCCGGCTTGATGTGCTTCCGCTTGGCTTCGCCCTGGCGAATCGCCTGCCCGGTGCGCACACCGGCTCCCGCCCGGAAATCCGTGCACGGCTGAGAGCGCCTGGTCCCGCCCGGGCGCCGCCACGGCGTCGGGGCATGACGCGCGAGGATGAAACGCGCAGGTGAGCGGTGTCTGAGCAAACCCGGCCGCTGGTTTGTTGTTGCGGCGTGAACGGGCCCCGGGCGGCTGGATTTCCCCGTCTTTCTCGGCCGCGGTCGGGTACACGCGCTCTGCGGGGCCTGTGAAGGTGCGAAGCGATAACAAACCAGTTGTGCTCTTTTTGTGAGGACCATGCATGTGCCCTTGCCGTCAGGGTGTGGCGCAATGTCGGCTGTGAGCAGGCGATCTCACGATACGTGACTCAGCGAGCGCTTAAGGGAGGCACCGCTACGGCTCTAGTAAACCTACTGATCATGCGGTTTGCTAGGGTCCAGAAATGGAACGTTGCAGGCCCGGGGATGATCGGACTGATCCATTCCGTACTGTCGCCCGGGCCCCAGGAGGAGGACGTGATGGTCAAGCAGGTCCGGGCGGCACGCACCCGTCAGGCCCTCATCCTGGCGGCGGCCGAGGTCTTCGCCGACGACGGGTACGCACTCTCCTCGCTGCCGGCGATCAGCAAGCGGGCCGGGGTGAGCGCGGGAGCGCTGCACTTCCACTTCCCCAGCAAGGACGCGCTCGCCGTGGAGGTGGAGCGCGCGGGCAAGGAGTCCGTCGAGCGGCTGGTGGCGGCGAGCAGGCCGTCCTCGTCCTCCTCGCTGCAACTGCTGGTGGCCGTCACCCAGGAACTGCTGATCGCCGTCGCCACCGACGCCGTCGTGCGCGCCGGGTTCAAGCTGAGCGTCGATCCCTCCCGCAAGAACGGCATCGGCTTCCGCGACTGGTGGTGCTCCTGGGTGTACGACCTGCTGCTGCGGGCCCAGCGCGAGGGGGAACTCGCCGACGACGTCTCGCCGGACGGGGCCGCCGCGGTGATCGTGGCCGCCACCGTCGGCTTCGAGGTGCTCGGCGCCGGGGACCGCAACTGGCTGCCGCCCAACCACGTCGATCAGTTCTGGGCGCTCGTCCTGCCCCGGCTCGCCGCCCCGGGACGGGAATCGGTGGCCGTATCCGGTGGGCGCATGCGGATCGAGCGGTCCGCGTAACAGCCTGACCGGTATGGCAACGATCCGGTCAACGTCGCAGTTTGAGCCACTGTCAGCCCAGGCGTCCGGGTGTTTCGCCGGATTTGGCTGAGGGGTGCCGGCATCCTCAAGGGACCCTCGATCCGGGCTGGGGAGAAAACAAACTGACCGGTATGGTATTGACATACCATCCGTGCCGTTTTTTACTCGGTGTGCTAAGGAGCCGCCTCGCGCGGCCACAGCGGTACATCCAACACGGGGAGACGGCGTGGACATCGACATACTCGGCACTCTGGATGTGCGGGAGAAAGGCATCTCCATCACCCCCACCGCGCCCAAACCGCGCCAGGTGCTCGCGCTGCTCGCCCTGCACGCCGATCAGGTCGTGCCCGTCGGCATGCTGACCGAGGAACTGTGGGGGCAGCGGCAGCCGCGCAGCGCCCGCCCGACCCTGCAGACGTACATCCTGCAACTGCGTGAGCAGATCACCGCGGCGCTGGGACGCGCCGACGGCGCCGACGGCCGCACCGCCAAGGACGTCCTGCTCACCGTGCCCGGGGGCTATCTGCTCAAGGGCGGCGAAGGCACCAGCGACGTCCGTGAGTTCGAGCGGCTCGCCGGGACCGGGTACCGGGCGATGGACGCCGAGGACCACCGTGAGGCCGCGCGGCTGCTGCGCGAGGCACTGTCGCTGTGGAGCGGGCCGGCCCTGGCCGACGTCCACGCCGGAGTCCACCTCGGCACACAGATCAAGCGGCTGGAGGAGACCCGGCTGTGCGCGCTGGACCAGCGCATCGAGGCCGACCTGCGCCTCGGCCGGCACCGCGAGCTGCTCGCCGAACTCACCGTGCTGACCAGCCGCTACCCCACCCACGAGAGCCTGTGCGGGCAGTACATGCTGGCCCTGTACCGCTCGGGCCGGCGCGGCGAGGCGCTGGACGCCTACCGGCGGCTGCGCACCACGCTCGTGCGCGACCTGGGCCTGGAGCCCTCCGCCGCGCTCGGCAAGCTCCAGCGGTCCATCCTCATGACCCGCTCCGACGCGGCGCCCGCCGGGACCGGCACCGGACGGCTCGCCTCGGTCGGCTGACCGGCCTGGCGTGCCGCGGCCTCCAGCGCGCCACGACCGGAAGTCGACGGCGGCGCGAGAAGCCGGGCGCAGGCTGGGGCCAGCCGCGGAGGAAGGGGGCACACTCATGCCGTCGTCACGGGTGCGCTCGCTCGAAGACGCCGTCCCCGTCGCCGCCCCCGCCGGGGTCGTCTACGGCATCCTCGCCGACGCCGCCCGCTGGCCGGTGCTGCTGACCTCCGTACTGCACGCCGAGCGGATGGACTTCGACGGGACCGAGGAACTCCTGCACGTGTGGGACCTCGTGGACGACCGGGTGCGTACGACCCACGCGCGCCGCCGGCTGCGGCCGCACTCCCGGACCGTCCGGTTCGAGGAGGAGGACATCGCCCGGCGCGGTGAGCCGCTCACCGGCACCTGGACCGTACGGGCCGCCGGTGACGAGCGCTCCCTGCTGAGCCTCGCCCTCGACGGCGTCCCGGCGGACCCGGCCGGCACCGAGGCGGCCGCCCGGGACCTGCGCGGCCGGCTCGCACAGGTCCGGCGGATCGCCGAGGACTGGGACCGCCTGGACGAGTTGCTGCTCGCCTTCGAGGACGAGGTGTGGGTCGACGGCCCCGCCGAACTCGTCTACGACTTCCTGTACCGCGTCGGGGACTGGGCCGACCTCATCCCGCACGTCGAGCGCGCCGACCTGACCGAGGACCGGCCCGGGGTGCAGGTCACCACGCTGGACTCGTGCGCCGAGGACGACGGACGCACCGTCACCACGCGGACGGTGCGCCTGTGCTTCCCGCACGCCGGACGCATCGTCTACAAGGACACCGCCGCCCCCGAGCCGATCGCCGCGCACACCGGCGAGTGGTCCCTGATGCCGGACGCCGCCGGTACGCGGGTCGTCGCCACGCACCGGGTGCTGCTGCGCGAAGCGGCCGTCGCACCGGCGCTGGGCGAGGGCACGAGCCTGCTGGAGGCACGCCGGTACGTGCGCGAGTGGCTCGGGCGCGCCGGCCGGGAGGCGCTGGAACTGGCCCGCTGGCATGCCGAGAGCGGCGTACGCCGTCTGCGATGAGGAGGTGGGCGGGATGGCTGTGACGCACTCCCGCACGACCGTCGGCCACCGTACGGGCGGTGCCGCCGGTGCGGCGGCCGCCGTCGCGGTGGCCGGTGACGGTCCCGCGCAGGCCACGGCCGCTCGCGCCTATGCGGAGGTGCCGGCGCCGGTCGGGGTGGCGTTGCGGGCGATGCGCCTGGAGACGCTGCTCGGCGATCCCCGGGACCCGGCCAACCCCTACGGCGTCACCGCCCTGGCGGACGGGACGGCGGACGCCGGGCCCCTGCTGGCCGCGGCCGCGCCCGGCGGCGGGACGACGGACGGACCCGAGCAACTGGCCCGGGTGCTGCGGCCGGTCTTCCGCCGCGACCTGGAGCTGGGACGGACGTGCCTGCGGCGGGCGTGGCCGGCCGCGCGGGGCGGGGCGGCGGCCGGAGCGGAGCCGCTGCTGGGCGCGGCGGCGCTGACCGGGATCACCGGGACGGTGCTGCGGACCGCCGCCGTCACCGTCGCCGGGCGCGGCCCGCACGATCCCGGTGCCCGCCAGTGGTACCCGGTGCTCGCCGCCGCCTTCGCCGACCTGCTGGCCTGTGAGGCCCTCACGGTCGTGGCGCTGCGCTGCGCCGTGCCGGGCGCGCGGGGGCACCGGGCGCTCTTCGGCGCCGTCGGCCACACCGTGCCCGCCGTGCTGGAGGAGGTGCTGTCCGAACTGGACCTCGTACTGCGCGAGAACGGGGCCGGGGCCGGGGCGGCGGAGCGCCGGATGCTGGACAGCGCCGTCGGCGGGGTGCGCGCGGCCCGGGTGCGGGCGGAGACGGCCGGGACCGGGCTCGACGCGCTGGTGGCCGGGCTGGCCGGGCCGGCCGGCGCCGCGCCGGAGCCCGCGGGCCCCGGCGGGCAGGCGCTGTTCCGGCTGGGGACGGCGGTCGTGGCCCCCGGCGGGCGGGCCGGTGCGGACGACGTCCTGTCCGCCGCCCTCGCCGGTGCGGTCGGCCCGCTCACCACCGAGGGGACCGGAGCCGCCGCGGACCTGCGCCGGGTGGCCCGGCGGCTCGCCGCCGAGCAGCGGGTGCTGCGCCGGGCCTGCCGGGACGCGGACCTGGACGACGTACGCGCCCCGGCCGCGCGGGCGCTGGCGGACCGGCAGGCGCTGCTGCTGCTGGCGGCCGGCGTGCTCGGCGTCCGGCAGGCCGCCGGCGGCGGCCTCGCCGACCCGCACTGGGCGCTGCTCGCCCTGTCCCGGACCTTGGACCGTCTCGGCGTGCCGCTGCCCGGCACCGGGGCCGATCCGCGCGGGCAGGTGTGGGCGGAACTCGCCGACCGCTGCCGCAACGCCGTCGACTGCGATGTGTACGGCACACGCGTGCTGTGGGGAACGGGCGCACCGGAAGCGAGGGCTGGGACATGACACCGACGCGGGGGACGGACCCCGGACGGGTCGCCGTCAGGGAGGGCGCGGGGGCCGTTCCCCTGCATGTCGCCGGGCCCGAGGGCGACTGGGAGCCGGTGCGGGAGCAGGTCGGACAGTGGGGCCGGGCCGTGGTGCACACCACGTGGGGGGAGTGGATGGGGGCCGCGCTGCTCGATCCGGGGCTGCGCGGACTGCTGGGCCGGGACTGGGCCCGCTACCGGCAGACCGACGCCCCCGCCGGGCGGCTGCGGTTCGCGGCGTCCCGGGTGGTGCTGCGGTGCGCCGCGGCGGCCGTGCTGGAGGTTCCCGCCGAGCAGCTGGACCTGGCGTACCGGCCGGGCGGGCAGCCGTATCTGCGGGGGCTGGGGGAGGTCGGGGTGAGCCTGACGCACACCGACGACCTGATCGTGGTCGGGGTGTGCCGGGGCGGGGTGATCGGCGTGGACGCCGAACCGGCCGGCCGGGAGACCTCCTTCGAGCTGCTGCGGGACCACCTGTGCACCCCGGAGGAGGCCGCGGAGCTGGCGGCGCTGCCGGACGCCGAGCGCGGGGTGCGGCTGCTGCGGCTGTGGACGCTGAAGGAGGCGTACACCAAGGCGCTGGGGCACGGCATGCGGCGCCGGTTCAGCGCGGTCGGCTTCCGCCGGGACGCGGCCGGACGCGTGGTGCCCGACGAGGACCCGGCCACCGGGCCGCAGTGGGAGCTGGCCACCCATCTGGTGCAGGGCCGCTATCTGGTCAGCGTGGCCCACCGCGCCGCCGGACCGCTGCAGAGCGGTTCGGGAGCGGATCAACGACGGCTCGAGGAAACACACCGGAAACCCGGGCCGTCACTACGCTGGCCGCAGCCGGACATCTCCGGCGCGTGCGGGGACGGTCGGGGGGCGTCGTGAGGAGCGCAGGCGCGCGCGTGCCGCCGCAGGTCACCGGGTTCGCCGACGCGTGCGCCGGGCCGGTCCGGCGCGCCGGGGCCGGGGGCGGAGGGCGGCGCCGCGAGGGCGGACGCGCGTCCTTTCGTATGCGCGGCGCGGCGGCGGGCGGGTCCCGGCCGCCGTTCACCCGCGGTGCTCCCCGGCATCCGCCGCCCCGCCGGCCGGACGGCGCGGGTACGTGTTCGTGTCCGCCTCCCCCACGGCGACTTCAGTGGCGTCTGCGTCCAGGTCGGCCGCGCTGGTGCCGAGTGCGCGTGTGCCGACTGCGCAGAAACGATTCGACCTGCAGGTGGGGGCGGAGGGTGACGGATGAGGGGGCGTCAGCCCGTACAGGGCGCCGGGTTCGCGGTGGTGCACGAGCCGGCCGGTGCGCCGACCGGCTCCCGGATGGTGCTGGAGCTGCACGGACCCGCGCAGACCGCCGCCGCCGAGATCCTCGCCGCCCGGCTCGCCGAACGCCACCGTGAGTACGCCGTCACCCTGGACAGCCGGGGCGACGGACGCCACCTGCTGCGCCTGACCAGGACCGGCGCCGCGCCCGGGCCCGCCGTCCTCGGCCCGGAACTGCTCGCCGACGTGCTCGGCACCCCCGAGCAGGCCGGTGAGCCCGTGCCCGTCACCGGCTACCGGCGCGAGCTGCTGCTCGGCTCCCTCGCGCCGGGCGGGGACCGGGGCGTGGAACAGCTGCACTGGAACTGGACCGGGCCGCTGGAGACCGCGCGGTTCAGCGCCGCCTGGCAGTCGGTCGTGGAGCGCGAATCGGTCCTGCGGGCCTCCTTCGACTGGGCGGCGCTGCCCCGGATCGTGCTGCACCCGCGCGCCGAGGTCACCGTCGAGCGGCACCCGCGCGCCTCCGTCGCCTGGGACACCCTGCTGGAGCGGGACCGCCGGCGCGGCTTCGACCTGTCCCGGCCGGGGCTGCTGCGGCTGACCCTGCTCGACGGCCCGGCCGCCCCGGACGGCACCCCGACGACCCGGGTGCTGCTCACCCACCACCGCGCGCTGCTCGACGAGCGCGGGGTCCACCTGCTGCTGTGGGCGTTCTACCGGGCCTACGTCTCCGGCGGGACGCTGCCCGGTGCCGAGCGCCGCCCCGACATCCGCGACCACGCCCGCTGGCTGGCCGGCCGGCCCACCGACGCGGCGCGGGAGTTCTGGTCCCGGGCCGCACCGCCGCGGCACGCCGCCGTCAGCCCCGGCCGCCCGGCCGGACCCACCCGGCGCACCGGCTCCGGCCGCGTCCGGCGCCGCCTGCCCGCCGTGCAGGCCCACCGGCTGCGCACCTGGGCGGCGGCCCGGGGCGCCGGGGAGAGCAGCGCCCTGCACGTGGCGTGGGCGCTGCTGCTGTACCGGGCGGCGCAGGCCGAGGGTCCGCTGCCGGTGAGCTTCGGGGTGCGGCTGACCGGCCGGGACCTCGGGATGCCGGGCGCCGCCGGGGTGCCCGGGCTGCTCGGCACGACCGTGCCGATGACCGTGACCGTGGACCGCGGGATGCCGCTGGCCGAGCTGGTGCGCACGGCCCGCGACGCCCTGCTCGACGTGGCGTCGTACCCCTGGGTGGACGGCGACCGGGTGCGCGCGTGGAGCGGGCGGGGCGCGCCGGGGCAGCGGATCACCGACACGGCCGTCCTGTTCGACAGCCTCCCCGAGCTGCCCGCCGCGGTGCTCGCCGAACTGCGCGAGCAGGGCGTCGAGGTGGAGGCGCCGCGCGGCGTCCCGGGCGGCACCGCGCTGCCCGTCACCCTGGTCGCCCGGCACGACGCCGACGGCGGCCTGGTGCTGACCGGCGTGTACGAGCGGGCCAGCCTCACCGACGCCGACGCGGCCGAACTGCTCTCCCAGTGCGTGCGGTTGCTGCGCGGCCTGCCGCAGTGCTGGGAGCTGACGGCCACCGTGCGCGAGGCACTGGAGCTGCTGTCCGCGGCGGCCGTGCCCGGCGCCGCGCGCCGCCCGCCGCAGCCCGCGCGGCCCGTGCTGACGACGCTGCGCCCCGGCCGCCACGACGCGCCCGTGGTCTGCCTGGTGACCGTGCCCGGGGTCCCGCCCGGCTGTTACGACCAGCTGCTCGGCGGTCACGGCGGCCCCGAACCGGTCGTCGGGCTGCGGCTCGCCGGGCCGCCGCAGGGCCTCCCGCCGGCCCTGGAGGACCTGCTGGGCGCGGGCCGCCGCCTGGTGCTGTGCGGGTACGGCCCCGGCGCCTGGGCCGCGTACGAGCTGGCCCGGGCCGCGGCCGACCGGGGTGTGCCCGCGACCGTGGTGATGGCGGGCGACGCCGGAGCGGCGGCCGCCGCCGACGCACTGGTGCGGGCTCTTGGGTTTCTTGAGCGGGACGGAAGCGGTTCTTGAGGGGGGTGGCGGACCGTGGCCGGAAAGGACCAGGAGGAGGGGGAATGGGCGAATCGGACAGCGGAGCGCTCGCCCTGCGCATCGAACGCGGGCACGCCAGTGAGGAAGAGCTGGCGGCGCTGACCGTCGTACTGCTCGCGCTGCGCGGCGGCCGGGCCGAGGAGCGCGGCGGGACATCGGTCAAGACCTCCCGGTGGTGGAGGGGCACGGCGGCCTACTCGGCCCCGCGCAGCTGGCAGTGACGTGTAGCTCTCCGCCCCAGGAAGGAACCTGACATGGCAACACCCACCATCACCCCGGCCGGGACCGAGCAGGCGGCCGGCGACATCCGCGGGCGCGTCGCGGAACTGCACGGCATCCGCGTCCTCGCCACGCAGGGCCCGAGCGAGAAGGCGACCGAGGCGCAGCACGCCAAGGGCAAGCTGACGGCGCGGGAGCGGATCGAGCTGCTCCTGGACCCCGGGTCCTTCCAGGAGGTGGAGCAGCTGCGGCGGCACCGGGCGACGGGCTTCGGCCTGGAGGCCAAGAAGCCGTACACCGACGGTGTGATCACGGGCTGGGGCACGGTCGAGGGCCGGACCGTGTTCGTGTACGCGCACGACTTCCGGATCTTCGGCGGGGCGCTGGGCGAGGCCCACGCCACGAAGATCCACAAGATCATGGACATGGCCATCGCGGCCGGTGCGCCGCTGGTCTCGCTCAACGACGGCGCCGGCGCGCGTATCCAGGAGGGCGTCTCGGCGCTGGCCGGTTACGGCGGCATCTTCCAGCGCAACACCAAGGCCTCCGGGGTCATCCCGCAGATCAGCGTGATGCTCGGCCCGTGCGCGGGCGGCGCGGCCTACAGTCCGGCGCTGACGGACTTCGTGTTCATGGTGCGCGAGACCTCGCAGATGTTCATCACCGGACCCGACGTCGTCAAGGCGGTCACCGGCGAGGAGATCACCCAGAACGGGCTCGGCGGCGCGGACGTGCACGCGGAGACGTCCGGGGTGTGCCACTTCGCCTACGACGACGAGGAGACCTGCATCGCCGAGGTGCGGTACCTGCTGTCGCTGCTCCCGCAGAACAACCGCGAGAACCCGCCGCAGGTCCCCTCCGCCGACCCCGCGGACCGGCGCTGCGAGCCGCTGCTGGACCTGGTGCCGGTCGACGGCAACCGGCCCTACGACATGACCCGGGTGATCGAGGAGATCGTCGACGACGGGGAGTACCTGGAGGTCCACGAGCGCTGGGCGCGCAACATCATCTGCGCGCTGGCCCGGCTCGACGGGCAGGCCGTGGGCATCGTCGCCAACCAGCCGCAGGCCCTGGCGGGCGTGCTCGACATCGAGGCGAGCGAGAAGGCCGCCCGGTTCGTGCAGATGTGCGACGCCTTCAACATCCCGATCCTGACCCTGCTGGACGTGCCCGGCTTCCTGCCCGGCGTCGACCAGGAGCACGGCGGCATCATCCGGCACGGCGCGAAGCTGCTCTACGCCTACTGCAACGCCACCGTGCCCCGCATCTCGCTGATCCTGCGCAAGGCGTACGGCGGGGCGTACATCGTGATGGACTCCCAGTCGATCGGCGCCGACCTCACCTACGCCTGGCCGACGAACGAGATCGCCGTGATGGGCGCCGAGGGCGCGGCGAACGTCATCTTCCGGCGGCAGATCGCGGCGGCCGACGACCCCGAGGCGATGCGGCGGCAGATGGTCAGTCAGTACAAGGCCGAGCTGATGCACCCCTACTACGCGGCCGAACGCGGTCTCGTGGACGACGTGATCGACCCGGCCGAGACCCGCGAGGTGCTCATCCGGTCACTGGCGATGCTGCACAACAAGCACGCCGACCTGCCCTCCCGCAAGCACGGCAACCCGCCGCAGTGACCGTGAGCACCGTGAGCACCGTGAGCACCGTGAACGCCATGAACGCCATGAACACGGTCAAGTAACAAACTGCACGGTCTCTTTGCGGTCCCGTTTCGGGCCAGCGAAGAACCGGACATACGACTCCATGTCACCCAGCGCCGCTCCGCTCCAGGGCCCGCCAAGTAGCCTCTTTTTACCATTACTTGGCAGGTCGGGGAGAGGGGGCGGCGTTCTGTTGCCGCTCTCTGGCGGTTCGTTAGAAACAGCCTAGCGGCAACGCTGTTGACAGACCGGTTGCGCTGTTTTCTACTGGAGGTAGCCAGGGGGAGCGGACTAGGGAGACGGCGTGGACATCGGCGTACTGGGTGCACTGGACGTGCGGGAGAACGGGGTCTCCATCGCCCCGACCGCGCCGAAGCCTCGGCAGGTGCTGGCTCTCCTGGCCCTGCGTGCCGACCAGGTGGTGCCCGTCGCGGCGCTCATCGAGGAGCTGTGGGCGAGCACACCGCCCCGCAGCGCCCGCACCACGCTGCAGACGTACGTGCTGCAACTGCGGGAACTCATCTCGACCGCACTGCGCACGGGCGCGGCCGACGCCGCCGGGGAGCCGGACGGGCGCTGCGCCAAGGACGTCCTGGCCACCCTGCCGGGCGGCTACCTGCTCAACTCCGGCGGTGGCGGCAGCGACATCCGCGAGTTCGAGCGGCTGTCCGGCCTGGGCTACCGGGCCATGGACGCCGGGGACTTCGCCGGCGCCGCCCGCACCCTGCGCCAGGCGCTCGAGCTGTGGTCCGGCTCGCCCTTCGCCGACGTGCAGGCCGGCGCGCAGCTGGCCATGGAGGCCAAGCGGCTGGAGGAGGGCCGGCTGTGCGCGCTCGACCAGCGCATCGAGGCCGACCTGCGCCTCGGCCGGCACCGCGAGCTGCTCGCCGAACTCACCGTGCTGACCAGCCGCTACCGCACGCACGAGAACCTGCACGCCCAGTTCATGCTGGCCCTGTACCGCTCGGGCCGGCGCGGCGAGGCGCTCACCGTCTACCAGCAGCTGCGCAGCCTCCTGGTCCGGGACCTCGGGCTGGAGCCGTCCGTGCGGCTGCGCCGGTTGCAGCAGTCGATCCTGATGGCCACCCCGGAGACCCCGTTCGCCCTGCCCCAGCACGACGGGGCGGCGGCGGACGGACGGCTCGCCCGGGTTCCCTGACCGGCGGGCGGCGGGCCCGGCGGGGCGGTGGACCGGCGGGCCGTGGTGCCGACGGGTGGCTGGGTCTCACTCTTTTCACGTAGGCGGGCCGTACGGCCTCACTCCCGGGAGCCAGTCGGCGGCGCGGGGATCACCGGCCGCGGCGATGTGCCGCGGGGGGCAGGGCGCTCACAATCCGTAGGAGCGCGGGACCGACCCCTGGAGTTGCCCACATGACCAGTGACCCCCGTCCTTCGCCGCAGGCGGCCCTGCCGACGTCCGGCGCCGGCGTCCTCGACGCCTTCACGGCCGTTCTCGCCGACATGACCGGCGTCGACGCCGGGCGGATCGACCCCGAGCGGACCTTCCAGTCCCTCGGGTTGGACTCCATGCTGGCCGTCGAGTTCGTGTCGATGGTCAACTCCCGCCACGGCACCGGCATCAGGGCCTCGGTCCTGCAGGACCACCCCACCCCCGCCTCGCTCGCCCGGCACCTCGCGGCCGAGCTGGGCGTGCCCGGGCCGCCGCCCGCGCCGCCCACCGCGGGGGAGGCGCCGGCGGAGATCGTGGACGCGCTGCGGACCCGGCTCGCCGACATCCTGCGCTGCTCCCCGGCGGACATCGCCTCCGACGCGCCCTTCACGCTGCTGGGCATCGACTCCATCCTCGGCGCGGAGTTCGTCGAGAGCATCAACCGCGCCTACGGCCTCGACGAGCGGATCTCCGTCCTCTACGACCGGCCCGACCTCACCGCGATGGCCGCGTACATCGCCTCGCGCGGCAGGACCGCGGCCGCCGCCTCCCGAGCGCCGGCCGCGCGACCCGCGGTGCCGGCCGTGGCACCGCTGACCGAGGGCGAGGTGCACGCGCTGCTGGACGCGGTGCGCGACGACCTGCTCAGCATCGACGAGGCGGCCGCCCTGCTGGCAGCGCACGCGGCCTGAGCCGAGGGGACGCACGACCGCATGGACGAGATGAGTCACAACGGCACGAGCCGGGGCAACGGCGACGGCACGGGCGACAGCAATGGCGGCGTCGACGGGGCCGGGGTTCGCCGGCAGCCCGGAGGACCCGGCGAGCTGGGCAACAAGGAGATACTGAGCCGCTTCAAGAACGGCGCCCTGGACCGGCAGCACGCGGTGGCCCTGCTCATGGGGCAGCTCTCGCGGACCCTGGACACCGCGCCGCAGGCTCCGGCCGCGGCGGAACCGGTCACGCCGGTCACGCCGGTCACGTCGGCCGCGTCGGCGGGGGACGCGGTGGCGCAGCGGGCGGTGGCGGACGCGGGCGCCGGGGCGCGGGCGGGCACCTCGCCGACCGGGCGGACCGCAGGCACCGGGTCCGTGGGCACCGGGTCCGTGGGCACCGAGGGGTACGCCGTCATCGGTCTCGGCGTCCGGTTCCCGCGGGTGCCGGACCTGGAGGCGTTCTGGCAGCAGGCGCTCACCGGACCGGGAGCGCCGCAGGATCCTCCTGCGCACCAGGAGCCGGACACCGGGGACGCCTTCGACGCGGAGTTCTTCACGGCCGGCGGGGATCTGGCCGCGCTGACGGCGCCGGAGCGGCTGTTCCTGGAGACCGCCTGGGAGACCCTGGAGCGGGCGGGCCACACCGGCGCCCGGCTCGACGGGCTCCGCGCGGCCGACGGCGAGCCGCGCGCACTCGGCGTCTACACCGCCGGCGGCTCCTGGCGGCCGGCCGACCGGCTCTGCGCCCTGCTCGACCTGCGCGGCCCGGGCCAGGCCGTCGACACCGGCGACTCCGGCTTCCTCGTCGCGCTGCACCTGGCCCTCGGCGCGCTGCGGTCCGGGGAGTGCGCGGCCGCGCTCGTCGGCGCCGTCGCCGCGCACCCGCACGGCGCCGAGGGCGTCGGCGCCGTCCTGCTCAAGCCGCTCGCCGCCGCCGAGGCCGACGGGGACACCGTGCACGCCGTGCTGCGCGCGAGCGCCGTCGCACACGGCGGCCGCGAGGGCGGCGATCCCCGGCCGGGCGCGGAGCGCACCGGGCTCGCGCAGCGGCTGGGGCGGGCCGTGCTGGCCGCCGCGGGCGTCGAGCCGCCCGAGGTCGCCCTGCACGAGAGCGAGCACGGCGTCGCCCCCCTCGCCGGTGCCTCGGGCGCCGCCACCGGGCTGGCCCTGGTGGTGCGGGCGGTGCTGCAACTGCGCAACGCCACCGTGCTGCCCGCGCCCGGCGTGAGCGCGCCCGCCGGGTGGGTGCCGGCGCGCGGCGCAGACGGGGGAGAGGTGCCGCGCCGGGTCACGGTGTCCGTGTGCGCGGGCAGCGGTACCGGCGCCCAGCTCCTGCTGGAGGAGGCCGTCGAGCCGCCGCGCCCCGCGCGGCCGGACCCGGCGCCCGCGGGGCGTACGGAACTGGTGCTGCTGTCGGCTCCCACGTCCCGGCACCTCGCCGCCACCGCACGGCGCCTGGCCGACTGGCTCACCGCGCCGGAGCACGGTGGGCCGGGCGCCGACCTGGCCGCCGTCGCCCGCGAACTGTGCACCGGCCGGGCCGCCCTGGGCAGCCGGCTGGCGGTGACCGCCCGGGACACCGCCGAACTGGCCGCCGCGCTGCACGCCTTCGCCGCGGACCACGCCACCGGCACGCAAGCCGGGAGCGCCACCGGCGCCGACACCGGGGCCGTGCGCCATGCGGACACCGGGGGCGACCCGGACGCCGTACCGCTGCTGGCGGAGCTGCCGGAGACCGAGCAGTACCTGACGGCCCTGTGGCGCGGGCGGCGGCTGGCGCAGCTGGCCCGGCTGTGGCTGGCCGGGGTCGACGTCACCCGGGCCGGACCGCCCGGGCCCGCGCCCGTCCTGGCGCTGCCCGGCACCGCGCTGCTGCGGCCCGGGCCGGACGGGGGGCCGGTGCGATGACCACGGCAGCCGAACTGCGCGACCGGCCCGCGCCGGCCGCACCGGCCGAGCACCGCCGGCCGAGCCCGCCCATCAAGCTCTGGCTGTGCCCCAACGAGGACCTCGCGCCCGCCATCGCCAACGTCCTCGCCACCCACTGGCTCGACGAGCACGAACGCGAGACCGCCGACCGGTTCCTGTTCGAGCGCGACCGGCGGCAGTACGTCGTCGCCCACACGCTGGTACGGCGGGCCCTGGCGCTGGAGGCCGGGCTCGCCGAGGCGGAGCTGGTCTTCTGGCGGTCGTCGCGGGGCCGGCCCTTCCTGCGCCCGCCCGAGCAGGAACTGCCGCGCGGCGGGCGGCACCTGGACTTCAACCTCTCGCACGCCGGCGGCTACAACCTGCTCGGGGTGGTGCGCAGGCACCGCATCGGCGTGGACGTGGAGCGGCTGGACCGGGACGAGCAGGCCATCACCGCCATCGTGCGCACCTTCAGCGCCGAGGAGCAGGACTGGGTGGCCCGCGCGGAGCGGGGACCCGCCCGGGACCGGCGGGCGCTGCGGCTGTGGACGCTGAAGGAGGCCTACTCCAAGGCGCGCGGCCTCGGACTCGGGCTGCCCTTCGACGAGTTCGCCTTCACCCTCGCCGACGACCAGGGCGTGCTGGCCTTCCGGCCGCCCGAGGACGACCGGGCCGGGCGGTGGCGGTTCGTCGAACTGGAGCCGGTGCCCGAGGTGCTGGCGGCCGTCGCCGTGCCCGCCCACGACGACCACGACGAACCCGTCCCCGTGCTCCACCTCCACCACGGCTTCCCCTGGGGCCGGGCGACGCCGCGCAGCATCCCGCTGCCGGAGCCGGTGGGCGGCGGCCGGGGACGCGGGAGCGGGCCGGCGTACCGGGGGTGAGCGCGGGTACCGGCGTGTCCGACCGGCTTGTTCCGGGTGGTTGCGGTCCGCGCGGTGGACAGATCGTTTTCCCCGGATATTCACCGCGGGGTGCCGGGACCCGGGTGGAAAGGCCTGCGGTATTTTTGGCACACGTGTTCCTGAGCGGTCGAAATTCCGTGGGCAAAACCGAACGTGGAAGTCCGCTAGAGGACCGCTACAGGAAATCGCTTGGGGGGCACGGCCGCGGCTAGCGTTCATATGGGGCAGATTTCTGGCCACCGAAAGGAACGGGACAAGGAACTCGACGAGGTACGGAGGAGACCGTGAGGATTCAGGTTCTGGGTCCGTTGAGTGCCGAGGTCAACGGGGGGTCGATCGTTCCGACAGCGGGCAAGCCGCGGCAGATCCTGGCGCTGCTGGCGCTCTATCCGGGGCGGGTGATGCCCGTACCGACCCTCATGGAGGAGATCTGGGGCACCGAGCCGCCGCAGAGCGCGCTCACCACCCTGCAGACCTACATTCTGCAACTGCGCCGCAGACTGGGCACGGCGATGGGGCCCGGCTCACCGGCCGGCGCCAAGGATGTGCTGGCCACCCGGCACGGCGGCTATCTGCTGCAGATCGAGCCGGGCTGTGTGGACGTGCATCATTACGACCGGTTGGTGAAGGAGGGGCAGTCCGCGTTCGAGGCGGGCGACAACGGGGTGTCGGCGGATCGATTCCGCACGGCACTGGACCTGTGGCAGGGTCCGGCACTGGTCGACGTCAAGGCGGGACCGGTGCTGGAGATCGAGGCCATGCGGCTGGAGGAGAGCCGGCTGGTGACCGTGGAGCGGCGCATCGACGCCGACCTGCGGCTGGGCCGGCACGCCGAACTCATCGCCGAACTGATGGAACTGACGGCACGGCACCCGCAGCACGAGGGTCTGCACTCGCAGGCCATGCTGGCGCTGTACCGCTCGGGCCGGCAGGCCTCCGCGCTGGAGGTCTACCGCAAGCTGCGGATGCGGCTGATCGAGGAACTCGGCGTCGAGCCTTCGCCGCAGTTGCAGCGCATGCACCAGGCCATGCTGGCCGTGGACCCCGCGCTGGACGTGCTGGCCGGCCCGAGGCACAGTTCCACGTACGACCTGTTCGCGGCCTGACGGCGCCGTCGAGGTGCTGGATCCCAGGTGATCCGGTCCCCCCACCGACGCGCCCTCGCCGTACGGTGTCCGCCGACTGGGAGCACTTCGCCCCCACACCCCCGTCGGCGCCGACACCCGCTCACCCCGCTCGGCGGGCCGTCCCCGGCCAGGTGTCCCACCCCTGGCCCGGCCGCCCCGACCCCGGCCCGGTGTCCTGTCCCGGCCAGGTGGTCCCCGTACGCGCTTCCCCGCCGGTGTCCTGCTCCCGGCCGGGCATCAGTCAGGTCGTTCCCCCCCCGCGAGGCATGCCGCCGCTCCCGGCTCCCGTCCCCGAACCGGCCGGGCCGGCCGCCCGGGGCGGTGACGCGTCCCCGGGCGGCCGGCCCTCTTCCGGCGGCATCAGGCCTTCTGCGCCGGCATCTCCTGGTCCCAGGTGGAGGTGTCGCCCAGGGCGAGGTCCATCGGGAGGTCGCCGCGGCAGCTGATCTGGAGCTTGCGGTAGACCCGGGTCAGGTGCTGCTCGACGGTGCTCACCGTCAGATACAGCTTCGCCGAGATCTCCCGGTTGGTCAGGCCCTGGGCGGCCAGGGTGGCCACCCGCTGCTCGGAGTTGCTCAGCCGCGCCGTCTCCGGGCCGGGGCGGCCGGGGCCGGGCGGCTGGTCGCGGACCGGCTCGCCGACCGGGGCGTCGGGCAGGATCTCCTTGCACAGCGCCGTCGCCCGGCACTCCTTGGCCAGGTTCCAGGCCGCCCGCACGGTCGCCGCGCCCTTCGTCGCCGACGTGCCCTCCGCCTGCGTGGTCTGCCCCAGGTCGGCCATCGCCCGCGCCGTCTGCAACCGGTCGCCGGAGCGGTGCAGTTCGTCCACCGCCTGCTGCAGCAGCGCGATCCGCTGCCGGGGCGCGGCCACGGTCAGCGCCCGCAGGTGCAGTGAGGTGCCGCGCACCCAGGGCCGGCGCGCGTCCGGCAGCCCGAGCTGTTCGCGGACCAGTTGCTCGGCCTGCTGCGGCCGGCCCAGACGCAGCAGCGCCTCGGCGGCGTCGGTGCGCCACGGCAGGTAGGCGGGCCGGTCGATGCCCCACTCCGCCATCAGCCGGCCCACCGCCAGGAAGTCGGCGAGGGCGGCCTGCGGCTGGTTGCCCAGCAGCTGGTGCAGCCCGCGGGCGCGCAGGAAGCCGAGTTCGTGCAGCCCGGCCGGCCGGTCACCGGGCAGCCGCCGGTCGCACAGCTCGGTGGCCTCCGTGTACCGGCCCATGGCCCCGTACGCCCGCACCAGCACCGCACCGGCCGCGTGGCCGAGCGCCGACTCGGTCCGGCCGCCCAGCGCGCCGAGCGCCAGCGTCGCGGCGGCGACGGCGGCCTCCAGGTCACCCAGGCGCAGCTGCGCCTGCGCCAGCAGGGTGGCGAACACCGCGCTCCAGCCGGGCGCCGCACGCCGCTCGGCGTCCTCCAGCAGGGTCCTGCTCCACGGCACGGCCCGCTCCGGGTGCTCGGAGTGCAGCAGGGACTGCACCGCCTGCACCACCGGCACCAGCGTCGCCTCCGTCAGCGTCGCCGAGCGCAGCAGCCGTTCGGCGGCCGCCGCGCCCGTGTCCAGCACCACGTCCAGCAGCGAGGCACCCTCCTCGGCCGGGTCCTGCGCGCCGGGGCCGAGCAGCCGGGCGGCCTCGGCGATCCGGCCCTGGAGCAGCAGCGACTGGGCCAGCGGCTGCGCGTGCTCGTCGTCGGCCCGGCCGGCGGCCGCCAGCGCGGCGGCCAGGTGCCGTTCGGCGGCGGCCGGGTCCAGCCGCCACTGGATGCGGGCCAGCCGCAGTTGGAGGGCACCGCGCCGGCGTCCGTCGTCGCACGTCCGCAGCGCCAGCTCCAGCAGCCGGGCCGCCTGCGGTGCGTCGTCGTCGGCCAGCCGGGCGTCGGCCGCCTCGGCCAGCAGGTCCAGCTCGCCGGGCGTGGCCTGCCATGGGGTGCTTCCACAGGCGTCGGCGGCCAGCAGGTGCCCGGCCGCGTCGGCCGCCGGGACGCCCTGCGGGCGCAGCAGCACGGCGGCCCCCCGGTGCAGCTCCCGCCGCGCGGCCGGGGCCAGCCCGTCGAACACCGCGGCGCGCAGCGCCGGATGCCGCAGCCGGACCCCGTCGAGGAGGCCGGCGGTCTCCAGCGCGGCCAGCGCCCGGCGCACCGCGTCCGGGGCGGCGTCCAGCAGGCCGGTGATCCGCTCCGCGGTGGCCGCGGTGTCCAGCACGGCCGCCGCCTGGGCCACCCCGGCGGCGCAGGCGCCCATCCGGTGCAGGCAGGCGCGGACGGCCTGGGCGAACGGCCCGCCGGGCAGCGGTACGCGGCCCTCGGCGCCCTGCTCCTCCAGCAGCGCGCGCAGCAGCAGCGGATTGCCGCCGCTGGTGTCGTACAGGAACGCGGCCGGTGCCGGGCGGCGGTGCCGGCCGGCCACCTCGGCCACCTCCTCGGCCGTCAGCCGGCCCAGCCGCACCCGCCGGAAGGCCGGCCGGCGCATCAGCTCGGTGGCGAACTCCGGCCGCCCCGACTCGTGGTGCGGGGAGTCGCTGACCACCAGCAGCACCCGGTCCGCGCGCGCGTGCCGGGAGACGTACTCGAGGAAGGCCAGCGACTCGGCGTCGGCGTACTGCACGTCGTCCACGCACAGCACCACCGGGGCGCTCTCGCTCAGTGCGCCCAGCGAGGCGCGGAACGCCTGCATGTCCGCCACCCGCGCGGGCACCGCCCAGTCGGCCGGCAGCGCGGGCGGCGCCACCCGCCGGTCACTGCGCACCAGTTGGCGCAGCACGCCGTAGGGCACCTCGCGCTCGGCGGGCAGGCCCACCGCGCTGAGCACCAGGGCGCCGTGGGCCGTGGCCCGTTCGACGACCGTGTGGACGAGCGCGCTCTTGCCGCAGCCCGTCGGTCCTTCGATCAGCACATTGCCCGGCGTTCCGGCCGCGCAGTCGGCGAAGGCCTCCTCCAGAGAATCGATCGCCGCCGTCCTGCAGCACACCACCGTCATAGTCGCCCCGTCCCGGTTGGTCCACCCCTAATCGGGATCAGCGTGGGCGCGCACGCTACAGGGGTGGTCGAGCCGGGGCGGAGGAGAACGCGGAGGATGTCAGGGGTCGGTGCGCACCAGTCCGGCGTCGCGCATCTCGTCCACCCAGATGTCGAGATCGGCGCGGGCGTTGGCCGGCTCGGTGCCCCACACGGTGGCGAGGGTGCCGGCGGCCGCGCACACGTCGCCGTCGTGCTGACGCAGGGCGATCCACATGGCCGTGCCGACGGGACCGCAGCGGAAGCGGCGGGCCGGCTCCGCGACCACGTCGAGCCGCCCGTCGGCGTCCACGCTGACGTGCAGACCGGGCACGGGGCGAACGCGCACACACACCTCCAGGCCGCGGACTGCAACGGGGCTCTTCGCGGTCATCCGTTTCGCACGTGGGGGGCGCGCAGGAGGTCGGCTCGGCGTACCTGCACGGGACGGGCGGGGAGTACCTCGTCCATGGTGGGGCGGACGGCCGGGCGCGGCAACCAGGAGCGACCCCTTAGCGGCCCCGCGCGGACCGCCGAAGCTAGGGGTGCGCTGCGCGTTTCGCCTCTTCGGCGCCGCCCGGCCGACACGATCCGGCCGAATCGACCGGGCCCGCGCGGGCGGTAATTGGCCGGATGCCGTCGCCGCGCCGGCGCACCGCGCGGTGGCGGCAGGGGGCGTACGCCGGGCGCCGGTGCACCCGTTCTCCGGTGCCCCTCCAGCCGGCGCCGCCACACTGCGGGCCGAGCCGAGTCGCAGTGATGTGACGGAGGGACGGTCATCATGCCACCGACGCTGTCCGATCCGCTGAGCGAGACCCTGCACGCCTTTCTCGCCGCCCGCGCCGTCGAGGAGCGCAACAAGGAACTCGCCCGCGCCCTGGTCGCCGCGGGCAACCGGGGCGAGCCCAACCGGCTGACCCGGCACTGGACCGTGCCCGGGGTGCGGCTCGCCTGCGAGAGCCTGCTCGCCGACGGCGACCGGGTCACCGTGCGGCTCACCGCCGCGCTCGGCGACGCCTCCTGGAGCCTGGCGGGCGAGCTGCGCTTCGACGCGGCCGGCCGGATCGTGGAGTACCACGATGTCCTGGCGCCGGCGCCGCGGTGAGCGCGCCGCGCGGACGCAGGCGGGTGGCGTGCGACTGACCGGCGACGGCGACGTGGCGGTGCTGTTCGCGGACTGGCGGGGCCGCGCACTGCCGCTGGCCCGGGCGCTGTACGGGACCTTCCCGGTCTTCCGCCGCGAGTTCGACACCGCCGGCCGGGCCCTGGAGGCGCTGCTGCCGCTGCCGCTGGCCGCCGTGGTGTTCGCCCCGCACGGCGGCGCGGACACCTGGCTGCTGCACACCCCCGAGTACGGCCGCCCCGCCCTGTTCGCCTACCAGCTCGGCCTGTTCCGGCTGTGGCGGGAGTGGGGCCTGCCGGTCGGCGCGGTCACCGGCGACGGCACCGGCACCGTCACGGCGGCCTGCGCGGCCGGGGTGCTGGACCTGCGTACCGCCGCCCGGCACGTGATGCGCGCGGCGCCCGCCGGGAGCGGCGCCGGACGCGGGTACGACACACCCGGCTACCCCGTGCTGCTGCGCTGCGGCCCGACCGCCGCCGGCGCGGCCGGGGTCGGGCAGGTACCCGAACTGCTGCGGGCCTTCGGGGAACTCCAGGTGCGCGGGCCGCGCCTGGACTGGGAGGCCGTGTGGCGCGGTACGGCGGCCCCCGGACCGGCCCGGGCGACGGCAGCGGGCGCCGGGCACGAGAACCGGTCGGGGGCGGATAGGGGCGCGCTGGAGACAACCGGGGCGAATCCCCGCGCACCGCTACCGTGACCTGAAGGGGACGCACGACGGGGGAGGAGCGCGGCATGGAGGAACGGCACGCCACGGTGCACGTACTGCCCCCGGTGGCCTCCGACGAGCCGCCCGCCTACCGGCACCGCCACCCGGAGGACCGCGCCGCCGGGGACCCGCGGCCCGGCACCGGCCGGCCGGCCGCCGTCCGCGTCCACGTCCTGGGCGCCGACCCGCTCGCCCGCGTCGGCATCCGCACCCTGCTCGAGGGCCACCCCGGCATCCGGATCACCGGCGAGAGCGTGCCCGGACCGCAGGCCGCCGCCGCGCTGCGCGCCCTGCGCCCGCACGTCGTCGTCGTGCACGGCGCCCTCACCGCCGACGAACACGCCGCGCTCACCCGGGACTCCGGCGACGACGTCCGGGTCCTCACCATGGGCGGCTCCGCCGGCCCCGCCCGCGCCCACGGCCACCTGCCGGGCACGGCCACCGCGGGCCAGCTCGCCTCCGCCGTCGTCCTGGCCGCCGCCGGCTACACCCTCGTCCACCGGCCGCCCGCGGAGCCGCGCCGGGCGCCCCGGGTGTCGGACGTCGGCCCGGAGCAGCTGACCGAGCGCGAGTGCGAGGTGCTGGAACTGCTCGCCCACGGCATGTCCAACGGCGAGATCGCCGGCGCCCTCACCCTCTCCGAGCACACCGTCAAGACGCACGTGCAGAACCTGCTGCACAAGCTGCGGCTGCGCAACCGCGTCCACGCGGCCATCTACGCCTTCGAGGCGGGGCTGCGCCGGACCTGCTGAGCGGACACCCCGCCGCGGACCGGGGCCGAGGAGGAAGGAGAGCAGCCGCGATGACCGACGAACCGGACGAGACCGCGCCCCTGTACGCCGTCCTCGACCCGGGCCGCCCGGCCGATCCCGCCGCGCCGCCCACGCTCGACCTGCGCGGCCCGCTGGACACCGACCTCTTCCACCGCGCCCTCGACCACATCGCCCTCAACCACCCCGACCTGGGCCGGGCCCCGGTCCGGCTGCTGCGGCACGGGCCCCGCCACCACACCGTCGAACTGCCCGGCCCCGGCGAGCAACCGGGACCGTATCCGGCAGGCCTCCTCGCCGACCTGCTCACCGGCAGCCCCGTCCTCGCCCGCGACGACAGCGGCCCGGGCGCCGGCGGCGGCAGCGCACCGCACTGCGGCACCCTGCCGCGCACCCTCGCCGTCACCCCGCTCCAGCGGGCCTGGCTGGCCGGCGCCCTGGAACGCCCCGGCCACCACGTCGAGCAGCTCACCTGGCGCTGGCACGGGCCGCTGGACGTAGACCGGTTCACCGCCGCCTGGCAGGCCGTCGCCGACCGCGAGACGGTGCTGCGCACCGCGTTCTGCTGGGAACCGCGGCCGCGCGCGGTCGTCTTCGACCACTGCGCGCCCGAGGTGGTGCGCCACGAGTACGACAGCGCCGCCCGCCGCGAGGCGCTGCGCGAGAGTGAACGGGCCCGCGGCTTCGACCTGCGCCGCCCCGGCCTGCTGCGGGCCGCGCTGCTGCGCCGCGCCGACCGCGCGGCCGGCGCCGTGAGCAGCACCGACGTGCTGCTCACCTACCACCGGGCAGTCCTGGACAGCTGGAGCGTACGGCTGTTGCTGCGCGAGTTCTGCCGCGCCTACCTGGCCCAGGGCTGCCTGGCCGGCGGCGAGCGGCGGCCCGACCTGCGCGACTACACGCGCTGGCTGGACGGCCAGGACCTCGCCCCGGCGCGGGAGTTCTGGCGCGGCTGCCCGCTCCCGGCGTCCGTGCCGCCCCCGCTGCCCGCCGGGCGCGGCGGCACCGGCCGCTGCCGGGTCCGGCTGGCGCGGGCCGAGACGGCCCGGCTCGACCACTGGGCCGCCCGCTGGGGCGCCACCGGCAGCAGCGCGCTGCAGACCGCCTGGGCGATGCTGCGCCACCGGGCGGCGGCGGTCGACGGTCCCGCACCGGTGGCCTTCGGCGTCACCTTCCCCGGGCGCGGTCTGCTCCTGGAGGGCATCGAACGCACCCCGGGTCCCTTCGAGAACCCGCTGCCGGTGTCGGTCACGGTCGATCCCGGTCAGTCGGTGCCGTGGCTGCTGCGCACGCTGCGCGACCACACTCTGGACCTGGCCGCGTACGAGTGGGTGGCGCCCGGTGAACTCGCCGGCCGCGCCGCCCCGGCCGCCGACACCCTGATCGGCTGGGAGTCCGGCCCGCGCCCCGACGACGCGCTGACGCGGGCCCTGTCCGCCGAGGGCATCCAGGTCGAACAGCACGACCACGCGGGCGCGTTGACGGCCTACCCGCTCGGGGTGCACGCCTGCCGCGACCACGGGCAGGGGCTGACCCTCACCGCGGTGTTCGACGGCGTCCGGGTGGAGCGGGCCGCGGCGCGGCGGATGCTCGCCGACTGCGTCCGGCTGCTGCGGATGCTGCCCCGCTGGGCCGACGCGGACACCACCGTCGGGCAGGTGCTCGCGCGGCTGTCCGGCACCGCGCCGCCGCGGCCGCCGCAGCCCCCGTCCCCGCAGGCGCCGCCCCCGGCCGCCGCACCCGGACCGCTGGTCCCGCTGCGCGCCCAGGCGGCCGCCGGGGCGGGCGCGGTCTGCCTGGTGCAGGCGCCCGGCGCCCCGCCGCCCGACCATCAGGTCCTGGCCCGCCGGCACACCGGCCCGCAGGCCCTCGCGGTGCTCCCGGCCGGCGCCGCCGGCGCCGCCCCGGCCGCGGGCGCGCTGCGGGCGCTGACCGCGCGCGGCGGCCGGCTCACGCTCAGCGGATCGTGCGGCGCGGGCGCGCTGGCCTACGCCCTCGCGCGTGACATGGCGGCCCAGGGCGGCCGGCCGCCGCTGGTCGTCGTCGGCGGCGACGGCGGTACGGCGGCGGCGCTGGCGCTGGTGCGGACGGCGGCGGAGGCGGCCTCGGCCGGCGGGACCGACGCGGCCGACGGGACGGACGGGGTGTCGTAGCCGGTCCGTCCGGGACGGCCGCCCAGCCGCTTTCTCGGCCAGCCTATGTCGTCGTCCGAACAGGTGGGCCGCGCCGGATTCATGGACGACTCCTGAGGGTGCGGGCGGACAGCGCGAAGCCGCCGCCGACGGGATGCTGGAGATGCTGACCGGATTCGTTCGAGAACCTCTGGAGAAACGCTGGAGGAGCGCACGAGATCCGTACGAGACGCGTACGAGAGCCGTACGAGAGTCTCGTGAGACCGGCACGAGAGCCGAGGCAGAACGCGTGGCAAAGGTTTGCCCGGCCGTTGCCGGGCTGCCAAGCTCGAATCCGGCTCCCCGGCTCCCGGCGCACCACCGGCGCCGCCTATCCCCTGGGACGGTCCCCATGCTGCAACAGCCCGCTTTCGGCCGCCGTCTGCGCAAGCTGCGGACGGCCCGGGGCCTGTCCCAGACCGCGCTCGCGGGCGAGGGCATGTCCACCGGTTACCTCTCCCGGCTGGAGTCCGGCGCCCGGCAGCCCACCGACCGCGCCGTCGCCTACCTCGCCGACCGGCTCGGCCTCAAGCCCGCCGACTTCGAGGAGCCCTCGGCCGGTTCGCTCACCCACGCCCTGACCCTCGCCTCGTCCACCGCGGCCGAGGCGGGCCCCGGCGCGATGGAGGCGCTGCGCGAGGCGCTCGACGCGGACGGCCACGAGGAGCCCGTGGTGCGCTGGCAGGCGCTGTGGCTGCTGGCCAAGGCCCGCCGGGTGGAGGGCGACCACGAGGACGAGCGTTCCTACCTCGAGGAACTGGTCGGCCTCGGCGAGGACGTCGGCCTGCCCGAGCTGCGGGTGCGGGGCCTGACCCGGCTCGCCCGCTGCCTGCGCTCCCTCGGTGAGATCGCCCCGGCCCTCGACGCGTCGGTGCGCGCCCACCACCTCGCCCGGGACAGCTCCCTGGGCGTCTCCGACCAGGCGGCCGCGCTGCTCGCCCTGGTCTCCGTCGAGGCCGAGGCGGGCCGGCTGCCGGACGCCCGCGCCCACGCCGACGAGCTGACCGACCTGGTCGCGGGCCGCTCCGACACGCTGTGGGCGGAGGCCATGTGGACGGCGGCGGCGGTACGGATGCGCCAGGGCGACCACCGGGGCGCGCAGGAGTGCCTGGAGCAGACCCTGGAGCGGTTCTCCAGCGGTGAGGACCTGCTGCTGTGGCTGCGGCTGCGGCTGGCCGCCGGACGGCTGCACCTGCAGAAGACTCCGGCCGAGCCGGCCGCCGCCGAACGCTGCATCACCGCCGCCGAGTCCGCCATGACCTTCGTCGGCACCCCCAACCTGCGCCAGGAGCTGGCCGCCCTCAAGGCCGACCTGGCCTTCCTCACCGGGCGGTACGACGACGCGCGCTCCCTGCTCGGCGAACTCGCCCGGGAGGAGCCGCGGATGACCTACCGGGACCGGGTACGGCTGGACATCCTCCGCCACCAGCTGCGCATCCTGTCCGGCGACCACGGCGGCGTGGCGGGGCTGCGGGCCCTGGCGGAGCAGGCGCAGGCGGACTCCAACATCGACCTGGCGGCCGACATCTGGCGCATCCTCGCCGAGGCCCTGGCGCAGTCCCAGCGCGGCCCGGCCGGACCCTTCCCCGCGCAGGCCGGACCCTTCCCCGCGCAGGCCGGACCCGTTCCGGCGCAGACCGGCACCGCGCCGGCGGCACGCTGACCGGGAGCGCGCCGGCGGCCGGCCGCCACCGGGCCCGGCGCGGAGGTCAGCGCGGGTCCTTGAGGTGGTCCAGGCAGAGTTCGTACAGGTCCTCGGCGCAGGTCTGCCGCCAGCCCGCGGGCACCGGGACGGCGGCCGGCCACAGGGCGCGGTGCCCGCGGCCGTCGCAGACGACGACGAACGTGGCGTACTCGTCGGCGAACGGGTCGTCGGCGGGCGGCTCGTCCAGCACGTGCAGGCTGCCGTCGGCGTCCACCATCGCGGCCCGGCCGGTGCGCCACATCACGGCCGTCTCCCCCTCCGGCCCGCCGAACGGGTCCGGCAGGAACCGCTCCCCGGTCGCGGCCGGGTCACCGGCGTACCCCTGGGCGACGCCCGCGCCCCCCACGTACAGGGCACCGACGCCGCCGGCGGGCACCGGGCGCAGCCGGGCGTCCAGCACGTAGGCGCCGAACCCGGGCGCGGGCAGCACCCCTTCCGGCGTGTGCCGCACCACGATCCGGCCCTCGGCCCAGCCGCCGCCGGTGGTCACCGTGACGCCCTCGGACCGGGCCAGCGCCAGCAGCGGCCCGCCGGCGTCGCCCAGCAGCAGGCCGGCCCGCCGCTCCCGCAGCATGTCCACCACTTCCCGCGGGCCCGCCAGCAGCGGCTCGCCCGGCCCGGGCAGGTGCACCCGGGCGCCGCGCGCCAGCGTGGCCAGCAGCCCGAGGGTGTCGTTGGCGTCCGGGTAGTCCGGCACCAGCCACAGCGCGTCCGCGCCCTCGGCCGACGCGGTCACGGCCGCCGCCGCCACCGCGCCGGGGCCGATCGCGACCGTGCCGTCCTCGGCGAGGGCCAGCACCACCGGGTCGCCGCAGCCGGCCGGGGCGGTCCGGTCGGCGTCCTGCACCGGCCAGCGGCCGCCCGTCGGCAGCAGGTCGGCGTCCGGGTCCCGCACCAGGCGCGCCGCCCCCGGTACGGCCCGCAGCACCCGGTCCGCGCCCTCGTCGAGCAGCAGCGCCACCGGCCGCAGCCGCTCCGGCACGTCGTCCAGGACCGGGTCCACCGGGGCGCAGGCGGCGCCCGTCTTGGCGATGGCCAGCGCGGCCACCGCGAACCCGGCCGGGGAGGCGATGGCGGTCAGCACCGAGGTGCCCGGGCCCGCGTGGTGCTCGATCAGCGCGTGCGCCAGGAGGTCGGAGCGGGCGTCGAGTTCGGCGTACGTCAGCTCGCCCAGGGCGAGGGCCCGGGGCTGCTCGGCCGCCCGCGCGGCGAACAGCTCGGCGACCGTCGCGGCGGGTAGCGCGGGGCGGGTGCCGGCCCACAGCCCGGCCGCGTCCTCGGCGCCGCCCGGCACCAGCCGCAGCCGGCTCAGCGGCCGGTGCGGCTCGCGCACGGCCGACTCCAGCAGGCACACCAGCTGCCCGGTGAGGGAGGCGGCGGCGGCCTCACCGACGGTGTCCTGCGGGAACACCGCGGTGACGGCGAGGCCCGCCGGGGCGCCCGACGCGCTCTGCCGCTCGGTCAGGATCAGGCCCAGCTCGGCCGGCGGCAGGGGCAGCCGGGGCGGCTCGGGGCAGACGGTGAGCGCGCCGGCCGGGAACGCGGCGACCGCCTCCTGGAGCACCGACAGGGCGATCCCGCCGGGCAGGGCGAGCGGCGCGGCCGGGTCGCGGTAGGCGGCGAGGTCGGCCGCGCGCACCCGGCGCAGCAGCTCGGCGAAGGACGGGTCGCCGCCGGTGTCGGCGGTCAGCGCCAGGACGCGGCCGTAGGGGCCGACGGCGCCGCGCGTGGCGGTGTCGTAGCGGGCCGGGACGGGGGCGGCGAGGGTGACCTCGCCCTCGGCGCCGAGCCGGGTCAGCAGGGCCGCGAGCGCGGTGTGCACGACCATGAACAGGGTGGCGCCGTGTTTGGCGGCGAACCGGGCCAGACGTGCGTGCACCTCGCCGTCCAGTTCCACGTCCAGGGAGCCCGCCACCAGGTCGCCGGTGAGCGGGGCGCCGCCCGGGGGCAGCGGGGTGGGCGCCGCGTCGCCCCACAGCGCGCGCGGTGCCGGTCCGGGCACCTCGCCCGGGCCGCCGGGGGCCGTGCCGGCCGTCCGGGCGGCGTAGGCCCGGGCCAGTTCGGCGGCCAGCGGCAGCTGCGAGAACTGGTCGACGGCGGCGGACGGCAGCGCCAGCTCCAGCCGGTGGTCGCCGCCGGGCAGGGCGCGCAGCCGGGTGCCCGCGGCGCCCAGCCGGGAGTTGCGCAGGGCCTCGTGCCGCCGGCCGAGGTCGGTCAGCGCCGCCTCCAGCGCGGCCACGTCCAGCCCGCCGCGCAGCCGGAACGGCAGCAGCGCGCTCTGGGTGCCCGCGCCGCCGGGGCCGGTCACCTCGGCGGGCTTGTCACCGGCCAGCGCGGCGAACCGGGCGGGGGTCGGTGCCTCCCGCAGCGCCTGGTCGCCCAGGTGCGCGTCCAGCGTCTGCCGGGCGCGGGCCAGCAGGCGGCCGGCCGCCTCCGGCCGGCCGCCGGAGCGGAAGAAGTCGGTGTCCGCGTGCACCGCCCCGCGGGGCAACCCGAGCACCTCGGCGAACAGGTCGCGCACGATCTCCTGGAGCGGGCTGCCGGGCGGGTCGCCGGGGAGGGAGTCCTCGGGCCGGGCGGCCGCGTGCTGCTGGATGAGGCCGGAGATGGACATCGGGCTGACTCCTTCGACAGCGGCTTCCGGGATCGATCCGGGGCTCGGCTGGCGCGCGCTCCGCTGGATCTTCCGGCTTGGCAAGCTTTTGCCAAGATGCTGGCAACACCGGCCGGAGGGGTGGTCTCGCGGCGCTGGAGCACGGCTGGAGAGGGCCGGGCGACGTGCGGGGACGATGTTGCCAAGAGACGGTGCGACGGTCCCAGTGGCACTCTTTCGGGTGTATTTGGCGCAGGTCTTCACCTACTGACCGTCCAGAAAATCTATCGTGGTGGCAGTAGACATTGCTTGGTCACGGAGCTACTGTCGTCGTCGTACCCAAGAAGTCGAAACGGGCACGGCAGACACGGACCGCCGTGCGAGCAGGTCGAGCAGTACGACCCCGTAACCGAAGGTGAGGAGCGAGACGCCATCAGGATCGCCCGGGTGAGGAAGAGAACCGCCCGGGTACCGCAGGCCCCGGATTGGAAGGTGGTCCCCGGTCACGCATCCGCGATCCCCGCAGCCCCGCCCTCCCAGGCGGACCCTGCGGACAGACAACGCCGGCGCGGTCAGCCGGTAGATGGTGTTGCAAGCTCGGGGCCCGGGTGCCGACACGGCACCCGGGCCCCCCGACGCGTCCCCGAAAGAAGAGGTCTATGCCCCCAGCTGGTTCCCGCGCCGTCGACAACCTCGACGACGACGACTACCCCGCCTACACCATGGGCCGGGCCGCCGAGATGCTCGGCACCACCCCCGCCTTCCTCCGGGCCCTCGGCGAACACCGCCTGATCACCCCCCTGCGCTCCGAGGGCGGTCACCGCCGTTTCTCCCGTTACCAGCTGCGTATCGCCGTCCGCGCACGGGAACTCGTCGACCAGGGCACCTCGATAGAGGCCGCCTGCCGCATCGTCATCCTCGAGGACCAGCTGGAAGAAGCCAGGCGCATCAACGAGCAGCTGCGCACCCAGGGCCGCGAGTCGCAGTCGGCCTCGGCCTAGTACGCACCTCCGGGCCCGGGGCGCACGCGCCCGGGGCCCCCGCGTACGGCGGCGCGTCAGTCCCCGGTGCCGGCCGGCTGGGGGAGCGCGCCGGGCAGCTGCGGCCGGCCGGTGATGCGCAGCTTGCGGTAGGCACGGGTGAGGTGCTGCTCCACCGTGCTGACCGTGAGGAACAGGCGGGCCGCGATCTGCCGGTTCGTCAGCCCCTCGGCGGCCAGCGCGGTCACCCGTTCCTCCGCCGCGCTCAGCACGGTCGGCGGCCTCGTACCCGCCGCGGTCAGGGGCCGCAGGCCGATGCGGTGGAAGTGCGGCAGGCGGTGCAGGGCGCCGACGAACGGCGACGGCTCGGCGCCGGGCCGGTACCGGGCCGTGACGAACAGCTGGACGCGGGCCGGGCGGGCGTGCAGGGCCAGGTGGCGCAGATGGGCCAGGGACTCCTCGTCGGCGTCCTGGACGTCGTCGACGCACAGCACGACCGGGCCGTCCTGGGCCAGCGCGCACAGCCGCGCGCAGAACGCCCGGGCCGCCCGCGGGAAGTCGGGGTGCGCCGTGCCGAGCGGGCCGGGCGGCGCACTCAGCGGGCCGCCGGCGACGAGCCGGCGCAGAACCCCCAGCGGTACCCGCCGGTCGGCGGGGGTGGCGGCGGCCCTGAGGACCAGCGTGCCGGCCGCGGCGGCCCGCTCGGCCACCAGCTCCAGCAGCCGGCTCTTGCCGCAGCCCGCCGGGCCCTCGACGAGCACGATCCGGGAACGCCCCACGGAACACAGGGCCAGTGCCGTCGTCTGCGGGGCCGTCTGCGCGGTGGCGGTGTCCGTGTGCGATCCCTGCGCAGCCCTCATGCCCGTCCTGTCCGTCGGCCCACCCGGGGGAGATCCACTGGTTCCGGCACAGGGTGGAAGGGGCGGCTCTAGCAGGACTGGAGCACCGGCGGACCGGTGGGCCGGGCGGCCGCCGCGCGCCCGTCGCCTTGCGGCTCTCGAGCGTTCCTCCAGCGGTCCTGAAGGAGGCGCCCGCACGCTTGTTGTGGGTCGCGTGCCGCCGGCCCGGTGTCCACCCCCCTCATCCCCTCACCGGTCCGGCGGCAGGCTCACCCCTGGCGAGGCGCCCTGCCCGAGATGGCCGGCGCGCTCCTCGCCGTTCTGTCATGTCCAGGTGAAATCGAGCGCTGTGCGAGACGCCGTTGCGACGCTTCCACGCAGTCCGCCGCCGAATCGCGGCGGAGCCCTTCCTTGCCTGTGGAGGCTGAAATGGGTATTCGCGACACGAAGAAGGCGATCGACGGCACCTCGGAGACCCCGGAGGAGCTGGCGCAGACCGGCGTCGCCGGCGGCGGCGAGGAGGAGGACGCCTTCGACTCGCCGAAGACCATCATGAACCAGATCTCCAACGCCTGACCCACCGGACGGCTCCGTCGGCCGGAGCGCAGCACCGTGGCTCTCCGGCCGGCGCCCGCACTCGCACGCACATGGAGCCCTTGGGGGTCGGGTTGAACTCAGCAAGCGCACAGACGCCTCGTACCGGGACGTCGCTCGTCGAGACCCTGCGCGGCGAGGGCATCTTCGCCGACGCCTGGAACAAGGAATTCCGTATCCTGCGCGGCGCGGTCGACCCCGCCCGCCACCTCTCCTCCGCCCTCGTCGAGGAGAAACTGGAGGCCAGCCTGCTGCGCTGGCCGTACTTCTCGGTGCTGCGCCAGGGCGCGGTGCCGCACGAGCGCACCTACACCACCACCCGTGACGTCATCGGCCACGAGCGCCCCGGCTTCCCCGACCGCGCCGCCATCCACCGGCTGATGTCGGCCGGCGGCACGCTGAAGCTGAACCAGCTCTCCGACTGGCACCGGCCCACCCGCACCCTCGTCGAGCAGTTCGAGGCGGCGGCCCCGGTCGCGGTGGCGTCGTACGTCTTCTGGACCCCGCCGGAGAGCCGCGGCATGCTCCCGCACCGCGACGCCTCGCACGTCGTCGCCGTCCAGCTGGAGGGCCGCAAGGAGTGGCAGCTGTACGCGCAGGACGGCCAGGTGCGCAGCGGCGCCGGGCTGGACGTGGACGCGGCGGAACCCACCCACACCTTCGTCCTCGAACCCGGTGACGTGCTCTACCTGCCGCACGGCTGGCCGCACGATGCGATCGCCCGCGACGGCGACTCCTTCCACCTGACGTTCACGCTGACCGAGCCGACGCCCGACGACCTGCTCGAGGCGCTCGCCGCGTACGTCCTCGGCCATGACCGGGAGCTGTCCCACCGCTTCCACGCGACCACCCTCGAGGAGCGCACCGAGAACGTGCGAGCCGCGCTGCTCGGCACGGCCGGCGCCCTCGACGACGACACCTGGGCGGACACCGCCCTCACGGCGATGCGGGAGGTGACCGGATGACCATCACCCTCGAGGACCTGGTCGGTGACACCGAGGTCTTCTTCCGGGACCACTGGGCCGATCAGCCGACGGTGTTCCGCTCCCGGGCGGACCTGAGCGGGCTGATCACCGAGGAGGAGATCTGGGAGGAGGTCGACTGCGGGCTGCTGATCCGCCCGTACTTCACCTCCTTCGACGAGGGGGTGCGCACCGCGGTCTCCGACATGACCCGCTCCCGCTCCATCGTCGGCCACAGCGTCCCCGGCTACATCAACCCCGAGCAGATCAGACGGGACTTCGCCGGCGGCGGCACCTTCAAGTTCAGCCAGCCCGAGCACTGGCACCCCCGGCTGCGCGCGCTCGTCCGCTCCCTGGAGCCGGAGTTCCGGGCCGAACTGGAGTCGTTCGTCTTCCTCTCCCCGCCCGGCAAGACCGCCATCGCGGCCCACATGGACGGTGCCCACGTGCTCGTCCTGCAGGTCGCCGGCGTCAAGGACTGGGTGCTGGGCCGGCTCGACGAGACCACGACCAGCGAGTCCGACCGCTACGCCGGCGGGGTGATCCCCTTCGACCGCCGGATGGAGGTCACCCTGCGCCCCGGTGACGTGCTCTACATGCCGCACGGCACCCCGCACTCCGCCACCGCGCGGATCGGCAACTCCATCCACATCGCCGTCACCATCGAGGAGCCGTCCACCAAGGACCTGGCCAACGTGTTCCTCGCCGAACTGCTCGGCCACCCCGAGTACGAGGCGCTCACCGAGGAACACCACCGGCTCACCCTGACCGAACGGCTGGCCCGGCTGCGCACCCTGGTCGCCGACGGCCTGCGGGCCGCGGACGCCGACCAGGTGCTCAAGCAGGCGGTACGGCTGAAGGCCGGGCACCGGGGATGAACGTGGCGCTGCGCCCGGTGACCGCCGCCGACCTCGACCGGTTCGACGCGGAGTTCGCCGGACCCGAGGGGCCGGGCCCGTACCAGTGGTTCGGGCACACCCCGACCGTGCGACTGCGGCGGCTGCTCGACGAGCGGGGGCTGCTCGGCGGTGACGAGAACATGCTGTCCGTCACCGCCGACGACACCCTCGCCGGACGCGTCGAGTGGTTCCGCAGGTCCTGGGGGCGGGTGGAGACCTCCGCCTGCTGGGAGATCGCCATCGGCCTGTTCGCCGACCGGCGCGGCAAGGGTGTCGGCACCCGGGCGCAGCAGCTGCTCGTCGAGTACCTCTTCCAGCACACCCGGGCCGAACGCGTCCAGGTGTGCACCGACGTGGAGAACATCGCCGAGCAACGGGCGGCGGAGAAGGCGGGGTTCGAGCGGGAGGGCCGCATCCGCCGTGCCCAGTGGCGCGCGGGCGGCTGGCACGACCAGCTCATCTACTCCGTCCTGCGCACCCCCTGAACCGCCGCGGCCGCCGGGCAGCGCGACGCCGGGCCGCCGTGGACGCCGAGCACCTCGCATCGAGCGGAGACCAGCCATGCCGTCCCTCGCGGGCTCCCTGAACCCCCTGAACGCGCTGCACGGCCCGGCGCGGCGCATCGCGCTGCTGCACGGGGTCGACGGCGTCGGCGTCGGGCTGTACGTCGCCGGGTCCGCCGTCTATCTGACACGGGTCACCGGGCTGACCGCCGCCCAGGTCGGCCTCGCGCTGTCCGCCGCCGGGCTGAGCGGGCTGCTCGCCTCGGTGCTCTTCGGCAAGGTCGCCGACCGGGTGGGCGCCCGGCCGCTGCTGACCTGGCTGCTGGTGCTGCTGGGCGGCGGCTACCTGGCCCTGCCCGCGGTGCACTCCGCCTGGCAGTTCACGGCGCTCGCGATCCTGCTCGGCGCCCTGCAGTTCGGCACCGGGCCCTCCTTCATGTCCCTGATCGCCGAACTCGTCCCCGAGGGCGAGCGGGTGACCGCGCGGGCCGCGATCCGGGCGGTCGGCAACGCCAGCATGGGCCTGGGCACCCTGGGCGCCGCGGCCCTCATCGCCTTCGGCAGCGGTGCCGTGCTCCAGGTCTTTCCCCTGGTCAACGGGGTCACCTTCGTCATCGCGGGACTGCTGGTGCGCGGGCTGCCCTCGCGCGGCGCCCGTCCCGCACCACCGGCCACGGGCCGTACGGCCGCCCTGCGCGACCTTCCCTTCCTGCGGGTGGTGGCGGTCAACGCCGTCCTGGCGCTGCACGACTCCTTCCTCGCGGTCGCCGTACCGCTGTGGATCGTGGTCGCCACCGAGCTGCCCGCCGCGCTCACGCCGGCGCTCATCGGGTTCAACACCGTGCTGTGCGTACTGTTCCAGGTCCGCACCTCCCGGGGCACCGACGACCTGCCCGGCGCGGCCCGCGTCGCCCGCCGCGCCGGTCTGGCCGCCGCCGCGGCCTGCCTGCTGCTGGTGCCGACCGGCGGGCTCTCGCCCTGGGCGGCCGGGGTGCTGGTCACGGCCGCGTTCACGGTGATGACCTGCGCCGAGCTGTGGCACTCCGCGGCCTCCTTCTCCCTCGGCCTCAACCTCGCCCCCCGGGACCGGCGCGGTGAGTACCTGGGTGCCTTCCAGCTCCACCACGGCGTCCAGTCGATCCTCGGCCCCGCCCTCCTGACCTCCTTCATCGGCGGCGGCCGGGGCGCCGGCTGGGCCGTGGTCGCGGCGCTGTTCGCCGCGGCGGGCCTGCTGATCACTCCGGCGGTGCGCGGCGCCCGGCGGCCGGACCCGGTACCGGTGGCGGAGCCGGGCGCCGCGGCCGCGGTGAAGTGACCGAGGCCGTACGAGAGCCGTGAAGTGACCGAGGCCGTACGAGAGCGGTGAAGTGACCGCGCCGACCTGCCGAGCCGGAGCCGTGGAGGCCCCAAGATGCTGCACCCCGCCGCCGAGACGACCACCCCGGGGCCCTACAGCCGTCGTGAACTGGCCGACGCGATAAGGGCGTCGGGCGTCACCGAGTCGGACGTCGTCGTCGTGCACGGGGCGATCAGCGCGCTGGGCTGGACGACCGGCGGGGGAGTCACCCTCGTCCAGGCGCTGCGCGACGCCGTGGGCCCCGGCGGCACCCTGGTCGTGCCCGCCTTCACCACCTATCTGACGGACCCCGCCACCTGGTCCCAGCGCCCGGTGCCGCGTGAGTGGTGGCCCCGGGTGCGGGCCGCCCTGCCGCCGTTCGACCCCGAGCTGCACCCGGCGCAGCCCCGGCTCGGCCGACTGCCCGAACTCGTCCGCTCCCTGCCCGGTGCCCGCCGCTCCGCACACCCCCTGTACTCCTTCGCCGCGGCCGGTCCCGCCGCCGCCGAGGTGCTCGGCGAGCACCGGCTGCCCTACGGCCTGGGGGAGTACAGCCCGCTGGCGGGGCTCTGCCGGGCCGGGGCCAAGGTGCTGCTGCTCGGGGTCGGCTGGGACAAGTGCACCGCGCTGCACCTGGCCGAGCACCGCACCCCCTACCCCGGGCGCCGCAGCCACCGTATGGACGTGCCCCACGCGACGGGCGCCGACGGTGTCACCGAGTGGCGGGCCAGCGAGCAACTCGTCATGTACGAGGGGGACTACGAGGAGATCGGCCGGAGCGCCGCCCGCGAGGGCCTGGTGCGCACGGGCCGGGTCGGCGCCGCCCAGGCGCTGTGCTGCCCGGTGGCCGAACTCGTCGCGCTGGCCTCGGCGTGGCTGGCCGCGCACCGCGATCTCAGCGGCTGGCGCGTGGCGCCGAACATGACCGGAGTGACCGAAGCCCCCGCCACGGCTCTGTGACCGGCGGGGGCCTCACGGTTCGGTAGGTCTCTTCTCCCAGCGCCCCTGCGGGGGCGCTTCTTTGCGTTGCGCCGCGGGATGCGGCCGCGTGCGGTGTTCGGCGTGCCGCGTCAGACCGCGGCGACCCGGGGCCAGCCGATGGCGGGAGCGTCCGTCGCGGCGGCCTGGACCGCCTGCGGCCAGCCGATGGAGTCCGTGCCGGCGGTGGTGGCCCCGGCGACCCGCGGCCAGCCGATGGAGTCCGCGGCGGTGGCCGTCGCGGCGGCCGGCCAGCCGATCGCGTCCGTGTGGCTCGTGGCGGCCGGGGCGGTGGGCCAGCCGATGTCACCGGCGACCGCGACCTGCGTGGCACCGGTGCTGAGGACGGCGGCGGCGAGAGCGGCGGCGGTGACGAGGACGCGGGCGGCGATCTGCATGTCGGCTCCTGGTGGCATTGTCGCGGGCAACTCCGCGATCCGCGTTGGCAACTTCTTACCAAGAAGCTTGGCAACACCCCCTTGGAATTCGCTCGGGAATCGATCGAGAACAAGTAGAGAAACCGGCCATACCTTTCCCCGCCTGCGGGTTCCGCTTGGCAATACCTGGCAAATACAGCCGCCCGCGCGCTGTTTCCGCACGACGGCACTAGAGCGCCGCCGGAGCGGGTGTTGCCAACTTCCCCGGACAGTAGGCAAAGTATTGCCAAGAAATCTGGCAATGCTTGGCACAGTCCCGATCACGGGGGGAGGCCCCGGAAATGAACGCGACGACGGACGCGACCACGGCACCCGCCCCGCGGCGGACACGGACGGCGCACCTGAACACGGCGGGCCGCGGCCGCATGCCGGCCGCCGTGCGCGACGCGGTCGCCGACTGCGCGCACCGCGAGGACCGCTACGGCCCCCACGAGGTCGAGGAGACCTACGGAGACGTCCTGCACGGCGAGGTCCAGGCGCGCATCGGCGCCCTGCTGGGCGTGCCCGCGGCCGGCACCGAGGTGGTCACCGGCGCGTCCGAGGCCTTCGCGGCCCTGGTCGGCACCCTGCGCCTGGCGGCCGGCGACCGGATCTGGACGACGCCCTACGAGAGCGCGGCCAACCTGGCCACGCTGTACGCGCTGCGCGACCGCACCCGCTGCCGGCTGGAGGTCGTACCGCTGCGCGACAACGGCGACCTCGACCTGCGCTGGCTGGCCGAGCACATCGACGACACGGTCGCGCTGGTGTCGGTGACCCACGTGCCCGGTGCCGTCGGCATCGTCAACCCGGTCGAGGCGGTGGGCCGCATCCTCGCCCCGCACCGCTGCCTGTACGCCGTCGACGCCTCCTACGCGGTGGGCCAGGTGCCGGTGGACGCGGGCCGGGCGGGCTGCCACCTGCTCACCGCCGACGCCTGGCGCTTCCTGCGCGGCCCCGACCGGACCGGGCTCGCCTACGTCGCCCCCCGGCTGCGCCAGGCACCCCGGGAGCCGTCCGCGCGCCCGTACCCGCCGGCGCCGGAGGACGCGGCGGTCGTCGGACTGAACGCCGCCCTCGCCGAGCACGCCGCCATCGGCCGCGGCACCGATGTCCGCGCGCTGCAACGGCGGCTGCGGGCGGCGGTGGAGGCGGTCGAGGGCGTCGAGGTGATCGCGCCCGGCCAGGTGCAGTCCGGCATCCTCGCCTTCCACCACCCCGCACTGCCCGCCGCGGAGCTGCGCCGGGAACTGGCGGCGCGAGGCGTCGTCGTGTGGAAGACGGTCGCCCAGGAGATGCCGCTGCACCTGCCCGCGCGGGGCATCGCCACCGCCCTGCGCGCCTGCGTCCACCTGGACAACACCGCCGAGGACGTCGACCGCTTCGCCGAGGCGCTGCGCGAGACGGTCGCGGCGCAGACGGCCCGGCGCGAGGCGGAGCTGCGGGAGACGGCCCGTCAGCACGCGGTGGCGTACGGGGGACACGCGGCGCGCTCGCCGCGGCCCGCGGTCCGTCCGCTCCGGCCGGTGCCGGGCGCGGCCGCCGCCCCGGTGGCCCGCGCCGGCCTCGCCCCGGCCGCCGCCGACGGCCACCCGGCGGTCCCCGCCGCCCGCCGCCACCTCAGCGTGGTGCCGTCACCGTCCTGACCCCGCGACCCGGCGCACGGGTCGCCGTACGGCGCGCGTACCCGTGCGACGGGTGCGCGCGCCTTCGGCATGCGGCCGTGCCCTCTCGGCGATCGCGTCCCGGGCGGTCGCGTTCGGGGCGATCGCATTCTCGATGATTGCTTCAGGAATACTCGAGAACCGCTTGAACAGCTGCTGCCCGACCGGTGCCGGAAAACGCGCGTCCACCTGCGCGGAGCGTCTTCCGCCTGCGGTGGAGACCTGAATTCCGCTGGAGAATCGGCAGAACCCCGGTCCGGAACCCCGACCCCTAGCAGGAAATAGGGGTTACCGTTCCGGACGTGTCGCTGTTCCATGTCCGGGAGATACCCCTTGCCTGTCCACGGACAGGTCCCCCATAAGGAGTTGCTCCATTGCCGTCATGGATATCGGAATGCGCGGCGTGCGGGGGCTAGTTCACGGACTGGTTCCCCTGCGGGCCGAACAACAGACCAAGGAGGCTGTCGACCTGTTCCCCGACGGCCGGCCACGGGAAGCTGCCCAGCTCGCGCAGGGTGACGATCCCGTGCAGCGCAGTCCACAGGTGCAGCGCCACCCGGTCGGCCCGGACCTCGCCGACCGCCGCGGCGACGGCCTGGCGGAGCACGGCGAACGCCCCGTTGGTCTGACGGCTCAACTCCTCGGTGACGGAGGCCGACAGGGGGGTGAACATCACCCGGTAGTCGCCCGGGTGGGTCAGTCCGAAGTCGACGTACGCCAGGCTCAGGGCGCGTACCCGCTCGCGGGGATCGTCTCCCGCCGCGTCCGCGACTTCGGTGAGTGCCTGGGTGAACTGCTGGAACAACCGCTGCTTCACCGCGGAAACCAACTCCCCGATGTCCTGGAAGTGGAGGTAGATCGAGGTCGCGGCCACGCCGACGGTGCGCGCGACCGACCGCAGGGACAGGCTGCTCGCGTCGCCCGTCTCGGCCAGCTGCCGGCCGGCCGCGTCGATGATCTCCGAACGGAGTTGGCCCCCTTCGCCCCGGCGAGCGGGCCGACGTCGCTTGGCAGCCGTCTTGGCCTGCGTGGACGCGTGACTGGTGCTGGTGGGCATGGCCTCCTCCTTCGTCCCGTGAGCCGACCTTACCTGATGAGTGTACAAGCTTAGCTTGACACCTGTAGCGCAATGGGCGTACACCTATGGCTGGGCTACAGCCGTTGTGTAATCGAAAGGACACCGTCATGACCGCTCCCGTCGCTCCGGGGCGTTCCGGCCGGATCTGGACACTCGTCCTGGTCTGTGTCTCAGTTTTCTGCCTCCTGATGAACGTCACCATCGTGGCGGTGGCGCTGCCGAGCATTCAGAAGGCGATGGACACGGATCTGTCGAACCTGTCCTGGGTCGTCAACGCCTACAACCTCCCGCTCGCCTGCCTGATGCTGACCGCGGCGACGCTCGGCGACCGGCTGGGCCGCAAGAAGATCTTCCAGGCCGGCATGCTGGTCTTCACCCTCGGCTCCCTGGCCTGCGCGCTCACCAGCAGCCCGCTGCCGCTGGAGATCGCCCGTGTCGTCCAGGGCCTCGGCGGCACGATGCTGTTCGCCATGACGCTGCCCCTGATCGGCGCGGCCTTCCCGGACCCGAAGGCCCGCTCCGGCGCCATCGGTGCCTTCGGTGCCTCGATCGCGGCGGCCATCGCCGTGGGCCCGCTGCTCGGCGGCGCCCTGTGCGACGGCCCCGGCTGGCGCTGGATCTTCCTGGTCACCGTGCCGGTCACGGCGGCCGCCTTCCTGATCGGCTTCAAGTACCTCGACGAGTCCCGCTCCGACCGGCCCAAGCCGGCCGACTGGCCCGGCACGGTCCTGCTCACGCTCGGCCTGGTCGCCGCGCTGTTCGGTCTGGTCCAGGGCAACAAGGACGGCTGGACCTCGGCGAAGATCCTCACCTCGTTCGCCATCGGCGGCGCGCTGCTGATCGGCTTCGTGGTCTGGGAGGCCGTCTCCAAGACCCCGATGCTGGAGCTGCGGCTGTTCAAGAACCGCAAGTTCCTCGGTGTCGTCCTCGCCTCCTTCGGTGTCGAGGCCACGCTGGTCGCGATCATCAACTACCTGGCCATCTGGGTGCAGAACGGCCTGTCCTACAACGCCGTCGACGCCGGTGTGCGCTTCCTGCCGCTGACCGGCGCCGCCTTCATCGCCGCTCCGCTCGCCGCGAAGCTGTCGCGCAAGATCTCCGACCAGTGGCTGTGCGCCTACGCCATGGTGCTCGTCGCGGCCGGCATCTGGTCGCTGACCGGACTGAACGGCAACAGCAGCTGGACCCACCTGATCGTGGGCTTCATCCTCGCCGGTGCCGGTATGGGCATGATCAGCTCCTCCGCCTCGGCCGCCGCGCTGAACGCGGTCGAGCCGCGGGACGCGGGCATGGCCACCGGCGCGGTCAACACCCTGCGCCGTATGGGCACCTCGATCGGTGTCGCCGTGATGGGCGCCGTCTTCGAGCAGCGCGTCGCCAGCGACGCCACCACGCGGCTGCACGGTCCGAAGATCCCGGAGGCCATGCAGTCGGCCGCCAAGCCGATCACCGAGGCCCTGCAGTCCGGGGCCGGCGTGCACGTCGCGCAGGCCTCGCCGCCCCAGGGGCGTGCCGTGCTCACCGAGGTGGCCCAGTGGTCCACCGCGTACGGCACCAACCAGATGCTCATCGTGAGCGCCATCGGTGCCACCGTGCTCGCCGCCCTGACGATCCTGATGACCGTGGGCAAGGGCCGTACCGCCCCCGTCCAGGACGTCGTCGTCGGCAAGCGGACGGCCCCGGCGCCCGCCGCGGAGGCCCCGGCCGTCGGGGCGCCGGTCTCCCGCTGACCGGACACCGACCGGACCGGACGCGAACAGGCCTGACCCGTACGACCGGTACGACCCGCAGGACCCGCAGTACCGCAACCGGCCGGTGGCCGTCATCCCAGGATGACGGCCACCGGTCTTTTCACGTCCGCCGGCCGGCGTACCCAGGACCCCGGCACGGCCCCTAGGGGCGGGCTAGGGGTTACCGGTCCCATTTCGGGCCCCTAGCCTGAAACCGTGCGCACGGTCGAAAAAGTGTGTGTCGGCCTGTTGCACGGGCGCGGCCCGGAAGAGCCTCCCGAATCCCCCGTCCGGAGTGAATTCCGGGCCGGCCCGGTCCCACCTGCGTCGCACATGAATGGCAGACCCGACCGGGAGAAGCGATGAAATCAGGCGCCGCGCGACAGTATGTCCTGACGCTGTCCTGCCCCAACACCCGAGGCATCGTGCACGCGGTGTCCAGTTATCTGCTGATGATGGGTGGCGACATCGTCGACAGCCAGCAATTCGGCGATCAGGACAGCGGACTGTTCTTCATGCGCGTCCACTTCGAGATCGACTCCGGTGCCGCCCTGGAGGACATCCGCGCCGGCTTCGCCGGGGTCGGCGCGACCTTCCGGATGGACTGGCAGATCCACGACACCGAGCGGCCCACCCGCACCCTGATCATGGTCAGCCAGTACGGGCACTGCCTCAACGACCTGCTGTTCCGGGTCGCCAGCAAGGCCCTGCCGATCGAGGTCGCGGGCGTCGTCTCCAACCACGCCGACTTCGAGGGCCTGGTCACCGGGCACGGCATCCCCTTCCACCACATCCCCGTGAGCGGCGACGACAAGGCCGCAGCCGAGGCCAGGCTGCTGGAGGTCGTCGCCGACAGCCAGGCCGACCTGGTCGTCCTCGCCCGCTACATGCGCATCCTCTCCGCGGACGTGTGCAAGGCCATGGAGGGGCGGATCATCAACATCCACCACTCCTTCCTGCCGAGCTTCAAGGGCGCCAAGCCCTACCACCAGGCCCACTCGCGGGGCGTCAAGCTGATCGGCGCCACCGCCCACTACGTCACCCCCGACCTCGACGAGGGCCCCATCATCGAGCAGGACGTCATCCGCGTCCGGCACGACGCCGCGCCCGCCCAGCTGGTGGCCCTCGGGCGGGACGTGGAGAACCGCACCCTGGCCCGCGCGGTCGGCTGGCACGCCGAACACCGCATCCTGCTCAACGGCACCCGAACCGTGGTCTTCTCCTGATCCGGCGCCCGTCCCATTCCGCTCGAGAAAGCGGCTCGGAGGGTGAATTTAGGGGCGGATAGGGGTTTTTCCCCGATCGGCCCGCTGGCTAGTTTCTCTGCATGACGCGCGGTCGTGACCGTAACCCGCGACCTGGTGACCGACAAGGGGAAATCATGAGCGACCCGATATCGAGCTGGAACATTCTCAGCCAGGGCGAGAACGGTGAACTCGTCATCGCCGTCGACTTTCCGGCCTCCGGCCGCCTCCAGGCCGATTTCGACGAACTGGCGAACCGGCTCACCGGCGGCCAGGCGTTCTGGCGCACCGCGGCCTCACCGACCGGGCTGCTCTCCGGCATCAGCGGCGACGAGTACATCAAGCCGTGGCTGGACGAGGTGAAGGCCAGCGGCAAGCAGGTCCGCGGCGTCCTCGGCTACTGCGTGGGCAGCGTCTACGCCGCCCTGCTCGCCGAGCGCATCGCCGAGATCCAGGACGAGGCGCCCGCGCTCATCCTCTTCGACCCGGAGCTGACCCACCCCGACACCGTGTACTGGCAGTTCTACATGGTCGTCGAGAGCCTCAAGCAGATCCTCAGCCCCGAGGAGGCCGAGCAGCTGCGCGAGGCCGGCCGGGCGGCGCTGGAGGAGGCCGGCAGCATCAAGGAGCTGGCCGAGATCCTCGTCAGCCGCTTCCACGACGCCGTCGCCATCGCCTGCGACCGCATCGGCCTCGGCGAGGAGTTCGTCGAGGAGCTGGAGGAGATGTTCGGCGCGTTCCTCACCTACCTGTCCGTCGCCGAGCAGATCGACCCGCTGCCCGCCTGGGGCAAGGCCACCGCCCTGTGCTCCTCGGCCGTGGACAACGGCCTCAACCGGGTCCGCAACAAGATCCTGCACACCCAGGACAAGCTGGTGGCCGAGGAAGTCGTCTTCGCCGGCGTCGAGCACGCCGACCTGCTGCGCACCGACGACGTCGCCAAGGCCACCACCGAACTGCTCTCCAAGTAACCGAGAAGATCGGACAGCCGAGATGGAGCTAGTGCACGGGGACCTTCGCACCGCAGCCCCGGCCGCGAGCAAGGAGAGGTCCCTCTGGCTGCTGGAGGACCTGGTCCCCGGTGCCGGGGTCAACAACCTGACCTTCACCTTCCAGGCCGAAGGAGCCCTGGACGGTGACGCGTTGCAGCGTTCGCTGACCTTCCTGGTCGGCCGCCACGAGACACTGCGCACGGTGTTCCACACCGACGGCGAGACGTCCGCGCTGCGCAAGTCGGTCCTGCCCGCCGACGAGGCCGGGGTGGCGGTCGAGCACCGCCGCTCCGAGCCGGGCACCGACACCCTCGCCGCCCTCACCGAGTACGTGGGCACCCCCTTCGCCGCCGACGGCAGCCTGCTGCTGCGCGCCCGGCACATCACCGACCCCGGCGGTGACATCTTCTGCCTGACCGTGCACCACAGCATCTTCGACGGCATGTCCACCGGCATCGTCGTCGAGGAGTTCTCCGCCCTCTACGACGCCTTCTCCACCGGCGCGCCCGCCCCGGCCGCCCTGGCCGGCCAGGCCCCCGCGTGGACCGAGCCCGAGCCCTCCGAGCGCAGCCGGGAGTTCTGGCAGCGCCAGGTCGAAGGCCTCGACGTGGGCGCCCTCGACCTCGGCAACGACAAGCCGCTGCCGGCCCGCACCACCCTGGTCGGCGACTGGGTCACCAAGGCCCTGTCCCCCGAGGCGGCGGCCGTCGCCAAGCGGCTCCAGCGCGAACTGCGCGCCCCCGAGGTCGTCATCCTGCTCGGCGCCTACTACGTCCTGCTCGCCGCGCACGGCGCCGGACCCGACATCACCGTCGGCTCCCCGGTCAGCGTCCGCGGCCGCGACCAGGCGAAGACCATCGGCTACCACATCAACGTGCTGACCCTGCGCCAGAGCGTCGACCGGGACAAGAGCTTCCGCGACCTGGTCACCACCCTGCGCCGCACCTACCTCGACGCCGTCGGCCACGCCGACTACCCCGTCGACGAACTCCTGGAGATCGTGCCCCGCGTCGACGCCTCCTGGCGCAACTCGCTGTTCCGGCACGTCTTCAACTACATCCCGCACAGCAACCCCGAGTTCCCCATCGGCGGCGGCACCGCCCGCCTGCTGACCGTGGAGAACGGCTACAGCAAGTTCGACCTGGAGTTCTTCGTCACCGTCCTCGGCGACTCCCTCCAGCTGCGCGCCGCGTTCTACCAGGACGCCTACAGCCGCAGCGACGTCGAGCTGATGATCGACCGCTACGAGGCACTGCTGCTCGCCCTCGGCACCGCCGCCGACGAGCCGCTGACCGCCCTGCCCACCTGGAGCGAGCGCGACCACGCCATCATCGACGGCGCCAACGACACCGCCCGCGACCTCGACCACACCGACGTGCTCAGCGCCGTCGCCGAGCAGGTCGCCCTGCGCCCCGACGCGGTCGCCGTCGAGGACGGCGGGCACGAGGTGTCGTACGCCGAACTGTGGCGCCAGGCCCAGTACATCGGCGAACAGCTGCTGGCCACCGGCGTCGAACCCGGCTCCGTGGTCGCCCTGCTCTGCCGGCGCGGCGTCCGGCTCGCCGCCGCCGTCCTCGGCACCTGGCTCGCCGACTGCGTGTACCTGCCGCTCGACCCCGACCACCCGGCGCAGCGGCTGGAGTACCAGCTCACCGACGCCGGCACCGGACTGGTCGTCGCCGACGCCGGCGTCGAGGTGCCCGTCGACGGCCTGGTCACCATCCGCCCCGACGGCACCGACGGCGCCACCGTCGAACTGCCGGTCCCCGGAGCCGACCCGGCGTCCTGCGCCTACATGATCTACACCTCCGGCTCCACCGGCCGCCCCAAGGGCACCCGCATCAGCCACCTCAACCTGGCCAACCTCGTCGAGCACTTCCGCGACGAACTCGGCGCCGGGCCCGGCTCGTCGGTGCTGTGGATGACGACGTTCAGCTTCGACATCTCCGCCCTGGAACTGCTGGTGCCGCTCGCCTCCGGCGGCCGGGTCGTGGTCGCCCCCGACGGCGCCCGTGTCGACGGCGAGCAGCTGCTGGCCGTGCTGGAGCAGCACTCCATCGACATCGTCCAGGCCACCCCCACCACCTGGCGGCTGGTCGGCGGACACGCGGGCGACCGGCTCGCCGGCCGCGCCGTCCTGTCCGGCGGCGAACCGCTGCCGCCCGCCCTGGCCCGCGAGCTGCTCGCCACCGGCGCCCGCCTCACCAACGTCTACGGCCCCACCGAGACGACGATCTGGTCGGCGTCCGGCCGCATCGAGAGCCTCGACGACGGCCCGCTGCACGTCGGCGGACCCATCGCCAACACGCAGATCTTCGTCGCCGACCCCGAGGGCCGCGAGCTGCCCGTCGGCCTCGCCGGTGAGCTGTGCATCGCCGGCACGGGCGTCGGCATCGGCTACCACGACCGGGCCGAACTGACCGCGGAACGCTTCCCCGGCCACTCCCGGCACGGCCGCTACTACCGCACCGGCGACCTGGCCCGCTGGCTGCCCGACGGCACCCTCGAAGTGCTCGGCCGCATGGACCGCCAGGTCAAGCTGCGCGGCAACCGCATCGAACTCGCCGAGGTCGAGTCCGTCCTGCTGGAACACCCCGAGGTGCGTGCGGCCGCCGTGGTCCTGGTGGGCGACCCCACCACCGACGGCGCGCTGATCGCCTTCGTCGTGACACCGGACGACCCCAAGGTCATCGAAGGCCTGTGGAGCCACACCCGCTCCCTGCTCCAGGGAGCCGCCGTCCCGCAGGACTTCGTCCCGGTCACCGACTTCCCGATGACCGGCAACGACAAGGTGAACTACCCCGAGCTGACCCGGATCGCCACCGACCTCAGGGCGCTCGGCCAGGACGCCGAGGCGGTGCCCGCCGACACCGGCGACGCACTCGTCGACCTGCTGACCACCCTGTGGCGCGAGCTGCTGGGCAGCACCGGCCTCACCGCGGACGCCCACTTCTTCACCAGCGGCGGCCACTCCCTGCTCGGCGCCCAGCTCATCCAGAAGATCGACCGGGCCGTCGGGGTGCGGCTGAAACTGGCCGACCTGTTCGCCAACCCCACCCCACGCGCACTGGCCGACCAGGTGAGGGCCCGACAGTCCTGACCCGAAGGCAGACCACTGCACGTCCCCGTGCCGACCGATGACCGGCCCCCGGCGCAACCCGCGGGGGCCGGACATCGGCACGTCGGTATTCGCTCTGCCCGCGGAGGGCAAGCCCACCCCTTTGAAGCGAGGAGAGTGACGGCAAAATGGCCGCCCAAGACAACAAGGTCATAGAGGCGCTGCGTGCCTCCCTGAAGGAGACCGAGCGGCTGCGCGAGCAGAACCGTTCGCTCGTCAACGCGGCCCGGGAGCCGATCGCCATCGTGGGTATGGCCTGCCGCTACCCCGGCGGCGTGGCCTCGCCCGAGGACCTGTGGCGGCTGGTCGACGAGGCACGGGACGTCATCGGCCCCTTCCCCGACAACCGCGGCTGGGACCTGGACGGCGTCTACCACCCCGACCCCGACCACCCCGGCACCAGCTACACCAAGAACGGCGGCTTCCTCTACGACGCCGACGAGTTCGACGCCACCTTCTTCAACGTCTCCCCGCGCGAGGCCCCGGTCACCGACCCCCAGCAGCGCCTGCTGCTGGAGGCCTCCTGGGAGGCCATCGAGCGCGCCGGCATCGACCCGCACACCCTGCGCGGCTCCCGCACCGGCGTCTTCGCCGGCGTCATGTACTACGACTACGTCCCCGACGTCGACCTCATCCCCGGCGACCTCCAGGGCATGGCCTCCACCGCCCGCTCCGCCAGCGTCATCTCCGGCCGGGTCTCCTACACCCTCGGCCTCGAGGGCCCCGCGGTCACCGTCGACACCGCCTGCTCCTCCTCCCTGGTCACGCTGCACCAGGCGGCGCAGGCGCTGCGCCAGGGCGACTGCGACCTCGCCCTGGCCGGCGGCGTGACGGTCCTCGCCACGCCCAACTCCTTCGTCGAGTTCAGCCGCCAGCGCGGCCTGTCCGCCGACGGCCGCTGCAAGTCGTTCTCCTCCACCGCCGACGGCGTCGCCTGGGCCGAGGGCGTCGGCGTCCTGCTGGTCGAGCGCCTCTCCGACGCCCGCCGCAACGGCCACCGGGTACTGGCCCTGGTCCGCGGCTCGGCCGTCAACCAGGACGGCGCCAGCAACGGCCTCACCGCGCCCAACGGCCCCGCCCAGGAGCGGGTCATCCGCCAGGCCCTGGCCTCCGCCAACCTGGCCCCCGCCGACGTCGACGCCGTCGAGGCGCACGGCACCGGCACCCCCCTCGGCGACCCCATCGAGGCCCGCGCCCTGCTCGCCACCTACGGCCAGGACCGCGAACGCCCGCTCAAGCTGGGCTCCCTGAAGTCCAACATGGGCCACGCGCAGGCGGCGGCCGGCGTCGGCGGCGTCATCAAGATGGTCATGGCGATGCGCAACGGCGTCCTGCCCAAGACCCTGCACGTCGCCGAGCCGTCCCCGCACATCGACTGGACCGCGGGCGCGGTGGAACTCCTCACCGAGGCCCAGGAATGGCCCATGGAGGACGGCCGCCCGCGCCGCGCCGGCGTCTCCTCCTTCGGCATCAGCGGCACCAACGCCCACGTCATCCTGGAACAGGGCGACCGCGACGAGAGCGCCGCCGGCACGGCCCCCCAGGGCACCGGCACCACCGGTCTGCCCGTCCCATGGGTGGTCTCCGCCCGCAGCGAGGCCTCCCTGCGCACCCAGGCCGAGCGCCTGGCCGCCTTCTCCGGCACCGCCGACCACGTCTCCGTCGCCCGCGCCCTGATCGGCCGCTCCCGCTTCGACCAGCGGGCCGTCGTCCTCGGCCAGGACCGCGACGAACTCGCCGCCGGCATACGGGCGCTCGCCGCCGACGACAGCGCACCGGGCCTCACCACCGGAAGCGTCTCCGGCCCCGCCCGCGTGGGCGTGCTGTTCACGGGTCAGGGTGCGCAGCGGCTGGGCATGGGTGAGGGTCTGGCGGCCGCGTTCCCGGTGTTCGCGCAGGCCTTCGAGCAGGCGTGCACGGAGGTGGACAAGCATCTGGAGCGGCCGATCCGTGAGGTGATCGCGGACGAGGCGTCGGGGGAGCTGGACCGTACTGGATACACGCAGCCGGCGCTGTTCGCCTTCGAGGTGGCCGCGTACCGGTTGCTGGAGTCGTGGGGTGTGCGGCCTCGGGTGCTGGTGGGTCACTCCATCGGTGAGCTTGCCGCCGCGCACGTGGCCGGTGTGTTCGGCCTGGAGGATGCCGCCCGGCTGGTGACGGCCCGGGCGCGGCTGATGCAGGCGCTGCCGGAGGGCGGCGCGATGATCGCCGTCGCCGCCGGGGAGGACGAGGTCGCCGCGCTGCTGGCCGGGCACGAGGCCGAGGTGTCCGTCGCGGCCGTCAACGCACCGGGTGCGGTGGTGATCTCGGGTGTGGAGGAGGTCGCGGTTCGGATCGCTGAGGAGCTGAAGGAGCGCGGTCACCGCATTCACCGGCTGAAGGTGTCCCACGCCTTCCACTCGCCGCTGATGGAGCCGATGCTCGCGGAGTTCCGCACGGTCGCGGAGTCCGTGAGCTACCAGGCTCCGCGCATCCCGGTGGTCTCCACCGTCACCGGTGAACTGGCGGCGGAGGAGTTGTGGCAGGACCCGGGGTACTGGGTCGGCCAGGTGCGTGCCGCCGTTCGCTTCGCCGATGGTGTGAACGCCGCTCACGGCGCGGGAGCGCGTGTACTGGTCGAGGTCGGTCCCGACGGTGTGCTGGCGGCAATGACCCGCCAGACCCTCACCGAAGACATCCCGGTCGTCGCCGTCTCCCGCAAGGACCGCCCTGAACCGAAGGCGGCCGCGGAGGCGCTGGCAACCCTGTTCACAGCCGGAATCGACGTCGACTGGACGTCGTACCTCGACGCCCTCGGCATCCCCACCCGCCCCGTCGACCTCCCGACCTACGCCTTCGACCGCCGGCGCTACTGGCTGACGCCCCTCTCCGCCGGCACCGACGTCTCCACCGCCGGGCTGAGCGCCGTGGCGCACCCCCTGCTGGGCGCGGTCACCGAGCTGGCCGGCGCAGATCAGCTGGTGCTCACCGGGCGGCTGTCCCTGGCCACCCACCCCTGGCTCGCCGACCACGCCGTGCTGGGCACGGTGATCGTGCCGGGCGCGGCGATGATCGAGATGGTGCTGCAGGCCGCCGACCAGGCGGGTTCCGGGCACATCGACGACCTGACGCTGGAGAGCCCGCTGATGCTCACCGCGGACGGCGCCCTGCACGTGCAGATCGTGGTGGCCGAGGCGGACGACGCCGGCCGTCGCCCGGTCAGCCTGTACTCCCGCACCGGCGGCACCGAGCCCGGCCCCTGGACGCGGCACGCGAGCGGCTTCCTGGCCGCCGAGGCCGCCGCGCCCGAGACCGACCTGTCCCAGTGGCCGCCGCGCGGAGCGCAGCAGGTCGCCGTGGACGACGTGTACGACGACCTGGCCCGCCTGGGCCTGGAGTACGGGCCGCTGTTCCAGGGCCTGACCGCGGCCTGGAAGACGGCCGACGAGGTCTACGCCGAGGTCACCCTGCCGGAGGAGGGGCGCGCCGACGTGGAGCGGTTCGGGGTGCACCCGGCGCTGCTCGACGCGGTCCTGCACGCCACCACCCTCGGTGACTTCGTCGAGGGCCTGGAGCCCGGGAAGCCGTCGCTGCCGTTCGGCTGGCAGGGCGTGACCCTGCACGCCTCGGGCGCCGCGGCGGTCCGGGTGCGCGTGGCCCGCGCCCGCTCCGGCCCGGGGGTGCGGCTGGAGGTCGCCGACCCGTCCGGGGCACCGGTGCTGAACGTGGACTCGCTGGTGCTGCGCCCGGTCTCCGCCGAGCAGCTGGCGGCGGCGGGCGGCTCCGCCTCGAACGTGCTCTTCGCCGTCGACTGGACCGAGGTGCCGCTGCCGTCGGAGGTGTCGACGGTGGGCGTCGCGGTGCTCGGCGGCGCCGGGGAACTGGGCGCGGACGTACCGGCGTACGACGACCTGACCGCGCTGCGCACGGCCGTCGAGGAGGGCGCCTCCGTCCCGGAGTACCTCTTCGCGCACCTCGCCCCGAGCCTGGTGGCCGGGGACGGCACCGCCGACGCGGCCCGGGCCCGCACCCACGAGGCGCTGGCGCTGGTCCAGGGCTTCCTGGCAGAGGAGTGGCTGTCCGGGGCGCGGCTGGTCGTGGTGACCGGCGGCGCGGTCGCCGCCACCGACGGCGAGGTCGCGGACGTGACGACGGCCCCCGTATGGGGTCTGGTGCGGGCCGCGCAGGCCGAGCACCCGGGCCGGTTCGCGCTGGTCGACATCGACGGGGACCCGGCGTCCTGGGCCGTGCTGCCCGGCGTGCTCGGGCTCGGCGAGCCGGAGACCGCGGTGCGGGCCGCCACGATGCGGGTGCCGCGCCTGGTCAAGGCGGCCGCCGCGACCGACGCCCCGGCCCTCGACGCCCAGGGCACGGTCCTCGTCACCGGCGCAACCGGCGGCCTCGGCGCGGTCGTCGCCCGCCACCTCGTCACCGCCCAGGGCGTCCGGCACCTGCTGCTGACCAGCCGCCGGGGCCCGGACGCGCCCGGCGCGAAGGAACTCAAGGCCGAGCTGGAGGAGTCCGGCGCCTCGGTCACGGTCGCCGCCTGCGACACCGCCGACCGGGCGGCCGTCGCCGCGCTGCTCGCGGAGGTGCCGGCCGGGCACCCGCTGACGGCGGTCGTGCACGTCGCCGGTGTGCTGGACGACGGCCTGGTCGGTTCCCTGACGCCCGCGCAGGTCGACCGGGTGCTGCGCCCGAAGGTGGACGCGGCCTGGAACCTGCACGAGCTGACCGCGGACCTGCCGCTGACCGCGTTCGTGGTCTTCTCCTCGCTGGCCGGGATCTGGGGCAACGCCGGACAGGCCAGTTACGGCGCCGCGAACGTCTTCCTCGACGCGCTCGCCGCCCACCGCCGCGCCCACGGCCTGCCGGCCACCGCGCTGGCGTACGGGCTGCTGTCCGTCGGCGGCATGGCCGGCAGCCTGGACGACGCCGACGTACGGCGGCTGAAGGAGTCCGGCGTGCTCGCGCTGGAGGAGGCCGACGGCCTCGCCGCGTTCGACACCGCCCTCGCGGGCGGGGAGCGCGCCGCGCTGGTGCCCGCCAAGCTGGACCTGCGCGGACTCGCCGACCAGGCCGAGGCCGCACGGCCGCTGGTACGGCAGCTGGTGGCCGGCTCGGGCCGGCGTACGGCGGCCGGCCGCGGCGCCCGCAAGGACCCGTCGGTCAACCTGCGCGAGAAGCTCGCCGGACTCGACGAGGCCGGACGGCAGCGGGCGCTGTCGGACCTGGTCCGCGGCCAGGTCGCCACGGTGCTCGGCTTCTCCGGGGTCGAGGCGGTCGGCGCCGACCGGCTGTTCCAGACGCTCGGCTTCGACTCGCTCACCGCGCTGGAGTTCCGCAACCAGCTCGGCGCGGCGACCGGGCTGAAGCTGCCCGCCTCGCTGATCTTCGACTACCCGAGCCCCACCGCACTGATCGAGTTCCTGCTGGGCGAGCTGGCCCCGGAGGAGACCGAACCCGCCGAGACCCGGCACCCGGTGCTGGACGAACTGGAGCGGCTCGAGACGGCCATGTCCACGCTCACCCCCGACGACGCGGTCCTTCAGGACGTCACCGCCCGGCTGCGCGAGCTGGTGCGCGCGCACGCCGGCGGCGACCTCGCCGCCTCCTCGGACGACGAGCTGCTGGCCGAACTCGAGAACGAACTCAAGTCGTTCTAGCCCCAGCACCCGAAGCAGAAGCAGAAGCATCTGAGCAAAGGATCAGGCGATGCCGAGCAACGAGAGCCAGCTGCGGGAGTACCTGCGCCGGGCCACCGCCGAGCTGCGCGAGGTCAACCGCAAGGTGCAGGACATGGAGGAGCGCCGGCGGGAGCCGATCGCGATCGTCGGCATGGCCTGCCAGTACCCGGGCGGCGTGACCACCCCCGAGGACCTCTGGGACCTGGTCGCCGAGGGCCGCGACGGGATCTCCGGCTTCCCGGCCGACCGCGGCTGGCAGCTCGACGACCTCTTCCACCCCGACCCCGACCACGAGGGCACCTCCTACTGCGACCAGGCCGGCTTCCTGCACGACGCGGGCGAGTTCGACGCCGCCTTCTTCGGCATCTCGCCCCGTGAGGCCCTGGCGATCGACCCGCAGCAGCGGCTGCTGCTGGAGGCGTCCTGGGAGGCGCTGGAGCGGGCGGGCATCGACCCGCACACCCTGCGCGGCTCCCGCACCGGCGTCTTCGCCGGGGTCATGTACCACGACTACGTGCCGCCGCGCGACGCCGTCCCCGGCGAGCTGGAAGGCATGATCGGCACCGGCAGCCTGGGCAGCGTCGTCTCCGGCCGGGTCTCCTACACCCTCGGCCTGGAGGGTCCCGCGGTCACCCTGGACACGGCCTGCTCCTCCTCCCTGGTCGCCCTGCACCTCGCCGTGCACGCCCTGCGGACCGGCGAGTGCGACCTCGCCCTCGCGGGCGGCGTGACCGTGATGGCCACTCCGCGCGCCTTCGTGGAGTTCAGCCGCCAGCGCGGTCTCGCCGCCGACGGCCGCTGCAAGTCCTTCTCCTCGACGGCCGACGGCACGGCGTGGGCCGAGGGCGTCGGCGTCCTGGCCGTGGAGCGCCTCTCCGACGCCCGCGCCAAGGGCCACCGCGTGCTGGCGGTGGTGCGCGGTACGGCCGTCAACCAGGACGGGGCGAGCAACGGCATCACCGCGCCGAACGGGCCCTCGCAGGAGCGGGTGATCCGGCAGGCGCTGGCCGCGGCCGGGCTGTCCGGGGCGGACGTGGACGCCGTCGAGGCGCACGGTACGGGCACGACGCTGGGTGACCCGATCGAGGCGCAGGCGCTGCTGGCGACCTACGGCCAGGAGCGCCCCGACAGCGGACGCCCGCTCTGGCTGGGCTCGCTGAAGTCGAACTTCGGGCACGCGCAGGCGGCGGCCGGGGTCGGCGGTGTCATCAAGATGGTCATGGCGATGCGCAACGGCGTGCTGCCGAAGACGCTGAACGTGGACGAGCCGTCCCCGCACATCGACTGGTCGGCCGGTGCGGTGGAGCTGCTCACCGAGGCCCGCGAGTGGACCGCCGAGGAGGGCCGCCCGCGCCGCGCGGGCGTCTCGTCCTTCGGCATCAGCGGGACGAACGCCCACGTCATCCTGGAGCAGACCGAGCCCGAGCCCGCCCCGGGGGAAAAGTCTCCCGCGGCTCCCGCGGCTCCCGCGGGGCTGGTCCTGCCGTGGGTGCTCTCGGCACGCGGCGAGACCGCGCTGCGCGGGCAGGCCGAGCGGCTGGCGTCCTTCGTGGAGGCCGACCCCGCCGCCGACCCGGTCTCCGTCGCCCGCACCCTGGTCTCCCGCTCCCGCTTCGAACGCCGGGCCGTGGTGCTCGGCGAGGGGCGCGAGGAACTCGTCGCGGGCGTGCGGACGCTCGCGGCCGGTGACGCGGCGGCCGGTGTCATCACCGGCTACACGGCGACCGGCGCTCCGGACACCGGGGTGCTGTTCACGGGGCAGGGTGCGCAGCGGCTGGGCATGGGTGCGGGTCTGGCGGCCGCGTTCCCGGTGTTCGCGCAGGCCTTCGAGCAGGCGTGCGCAGAAGTGGACAAGCATCTGGAGCGGCCGATCCGTGAGGTGATCGCGGACGAGGCGTCGGGGGAGCTGGACCGTACCGGGTACACGCAGCCGGCGCTGTTCGCCTTCGAGGTGGCCGCGTACCGGTTGCTGGAGTCGTGGGGTGTGCGGCCTCGGGTGCTGGTGGGTCACTCCATCGGTGAGCTTGCCGCCGCGCATGTGGCGGGTGTGTTCGGCCTGGAGGATGCCGCCCGGCTGGTGACGGCCCGGGCGCGGCTGATGCAGGCGCTGCCGGAGGGCGGCGCGATGATCGCCGTCGCCGCCGGGGAGGACGAGGTCGCCGCACTCCTCGAAGGCCATGAGTCCGAGGTGTCCGTCGCGGCCGTCAACGCACCGGGTGCGGTGGTGATCTCGGGTGTGGAGGAGGTCGCGGTCCGGATCGCTGAGGAGCTGAAGGAGCGCGGTCACCGCATTCACCGGCTGAAGGTGTCCCACGCCTTCCACTCGCCGCTGATGGAGCCGATGCTCGCGGAGTTCCGCACGATCGCGGAGTCCGTGAGCTACCAGGCTCCGCGCATCCCGGTGGTCTCCACGGTCACCGGTGAACTGGCGGCGGAGGAGTTGTGGCAGGACCCGGGGTACTGGGTCGGCCAGGTGCGTGCCGCTGTTCGGTTCGCGGATGGTGTGAACGCCGCTCACGGCGCGGGAGCGCGTGTACTGGTCGAGGTCGGCCCGGACGGTGTGCTGGCGGCAATGACCCGCCAAACCCTGACAGAGGACATCCCGGTCGTCGCCGTCTCCCGCAAGGACCGCCCTGAACCCAAGGCAGCAGCTGAGGCGCTGGCAACCCTGTTCACAGCCGGAATCGACGTCGACTGGACCACCTACCTCGACGCCCTCGGCGGCCCGGCACACCCCGTCGACCTCCCGACCTACGCCTTCGACCACCAGCGCTACTGGCTCGTCCCCACCCCCCGCACCACCGACGTCTCCACCGCCGGACTCGGCCCCGTCGCGCACCCCCTGCTCGGCGCCGCCACTCACCTGGCCGGGACCGATCAGCTGGTGCTCACCGGGCGGCTGTCGCTGGCCACGCACCCCTGGCTCGCCGACCACGCCGTCCACGGACACGTCCTGGTGCCCGGCACCGGACTGGTCGAACTGGCCGTACGGGCCGGTGACGAGGCCGGTACGCCGGTCGTGGACGACCTGACGCTCCAGGCGCCCCTGCTGCTGCCGGAGAGCGGCGCGTTGCAGGTGCAGGTGGTCGTCGGGGCGCCCGGTGCCGACGGTGGCCGCCCGGTCTCCATCCACTCCCGTGACGCCGGCGCCCCGGACGCCCTCTGGACGCGGCACGCCGAAGGGCTGCTCGCCCCGGCGGCGTCGCGGCCGGCCGAGGGACTGACGGCATGGCCGCCGCCGGACGCCACCCCGATGGACGTGGAAGGCGCGTACGACTACCTCCTCGAACGCGGTTACGCCTACGGCCCCGTGTTTCAGGGCCTGACGGCGGCCTGGCGGGCCGGGGACACCGTGTACGGGGAGGTCGTGCTGCCCGAGGAGGCGCGCGCCGACGCCGGCCGCTTCGGGCTGCACCCGGCCCTGTTCGACGCCGCGATGCACGTCAAGCTGGTGGAGGGCCGGGAGGACGGGACGCAGGAGACGCTGCTGCCGTTCGCCTGGGCCGGGGTCACCCTGCACGCGGCCGGCGCCGACGCCGTACGGGTGCGGATGACGAAGATCGACGACCACGCCCACTCCATCACCCTGGCCGACGCCACCGGCGCCCCCGTGCTGACTGTGGAGTCGCTGACGGCGATGCCCGCCTCTCCCGAGCAGCTCGCGTCGGCAGGCGGCTCGGCCGCCTCCCGCGTGCTGCACGGCATCGACTGGAGCGAGGTCCCGGTCGTCGAGGACGGCCGGGCCGGGACGCCGGCCGTGTGGGGGGAAGGCCTGCCGGCCCTGACCGGCGCCGCCCGGTACGCGGGCGTCGAGGAGCTGGCCGCGGCGGCTCCGGCGACCGTGCTGACGGTCGTACCCACCGGTGACGGCGGGCCGGACGGAGTGCGCGGGGCGCTGTACGAGGTGCTGGACCGCGTGCAGGCGTTCCTCGCGGAGGAGCGGCTGGCCGGCTCCCGGCTGGTGGTCGTCACCCGGGGCGCGGTCGCCGTCGCCGGGGGCGAGCTGCCCGAGCTGTCCACGGCCCCCGTGTGGGGTCTGGTGCGGGCCGCGCAGGCCGAGCAGCCGGGCCGGTTCGTGCTGCTGGACCTGGCCGACGAGGTGTCGGCGCCGCTGCTGGCCGGGGTGCTCGCGCTGGACGAGCCGGAGGTCGCCGTCCGGGACGGTGTCGTGTGGGTGCCCCGGCTGGTGCGCACCCCCGCCCCGCCGGCCGCCCCGGCCGGAACGCTCGACCCGCAGGGCACGGTCCTGGTCACCGGCGGCACCGGTGGTCTCGGTGCCCTGGTGGCCCGCCACCTGGTCACCGCCCACGGCGTACGGCACCTGCTGCTGACCAGCCGCCGGGGTCCGGACGCGCCGGGCGCGAAGGAGCTCAAGGCCGAGCTGGAGGAGTCCGGCGCCTCGGTGACGGTCGCCGCCTGCGACACCGCCGACCGGGCGGCCGTCGCCGCGCTGCTGGCGGAGGTGCCGGCCGGGCACCCGCTGACGGCGGTCGTGCACGCGGCCGGAGTCGGCGACAACGGCCTGGTCCAGGCCCTGACGCGGGAGCAGGTCGACAAGGTGCTGCGTCCGAAGGCGGACGCGGCCTGGCACCTGCACGAACTGACGGCGGACCTGCCGCTGGCCGCGTTCGTGCTGTTCTCCTCGGCCGGCGGCCTGGTGCTGGCGGCCGGGCAGGCCAACTACGGCGCCGCGAACGTCTTCCTAGACGCGCTCGCCGCCCACCGCCGCGCCCAGGGCCTGCCCGCCACCGCCCTCGCCTACGGCCTGTGGAACACGGCGACCGGCCTGACCACCCAGTTGCAGGAGGCGGACCTGGAGCGCATGCGCCGCCAGGGCCTGCCCGCCCTGTCCGTCGCCGAGGGCCTCTCCGCCTTCGACGCGGGCCTCACCGCGGACCGCGCCGCGCTGGTGCCGCTGCGGGTCGACCCGGCCGCGCTGCGCACCCGCGGCGACGGCCTGCCCGGCCTGCTGCGCGGACTGGCGGCCCAGGGCGGCCGCCGCACGGCCACCGGCGGCGGGGCCGTGCGCGGCGGCGACGGCGGCAGCGGCCTCGCCGACCGGCTGGCCGCGCTGGCACCCGCCGAACGCGAGCCGTACCTGGTGCGGTTCGTCCGGGAGAAGGCGGCGACGGTCCTCGGCCACGCGGGCGCGGACGCCGTGGAGGCGGGCCGGGCCTTCCAGGAACTCGGCTTCGACTCCCTGACCGCCGTGGAGCTGCGCAACCAGCTCAACTCCGCGACCGGACTGCGGCTGTCCGCCACGCTCATCTTCGACTACCCCAACGCCACCGCGCTCGCCGCCCACCTCCTCGCCGAGCTGGCGCCGAGCGCCCCCGACACCGACCGCGGCGTCCTGGCCGACCTGGACCGTCTGGAGGCGGCCCTGGCGGCCGTACCCGCCGACGGCACCGCGACCGGTCACCTCGACCCCGACGAGATCACCACCAGGCTCGAACTGGTCCTGGCCAACTGGAAGAAGCTCGCCCGTCAGGACGCCGGCGGCGAGGCGGACGTCTCCGACCGCCTGGAGTCCGCCAGCGCGGCCGAGGTGCTCAGCTTCATCGACAACGAACTCGGGCTCTCCTGACCCGTACGACAGTGAGGAAGGCGAAACGGCCATGGCCGGTGACGAGACCGAGAAGTTGGTCGACTACCTGAAGAAGGTCACCGCGGAGCTGCACAGCACGCGCAAGCGGCTGCAGAGCGCGCACGAGAAGGACCGGGAGCCGATCGCGATCGTCGGCATGGCCTGCCGCTACCCGGACGGCGTGACCAGCCCCGAAGGCCTCTGGGACCTGGTCGCCGAGGGCCGCGACGGGGTGTCCGCCCTGCCCACCGACCGCGGCTGGGACATCGACGGCGTGTTCCCGGCCGACCCGGCCGCCGCCGACGGCGAGGGCACCTCGTACTGCCGCCGCGCCGGCTTCCTGTACGACGCCGCCGACTTCGACCCGAAGTTCTTCGGCATCTCCCCGCGCGAGGCGGTCACCATCGACCCCCAGCAGCGGGTGCTGCTGGAGACCGCGTGGGAGGCCGTCGAGCGGGCCGGCCTCGACCCGCACAGCCTGCGCGGCTCCCGCACCGGCGTCTTCGCCGGGGTGATGTACCACGACTACGGCATGGGCGACATCCCCGCCTCCACCAGCGGCGGCAGCCTCATCTCCGGCCGCGTCTCCTACACCCTCGGCCTCGAGGGCCCCGCCGTCACCGTCGACACCGCCTGCTCGTCCTCGCTGGTCGCCCTGCACATGGCGGCCCACGCCCTGCGCCAGGGGGAGTGCGACTACGCCCTGGCCGGCGGTGTGACCGTCATGTCGACGCCGGGCATGTTCGTGGAGTTCAGCCGCCAGAAGGGCCTCGCCCCCGACGGCCGCTGCAAGTCCTTCGCCGCCTCCGCCGACGGCACCGGCTGGGCCGAGGGAGCGGGCATCCTGCTCCTCGAACGCCTCTCCCGCGCCAAGGCCAACGGCCACCGCGTCCTGGCGGTGGTGCGCAGCACGGCCGTCAACCAGGACGGGGCGAGCAACGGCATCACCGCGCCGAACGGGCCCTCGCAGGAGCGGGTGATCCGGCAGGCGCTGGCCGCGGCCGGACTGTCAGCGGCGGACGTCGACGCGGTGGAGGCGCACGGCACGGGCACGACGCTGGGCGACCCGATCGAGGCGCAGGCGCTGCTGGCCACTTACGGTCAGGAGCGCCCCGACAGCGGGCGCCCGCTGTGGCTGGGCTCGCTGAAGTCGAACTTCGGGCACGCGCAGGCGGCGGCCGGGGTCGGCGGCATCATCAAGATGGTCATGGCGATGCGCAACGGCGTCCTGCCGAGGACCCTCCACGTCGACGCCCCCTCCCCGCACATCGACTGGTCGGCCGGCGCGGTGGAACTGCTCACCGAGGCCCGCGAGTGGACCACGGAGGAGGGCCGCCCGCGCCGCGCGGGCGTCTCCTCCTTCGGCATCAGCGGGACGAACGCGCACGTCATCCTGGAGGAAGCCGAACCGGAGCCCGCCGCCGCGCAGGTCCCGGCCACCACCGGCGGCGCCGGAGCCCCGGTGCCGTGGGTGCTCTCGGCACGCGGTGAGGCCGCGCTGCGCGGGCAGGCCGAGCGGCTGGCGTCCTTCGTGGAGGCCGACCCCGCCGCCGACCCGGTCTCCGTGGCACGCGCCCTCGCCGGACGCTCCCGCTTCGAACGGCGAGCGGTGCTCTTCGGCGAAGACCGCGACCAGCTCCTCACCGCCGCCCGCGAGGTCGCCGACGCGGGCACGGTGCCCGCAGCCGCCGCCGGAGTTCCCGACGCCGGGGTGCTGTTCACGGGGCAGGGTGCGCAGCGGCTGGGCATGGGTGAGGGTCTGGCGGCCGCGTTCCCGGTGTTCGCGCAGGCCTTCGAGCAGGCGTGCGCGGAGGTCGACAAGCATCTGGAGCGGCCGATCCGTGAGGTGATCGCGGACGAGGCGTCGGGGGAGCTGGACCGTACCGGGTACACGCAGCCGGCGCTGTTCGCCTTCGAGGTGGCCGCGTACCGGTTGCTGGAGTCGTGGGGTGTGCGGCCTCGGGTGCTGGTGGGTCACTCCATCGGTGAGCTTGCCGCCGCGCATGTGGCGGGTGTGTTCGGCCTGGAGGATGCCGCCCGGCTGGTGACGGCCCGGGCGCGGCTGATGCAGGCGCTGCCGGAGGGCGGCGCGATGATCGCCGTCGCCGCCGGGGAGGACGAGGTCGCCGCGCTGCTGGCCGGGCACGAGGCCGAGGTGTCCGTCGCGGCCGTCAACGCACCGGGTGCGGTGGTGATCTCGGGTGTGGAGGAGGTCGCGGTTAGGATCGCGGAGGAGCTGAAGGAGCGCGGTCACCGCATTCACCGGCTGAAGGTGTCCCACGCCTTCCACTCGCCGCTGATGGAGCCGATGCTCGCGGAGTTCCGCACGATCGCGGAGTCCGTGAGCTACAACCCGCCCCGCATCCCGGTGGTCTCCACCGTCACCGGTGAACTCGCCGCCGACGAGCTGTGGCAGGACCCGGAGTACTGGGTCGGCCAAGTCCGTGCCGCCGTTCGCTTCGCCGATGGTGTGAACGCCGCTCACAGAGCGGGAGCGCGTGTACTGGTCGAGGTCGGCCCGGACGGTGTGCTGGCGGCAATGACCCGCCAGACCCTGACAGAGGACATCCCCGTCGTCGCCGTCTCGCGCAAGGACCGGCCTGAACCGAAGGCGGCCGCGGAGGCGCTGGCAACCCTGTTCACAGCCGGAATCGACGTCGACTGGACGTCGTACCTCGACGCCCTCGGCATCCCCACCCGCCCCGTCGACCTGCCCACCTACGCCTTCGACCGCCAGCGCTACTGGCTGACCCCGTCGGACCGGAACGCGGACGTGTCGACCGCCGGGCTCGGTGCGGTGGGCCATCCCCTGCTCGGCGCGCTGACGGAACTCGCCGGCGCCGATCATCTGGTGCTCACCGGGCGGCTGTCGCTGGCCAGTCACCCCTGGCTCGCCGACCACGCCGTGCTGGGCACGGTGATCGTGCCGGGCGCGGCGATGATCGAGATGGTGGTGCAGGCCGCCGACCACGCGGGCGGTGACCGGGTCGACGAACTGACCCTCCAGGCGCCGCTGGTGCTGCCGGCGGCCGGCGCGGTGCAGGTGCAGGTGGTGGTCGGGGCGCCGCTCGACGGCGGTGCCCGACCCGTCGCCCTGCACTCCCGGCCCGCCGACACCCCGGACGCCCCCTGGACACTGCACGCCGAGGGCACGGTGAGTGCCGGTGCCCCGGCGGCGGAGGGACTGACGCAGTGGCCGCCGGCCGGTGCGGAGCCGGTCGCGGTGGACGAGATGTACGAACGGCTGGGGCAGCTGGGCCTGGAGTACGGGCCGCTGTTCCAGGGCCTGACCGCGGCCTGGAAGACGGCCGACGAGGTCTACGCCGAGGTCACGCTGCCCGACGAGGGCCGCGCCGAGGCGGGCCGCTTCGGGCTGCACCCGGCCCTGCTGGACGCCTCGCTGCACGCGCTGAGCCTCGGTGACTTCGTGCCGGGCGTGGAGCCCGGGAAGCCGTCGCTGCCGTTCGCCTGGCAGGGCGTGACCCTGCACGCCTCGGGCGCCTCGGCGGTCCGGGTGCGGGTGGCGCCGGCCGACTCCGGTTCGGGGGCGAAGCTGGACATCGCCGACCCCTCCGGGGCGCCGGTGCTGAGCGTGGAGTCGCTGGTGCTGCGCCCGGTCTCCGCCGAGCAGCTGGCGGCCGCGGGCAGCGGCGCGCCGGGCGTGCTGCACGGCATCGACTGGAGCGAGGTCCCGGTCGTCGAGGGCGGTCCGGCCGAGGGGCTGGCCGTGTGGGGCGACGGGCTGCCGGCCCTGACCGGCGCCGCCCGGTACGCGGGCGTCGAGGAGCTGGCCGCGGCGGCCCCGGCGACCGTGCTGACGGTCGTGGACGGCGGTGACCCGGACGACGTGCCGGGCGGGGTGCGCCGGGCGCTGAACACCGCGCTCGACCGGATCGGCGCCTTCCTGGCGGACGAACGCCTGGCGGGCGCGCGGCTGGTGGTTGTGACGCGTGGCGCGGTGGCCGTGAGCGACGGCGAGGCGCCCGAGCTGTCCGCGGCGCCCGTGTGGGGTCTGGTGCGGGCCGCGCAGGCCGAGCAGCCGGGCCGGTTCGTGCTGCTGGACGTGGACGCCGACGGCGTGTCGCCGGCGCTGCTGACGGGCCTGGTGGCCCTGGACGAGCCGGAACTCGCGGTGCGGGCCGGCCGGGCCCGGGTCCCGCGCCTGGTGCGGACGGCCGCGACGGCCGCCCCGGCCGGAACGCTCGACCCGGAGGGCACGGTCCTGGTCACCGGCGGCACCGGCGGTCTGGGCGCCCTGGTGGCCCGCCACCTGGTCACCGCCCACGGCGTCCGGCACCTGGTGCTGACCAGCCGCCGGGGCCCGGACGCGCCGGGTGCCGCGGAGCTGACGGCGGAGCTGGCGGAGTCGGGCGCGTCGGTGACGGTCGCCGCCTGCGACGTCGGTGACCGGGCGGCCCTGGCCGCACTGCTGGCGGAGGTGCCGGCCGGGCACCCGCTGACGGCGGTCGTGCACGCGGCCGGCGTCGGTGACAACGGCCTTGTGGACTCCCTGACCCCGGAGCAGGTCGACAAGGTGCTGCGTCCGAAGGCGGACGCGGCCTGGCACCTGCACGAACTGACGGCGGAGCTGCCGCTGACCGCGTTCGTGCTGTTCTCCTCGGCCGGCGGCCTGGTGCTGGCTGCCGGGCAGGCCAACTACGGCGCCGCCAACGTCTTCCTAGACGCGCTCGCCGCCCACCGCCGCGCCCAGGGCCTGCCCGCCACCGCCCTCGCCTACGGCCTGTGGGACACGGAGACGGGCCTCAGCTCCTTCCTGGGCGAGTCGGACCTGGAGCGCATGCGCCGCCTGGGCCTGCCGCCGCTGTCGGTCGCCGACGGCCTGGCGTCCTTCGACGCGGGCCTGACCGCCACCCGCCCGGCCCTGGTGCCGCTGCGGGTGGACCCGGCGGCCTTGCGCACCCGCGGCGACGGCCTCCCCGGCCTGCTGCGCGGACTGGCGGCACCGGGCGGTCGCCGTACGGCCGCCTCGGCGGGCCGCGCCCAGCGGTCCGGCGGAGGCGACCTGGCCGCGCGGCTGGCCGCCCTCGCCCCGGCCGAGCAGCGGGCCCTGCTGTCGGACCTGGTCCGCGGCCAGGTCGCCACGATCCTCGGCTACGGCGGCGGCGCGGAGGTGGAGTCGGGCAGGCCGTTCCAGGAGTTCGGCTTCGACTCCCTCACCGCGCTGGACTTCCGCAACGCCCTCAACGCGGCCACCGGCCTCCAGCTCCCGGCCACGCTGATCTTCGACTACCCGACCTCCGACGCGCTCACCGACCACCTCCTGGAACGCCTCGGCGGCGCGAAGAACCCGGAGGCCGACGCCCTTCAGCTGTTCACCGAGCTGGACCGCATCGAACAGTCCCTCACCGCCGCCACCCTGGAGGACGTCACCCGCACCCGGCTCGGAGCCCGGCTGCGCGACCTGCTCACCACCCTGGAGGCCGGCTCCGCCGAACAGGCGCTCACCGACCGCCTCGACTCCGCGACCGACGACGAGATGTTCGCCCTCCTGGACAACGAGCTGGGAGTCTGACCCGCCCGGCCCCCGGGCCGACGGCACCACGGCAACCCCCGGCCGGATCACCGGCCGGGGGTTCGTCGTGCGCGGCGCGTGCCGGTCGTAGGACGCCGGCGGCGCGGCGTGCGCGTCCGTCCCCGCGCAGACCGAAGGCCCGCCCCGGGCAGGACACCGTGGCCCGGGGCGGGCCTTCGCTGACAGCCGGACGTGCCCGCTACGAACGGCGCGGGATGGGCACCACGTACCGGCTGTAGACCAGTTCCCGCAGTACGTCGTCGCCGCCCTCGACGATCGACACGTACCGCAGGTCGCGCATGAGCTTGCCGATGGGGTGCTCGTGCGTGTAGCCGAGACCGCCGAACATCTCCGAGCCGACGGTGGCGATGTCCCAGCCGGTCTGCCCGCAGAACATCTTCGCGGTCAGGGCCGACTTCAGCGTGCCCTGCTTGGCGAACGCCGCCGCCGGGTCGGGACCCTGCATGACGGCGTCGTAGTCACGCGCCGCCGCCCGGCACTGGGCCTTCATGACGTCGATCTGCATCTCCATCTGGCCCAGCTTCGCCATGAAGACCGGGTTGTCGGTCAGCGGACCGCCCTTGACCTGCTTGGTCTTGCCGTACTCCATGCACAGGTCGCGGATGCGGCGGGCGATGCCCAGACCGGTGGTGGCGATCAGGATGCGGCTGGCGTTCAGGCCGATCTCCAGCAGCCGCAGCCCCGAACCCGCCAGCTTGTACGCGGCCGGCACCCGCACGTTCTCGAACGACACCTCGTACGTCGCCGAGGCGCGCAGGCCGATGACGTCCCAGCGCTTGACGACCGTGATGCCGGGGGTGTCCCGCGGCACCACCACCGCCAGGTGCTCGCTGGGGTCCTCGGCCGACGCGGCCACCACGACCAGGAAGTCGGCGAAGCCGGTGTTCGTGGAGAAGTACTTCTCCCCGTTCAGCACCAGGTCCGCGCCGCTGCGCGCGGCCGTCGTCTCGATCCGGCCCAGCTCGCTGCCCGCGTTGCGCTCACTGCCGAGCGTCGCGCAGTACGTGCCCTTGGCCGCCATCGGCTCGACGAACCGCTCCTTCAGCTCGTCGGAGCCGTACAGCGACACCATGCTGGTGCCCAGCACCGAGATGAACAGCGTGAAGGCCACGCCCGCGTCGCCGTACGCCAGCTCGTTCACGATGTCCACGCTGTCGGAGAGGCTGAGGCCGAGGCCGCCGCTCTCCTTCGGTATCCACCAGTTCGCGAGCCCCGTCTCCCGGAACTTCTCGTACAGCGGCAGCGGCATCTCGCCGAGGGAGTCGAGGTAGTCGTGCCGCCCCTTGATCTCCTGGGCGACGAACCCCCGCACCGCCTTCTGGTATTCGGTGGCCACCTGCCACTCCTTTTCGTTGGTTGCGAGATCTGGCTACGAGGCGTCCGCTTCGAGTGCCATCTGGATCAGGTCGTCGAGCTGCATGTCGTCGATGCTGTTCTCGGCCTGCTCGGCCTGGCCGGAGGCGTCCCGGCCGCCGGAGCGGTCCGCGCCGTCCGCGAGCCGCAGCAGCTCCTCCAGCAGCCCCGCGTCCCGCAGGCTCTGCACGGGCACCGACGACAGCAGCCGGCGGACGTCCTCGTCGCTGGGCCCGCTCTCCTCGGCCTCCTCGGCCTCGGGGAACAGCAGGTCGCGTACGTGACCGGCCAGCGCGTCCGGGGTCGGGTAGTCGAAGACCACCGTGGTGGCCACCTTCACCCCGACCTCCTTGTTGAGCTGGTTGCGGAACTCCACCCCGCTCAGCGAGTCGAAGCCCAGCTCCTTGAAGGAGTACTCGGTGTCCACGTCGTCCGCGGACGGGTAGTCCAGGACCACCGCGATGATCTCCCGGATCAGGTCGAGCAGTTCGCGTTCCTGCTCCTGCGGCGCCAGCGTGCTCAGCCGCCGCACGACCGCCGGCAGCTCGGGCTGCAGCCCGGCGGCAGCGGCACCCTCCGCCGCCACCACCCGCAGCCGCGGCTTGGCCGCCGCCTTCGGCCGGACCAGGCCCCGGAAGACGGCCGGCGGCTCGTCGAGGCGGTGCAGCGCCGCCCGGTCCAGCCGGACGGGCACCAGCAGCGACTCGCCGCCGGTCGCGAGCGCCGCGTCGAACAGCGCCATGCCCTCCGCACCGGTGAACGGCGCGATGCCGCCGCGGCGGAAGCGGGCCACGTCCGCGGCGCCCAGCGCGCCGCCCATGCCGGCCTCGACCTCCCACAGGCCCCAGGCCAGCGACAGCCCCGGCAGGCTCCGGGCCCGCCGGTGGGCGGCGAGGGCGTCCTGGTAGACGTTCGCGGCCGCGTAGTTGGCCTGCCCGGCCGTGCCCACGGTGCCCGCGACGGACGAGTAGAGGACGAAGAAGGCCAGGTCCAGGTCCTCGGTCAGCTCGTGCAGCCACTGCGCGGCGGCCGCCTTCGGGGCGAACACCTCGTCGTAGCGGTCGGCGGTCAGCGCCGTCACGGGCGCGTCCCGCAGCACACCGGCGAGGTGGACGACACCGGCCAGCGGCCGGTCGGCGGGGATCGCGGCGATCCGCGCCGCGAGGTCCGCCCGGTCGGCGACGTCGCAGGCGGCCACCGTGACCTCGGCGCCCAGCCCGGTCAGCTCCGCGACCAGCTCGGCCGCGCCCGGCGCCCGGTCCCCGCTGCGGCTGAGCAGCAGCAGGTTCCGCGCCCCGTACTCCGTGACCAGGTGCCGGGCCGCCAGCGCACCGAGACCGCCGGTGCCACCGGTGACCAGCACCGTCCCCGAACCGTCCCACCCGGGCCGCTCGCCCGCGGCCGGCGCCTCGGCCAGCCTCGGCACCAGCACCTGCCCGGCGCGCAGCGCCAGCTGCGGCTCACCCGAGGCGCACGCCCCGGCCAGCACCGCCACCGGCACGTCCTCGTCGGTGTCCAGGAGCACTAGCCGCTCCGGGTGCTCGGCCTGCGCCGACCGCACCAGACCCCACACCGGGGCCTGCGTCAGATCGGGCGCCTCGCCGTCGGCGACGGCCACCGCGCCCCGGGTCACGACCACCAGCCGCGCCCCCGCGGGCTCCTCCCTCGCCAGCCACTCCTGCACCAGCGCCAGCACCTCGTGCGCGGTGCCCGTCACGTCACCGGCACCGGCCCGGGCGACCACCAGCTCGGGCGCGGGCGCCCCGGCGGCGACCGCGGCACGCAGCGCGGACAGGTCCGCGTAGCCCTCCGCGTCCGCCGACGGCGCGTCACCGAGGACGGCGATGCGCGCGGCCCCGCCCTCCTCGGCCTGGTTCGCCGCCACCCACGTCAGGCTCAGCAGCGAGGCGGGGACCGCCCCGGCGGCCGTGGCGAGCTGCTCGGCGGACGCGGGCACCAGGGTCAGCGAACCGACCGACAGCACCGGGACGCCGTTGTGGTCGGTGACCTCCAGCGCCACCTCCTGCGGGCCGCCGCGGGTGATGCGCACCCGCAGCGCCGTGGCACCGACCGCGTGCAGCGCGATGTCCGACCACACGAACGGCAGCAGCGTCACCGCCTCCGGGTCCTGGCGCCACAGGTGGTCGAAGACCACCAGCAGCACCGGGTGCAGCGCCGCGTCCAGCAGCGCCGGGTGCAGCCCGAACCGCTCGGCGTCGGCGCGCGCCTCCTCGGGCAGCACGACCTCGGCGTACACCTCGTCGTCGGTCGTCCAGGCCGCGGTCAGCCCCTGGAACACCGGCCCGTACGCGTAACCCCGCTCCAGCAGCAGCGGGTACGACTCCGCCAGCTCGACCGGCTCCGCACCGGCCGGCGGCCACTGCGCGAGCCCCTCGCCCGGCGCCGCGCCGGACGCCGCCAGGGTGCCCTCCGCGTGCTGCGTCCACGCCGCCTCGGGCACGTCCGCGTCCCGCGAGTGCAGGGCGACCTTACGGGTGCCGTCGGCACCGGGTGCCCCGACGACCACCTGCACCTGCCGGGCCCCGTTCTCGGTCAGCACCAGCGGCGCCTGGAGCGTCAGGTCCTGCACGACCGGCGCACCGGCCTCCTCACCGGCCCGCAGCACCAGCTCGACCAGTCCGGTGCCGGGCACCAGGACGTGTCCGTGGACGGCGTGGTCGGCGAGCCAGGGGTGCGTGGCCAGCGACAGCCGCCCGGTGAGCACCAGCTGATCGGCGCCGGCCAGCTCGGTGACCGCGCCCAGCAGGGGGTGCGTGACCGGGCCGAGTCCGGCGGTGGAGACGTCGGTGGTGCGGGGGGTGGGGACGAGCCAGTAGCGCTGGTGGTCGAAGGCGTAGGTCGGGAGGTCGACGGGGTGTGCCGGGCCGCCGAGGGCGTCGAGGTAGGTGGTCCAGTCGACGTCGATTCCGGCTGTGAACAGGGTTGCCAGCGCCTCCGCGGCCGCCTTCGGTTCAGGGCGGTCCTTGCGGGAGACGGCGACGACCGGGATGTCTTCGGTGAGGGTCTGGCGGGTCATTGCCGCCAGCACACCGTCGGGGCCGACCTCGACCAGTACACGCGCTCCCGCGCCGTGAGCGGCGTTCACACCATCGGCGAACCGAACAGCGGCACGGACTTGGCCGACCCAGTACTCCGGGTCCTGCCACAGCTCCTCCGCCGCCAGTTCACCGGTGACGGTGGAGACCACCGGGATGCGCGGAGCCTGGTAGCTCACGGACTCGGCGATCGTGCGGAACTCCGTGAGCATCGGCTCCATCAGCGGCGAGTGGAAGGCGTGGGACACCTTCAGCCGGTGGATGCGGTGACCGCGCTCCTTCAGCTCCTCCGCGATCCGAACCGCGACCTCCTCCACACCGGAGATCACCACCGCACCGGGTGCGTTGACGGCCGCGACGGACACCTCGGACTCGTGGCCTTCGAGGAGTGCGGCGACCTCGTCCTCCGCAGCGGCGACGGCGATCATGGCGCCGCCCTCCGGCAGCGCCTGCATCAGCCGCGCCCGGGCCGTCACCAGCCGGGCGGCATCCTCCAGGCTGAAGACACCGGCCACGTGCGCGGCGGCGAGTTCCCCGATGGAGTGACCCACCAGCACCCGAGGCCGCACACCCCACGATTCCAGCAGCCGGTACGCGGCCACCTCGAAGGCGAACAGCGCCGGCTGCGTGTATCCAGTACGGTCCAGCTCCCCCGACGCCTCGTCCGCGATCACCTCACGGATCGGCCGCTGAAGGTGCTTGTCGACCTCCGCGCACGCCTGCTCGAAGGCCTGCGCGAACACCGGGAACGCGGCCGCCAGACTCTCACCCATGCCCAGCCGCTGCGCACCCTGACCCGTGAACAGCACCCCGGTCTGGGGGGCACCCGGGACCGCGCTCACGGAGGAGTCGCCGGTGGCCAACTCGCGTACCGAGGAGAGGAGTTCGTCGCGGTTCCGGCCGAGCACCACGGCCCGGCGTTCGAAGCGGGAGCGTCCGGCGAGGGCGCGTGCCACGGAGACCGGGTCGGCGGCGGGGTCGGCCTCCACGAAGGACGCCAGCCGGTCGGCCTGCCCGCGCAGCGCGGTCTCGCCGCGTGCCGAGAGCACCCACGGCACGAGCAGCTCCGTACCGGCGTCGGCGGCCGGAGCCTCGGCGGCGGGCTCGGGCTCGGGCTCGCCCTGCTCCAGGATGACGTGCGCGTTCGTCCCGCTGATGCCGAAGGAGGAGACAGCCGCGCGGCGCGGGCGGCCCTCCTCGGCGGTCCACTCGCGGGCCTCGGTGAGCAGTTCCACCGCGCCGGCCGACCAGTCGATGTGCGGGGACGGCTCGTCCACGTTCAGCGTCTTCGGCAGCACGCCGTTGCGCATCGCCATGACCATCTTGATGACACCGCCGACCCCGGCCGCCGCCTGGGTGTGGCCGATGTTGGACTTCAGCGAGCCGAGCCACAGCGGGCGTCCGTCGGGGCGGTCCTGGCCGTAGGTGGCGAGCAGCGCGCCCGCCTCGATGGGGTCGCCGAGCGCGGTGCCGGTGCCGTGCGCCTCGACGGCGTCGACGTCCGCGGGGGACAGGTTCGCGGTGGCCAGGGCCTGCCGGATGACCCGCTCCTGCGAGGGGCCGTTGGGCGCGGTGAGGCCGTTGCTGGCGCCGTCCTGGTTGACGGCCGTGCCGCGGACGACCGCGAGGACGCGGTGGCCCTTGGCTCGGGCGTCGGAGAGGCGCTCCACGGCGATGACGCCGACGCCCTCCGACCACGACGTGCCGTCGGCGGAGGCGGAGAAGGACTTGCAGCGGCCGTCGGGGGCGAGGCCGCGCTGCCTGCTGAACTCCAGGAACATGCCGGGCGTCGCCATCACGGTGACACCGCCGGCCAGCGCCAGGTCGCACTCGCCCTGCCGCAGGGCCTGTACCGCCATGTGCAGCGCCACGAGGGAGGAGGAGCAGGCGGTGTCGATGGTGACGGCGGGGCCCTCCAGGCCGAGGGCGTAGGAGATGCGGCCGGAGATGACGCTGCCGGCGCTGCCGGTGAGCTGGTAGCCCTCGGTCGGGCCGGACGACTCGTGCAGGCGGGGGCCGTAGTCGGTGGCCATGGCGCCGGCGAAGACGCCGGTGCGGGAGCCGCGCAGGGTGTGCGGGTCGATGCCGGCCCGCTCGACGGCCTCCCACGCGGTCTCCAGCAGCAGCCGCTGCTGCGGGTCGGCGGCCAGCGCCTCGCGGGGCGCGATGCCGAAGAAGCCGGCGTCGAACTCCCCGGCGTCCGGCAGGAAACCGCCGTTCAGCGTGTACGTGGTGCCCGGGTGCTCGGGGTCGGGGTGGTGCAGCTTCTGCGGGTCCCAGCCGCGGTCGTCGGGGAAGGTGCCGATGGCGTCCCGGGCCTCGGCGACCAGCCGCCACAGCTTCTCCGGGGAGGCGGCGCCGCCGGGGAAGCGGCAGGACATGCCGACGATCGCGATCGGGTCGTCGTCGGCGGCGGTGCGCGGCGCGGTCGGGGCGGCGGTGTCCGCGTCGGTGCCGAAGACGCTGTCGTGCAGGTGGCGGGCGAGGGCCTGCGGGGTGGGATGGTCGAAGAGGGCCGTGGTGGGCAGCCGGACCTCGGTGGCCTCGCTGAGCACGTTGCGGATGTACACCGTCAGGTGGGAGTCGGCGCCCAGCTCCTTGAAGGTGCGGGTGGGGTCGACGTCGTCGGGCGAGGGGTGGCCCAGCGCGGCGGCGACGTGCGCGCGCACCAGGCGCAGCACGGCGCTCTCCCGGTCGGCGGGGCTCAGCGGCTCGAGTTCGGCGCGCAGCGCGGAGGGCGCCGCGTCGTCCTCGTCGGGCCCGGCGGCGGCCGCGGCGAGCTGCCGGGCGGGGCCGGACGCGGCGGGCAGGGCGGAGGTGTCGAGCCAGAAGCGGCGCCGCTGGAAGGCGTACGGCGGCAGGGCCACGCGCCGGCCGCCGCGGTCGGCGAGCACGGTCCGCCAGTCGACCGGCAGGCCGCGGACGTAGCCCTCGGCCAGGGAGGTCAGGAAGCGGTCCGGGCCGCCCTCGTCGCGGCGCAGGGTGCCGAGCGCGACGCCCGGCCGGCCGGCCGCCTCCAGGCTCTCCTGGAGGGCGGTGGACAGCACCGGGTGGGCGCTGGCCTCGACGAAGAAGGAGAAGCCGGCGTCGAGGAGCCCGGAGACGGCGTCGGCGAAGCGGACCGTCTGGCGCAGGTTGGTGTACCAGTAGCCGGCGTCCAGGGCGGTGGTGTCCGCCAGGGCGGCGCCGGTCACCGCGGAGACGAAGGGGATGTCGGCCGCGCGCGGTTCGACGTCGGCCAGCGCCTCGAGGACCTGGTCGCGGATCACCTCGACGTAGGCGCTGTGCGAGGCGTAGTCCACGGCGACCTTGCGGGCGCGCACGCCGTCCGCCGCGCAGGCGGCGAGGAGCTCGTCCAGGGCGTCGACCTCGCCGGCGACGATGCTGGAGGAGGGGCCGTTGACGGAGGCGAGGGAGATCCGCTCGCCCCAGGGCGCCAGCCGCCGCTCGGCCTGCTCGGCGGGCAGTGCGACGGACACCATGCCGCCGAGGCCGGACAGGCCCTCGCGGATGGCCTTGGCGCGCAGCGCCACGACCCGCGCGCCGTCGCGCAGGCTGAGGGCGCCCGCCACGGTGGCGGCGGCGATCTCGCCCTGGCTGTGGCCGACGACCGCGTCCGGCTCCACACCGGCCGCCCGCCACATCGCGGCGAGGGAGACCATCACGGCCCACAGGGCGCTCTGCACCACGACCACGTCGTCGAGGGAGGGCGCCGACTCGTCGCCGCGCACCACCTCGGTCACCGACCAGTCGACCCACTCGCTCAGCGCCCGGTCGCACTCGGCCATGCGCGCGGCGAACACCGGCGAGGAGGCGAGCAGCGCCGCCGCCATGCCCTGCCACTGGGCGCCCTGGCCGGGGAAGACGAACGCGACCTTGCCGCGCACGTCGGCGGCGCCGGTCACGACCTGCGCGGCCGGCAGCCCGCCGGCCACGGACGCGAGCCCGTCGACGGCTGTGCTCACGTCCCCGGCGAGGACCACCGCACGCTGCTCCAGCGGGGCCCGGGTGGTGGCCAGGGACAGCGCCACGTCGGCCAGCGCGGGCGCGGCGGACGCCGCGTCGTCGCCGGGGCGGGCGAGGAACGCGGCCAGCTGTCCGGCCTGCGCCTTCAGCCCGGCGCGGTCGCCGCCGCCGACGACGGCGGGCAGCGGGACGGCGACGGCGGGGTCGAACAGCGCCGGGGCGGCCGGGGCGGCCGTGTCCGCCGCCGCCGGGGCCGGGTGCGCTCCGGCCTGCCCGTCGAGGCCGGCCCGCCCGTCCCACTCACCGACGACGACATGGCAGTTGGTGCCGCCCATGCCCCAGGCGGACACGCCCGCCACCAGCGGGCCCTCCTCGCCGCCGGGCCAGGGACCGGTGGTCACCGGCACCCGCAGGTTCAGCTCCTCGAGCGGGATCGCCGGGTTGGGGGTCTCGAAGTTCAGGCTCGCCGGCAGCGCCCGGTGCTGGATGCTCAGGACGACCTTCAGCAGACCGGTGATGCCCGCCGCGCCCTCCAGGTGACCGACGTTGGTCTTCACCGAGCCCACCGCCAGCGGCCGGTCGGCGCCGCGCGCGGCACCCAGGGCCCGGCCCAGCGCGGCCGCCTCGATCGGGTCGCCGACCGGGGTGCCGGTGCCGTGCATCTCGACGTAGCGCACGTCGGCGGCGTCGACGCCGGCCTGCCCGAGGGCGAGCCGGATGACCTCCTCCTGGGCCTCGCCGTTGGGCGCGGTGAGGGTGTCGCCGCCGCCGTCGTTGTTGACCGCGCTGCCCAGCAGCACGGCACGCACCGGGTCGCCGTCGGCGATCGCCCGGGACAGCGTCTTCAGCACCAGGACGGCGCCGCCCTCGCCGCGGACGTAGCCGTTGGCGCGGGAGTCGAAGGTGTAGCAGCGGCCGTCGGGGGAGAGCGCGCCGAAGCGGCCGATGCGCTCGGTGGTCTCCGGGATCAGGTTGAGGTTCACGCCCCCGGCCAGCGCCACCGTCGACTCGCCCGAGCGCAGGCTCTCGCAGGCCAGGTGCACGGAGACCAGCGAGGAGGACTGCCCGGTGTCCACGGTCAGGCTCGGGCCGGTCAGTCCCAGCAGGTAGGAGACCCGGTTGGCGATGATGCTGCGGTGCAGGCCCGTCATGGTGTGCGGGGTGACCGCGCCGTCGCCCAGCTGACCGGTCAGGCTGGCGTAGTCGTCGGTGATGACTCCGGTGAACACACCGGTACGGCCCCCGGTGAGCCGCGCCGGGGCCAGCCCGGCGTCCTCCAGGGCGTGCCAGCTCAGCTCCAGCATCAGCCGCTGGTGCGGGTCCATGGCCGTCGCCTCGCGCGGGGATATCCCGAAGAAGGCGGCGTCGAACTCGTCGACGGAGTCCAGGAACGCGCCGCGCCGCCACGACGTCCGCTCCGCGGGCCAGCGGTCGGCGGGCGCGTCGGTGACGGCGTCCCGGCCGGCGTGCAGCAACTGCCAGAAGGACTCGGGGTCGGGCGCCTGGGGAAGACGGCAGGACAGGCCGATGACCGCCACCGGCTCGTTGACTGTGCGAGAGGCTCGTTCGGTAGACATAGACCCAATCCGGCTTCAGGAAGACGTGTACGGTGCGGCGTCTCGTAGTCAGTACGAGGCGGAGATCTCGTCGGAGATGTAGAGCGCCAGATCAAGTGGCGTCGGGTAGTCGTAGATGGAGCTGAGCGGCAGTTCCAGGCCGGTCGACTCGCGGATGCTGTTGCCGAAGTCGACGGCCGACAGCGAGGTGAATCCCAGGTCGAGGAAGTCGTCGTCGCGGCCGACGTCGTCGAGCGAGCCGTGGCCCAGCGCGGCCGCGCAGGCCCGCAGCACCACGTCGCACACCGCGTCGCGGCGCTCGTCCTCGCTCAGCGGCCGCAGCCGCTCCTTCAGCGCCTCCGGCCCGCCCACGGCGGCGTCGGCGGCCTCACCGGCGTCCGCGAGCGGCTCCGGCTGCTGCTCCTGCCACCAGCGGCCGAGCACCGGCAGCAGCGCCTCCAGCGCGGCCCGCTGCCCGTCGGCGCCGAGCAGCCCGGCGAGCGTGTCCGCGTCGCCGTCGGTGACCGCCCGCCAGAACCGGCCCTCCGCCGAGTCCGGGTCGGCCGCGCCGGCCGGGGCGGTGTGCTCCAGCCAGTACCGCTCCCGCTGGAAGGCGTACGTCGGCAGCGCGGGCAGCGGGCCGGCGGCGTCGCCGGTGAACGGGGTGAGGTCGACCGGGCGGCCGGTGACGTGCAGCCCGGCGAGGGCGCCCAGCAGCGCCGCGGTCTCGGCGCGGTCGCGGCGCAGCGCGGGCAGCACGCTCACGCCCTCGGCGGCGCCCAGGGTCTCGCGGACCATCGCCGACAGCACCGCGTCCGGGCCGGCCTCGACGTACGCGCTCACGCCCCGCTCGTGCAGGAAGCGCACCGAGTCGCCGAACCGCACGGCCTCCCGCACGTGCCGCACCCAGTACTTCGGGTCGGTCAGCTCGCCCTCCCCGGCGAGGGTGCCGGTGACGTTGGAGACCACCGGTATCCGCGGCTCGTGGTAGGCCACCGACTCGGCGACCTGCGCGAACTCGGCGAGCATCGGGTTCATGTGCGCCGAGTGGAAGGCGTGGCTGACGGTGAGCCGCTTGGTCTTGCGGCCCGCGCCGGCGAGCTTCGCCGCGACCTCGGCGACCGCGTCCTCGTCGCCGGACAGCACCACCGAGGAGGGGCTGTTCACGGCGGCCACCGACACCCGGTCGCCGTACCCGGTCAGCGCCTTCTCGACGTCGTCCTCGGTGGCCTGTACGGCGGTCATGGCGCCGCCCGCGGGCAGCGCCTGCATCAGCCGGCCCCGGGCCGCCACCAGCCGGGCCGCGTCGGCCAGGCCGAACACCCCGGCGACGTGCGCGGCGGCCAGCTCGCCCACCGAGTGGCCGAGCAGGAAGTCGGCGCGCACCCCGAGGGACTCCAGCAGCCGGTACAGGGCGACCTCGTGGGCGAACAGGGCGGGCTGGGTGTAGCCGGTGCGGTCCAGGTCGCCCGAGCCGTCCGTGACGACCTCCCGGACCGGCCGCTCCAGGTGCCGGTCCAGCTCCGCGCACACCTCGTCGTAGGCGGCCGCGAACACCGGGAAGGCGGCCGCGAGGTCCTCGCCCATGCCGGTGCGCTGCGCGCCCTGCCCGGTGAACAGGACGGCCACCTTCCCCGACGACGTACGGCCGTGGGTGACGCGGGCGTCGGAGGTGTGCTCGGCGAGCGCCCGCAGCCCGGCGACCAGCTCGCCGCGGTCCGCGCCGGTGACCACCGCGCGGTGGTCGAAGTGGGTGCGCGCCCCGAGCAGCGCCCGGGCGGTGGCGTCGAGGCCGGGGGCGCCGGGGCCGGAGGCGAAGTCGGCGAGCCGCGCGGCCTGCGCGGCCAGCGCCCGCCCGCTGCGCGCCGACACCGTCCAGGCGACCGGCAGCGCACGCGCCGCCGTACCCGCCGCCGCCGTACCCGTCGCCCCGGCCGCGGTGGTCTCCGGGGTGGTCTCCCCGGCGGGCCGCTCCTCGGCGGCCTCCTCCAGGATGACGTGGGCGTTGGTGCCGCTGATGCCGAAGGAGGAGACACCCGCGCGGCGCGGGCGGCCCTCCTCGGCCGTCCAGTCGCGGGCCTCGGTCAGCAGCTCCACCGCGCCCTGGGACCAGTCCACGTGCGGCGACGGCTCGTCCACGTGCAGCGTCTTCGGCAGCGTGCCGTTGCGCATCGCCATCACCATCTTGATGACGCCGCCGACCCCGGCCGCGGCCTGCGTGTGCCCGATGTTGGACTTCAGCGAGCCCAGCCACAGCGGGCGTCCGTCGGGCCGGTCCTGGCCGTAGGTGGCCAGCAGCGCCTGGGCCTCGATGGGGTCGCCGAGCGCGGTGCCGGTGCCGTGCGCCTCGACGGCGTCGACGTCCGCCGGGGACAGGCCGGCCTGGGCGAGGGCCTGGCGGATCACCCGCTCCTGCGAGGGCCCGTTGGGCGCGGTGAGGCCGTTGCTGGCGCCGTCCTGGTTGACGGCCGAGCCCCGGACGACCGCCAGCACGCGGTGGCCCTTGGCGCGGGCGTCGGAGAGCCGCTCCAGCAGCAGCAGGCCCACGCCCTCGGACCAGCCGGTGCCGTCGGCGGCGGCGGCGAACGCCTTCGACCGGCCGTCGGGAGCCAGGCCCCGCTGGCGGCTGAACTCCACGAACACGCTGGGCGTGGCCATCAGCGTGGAGCCGCCCGCCAGGGCCAGCTCGCACTCGCCGCGCCGCAGCGCCTGCACCGCCAGGTGCAGCGTCACCAGCGACGAGGAGCAGGCCGTGTCGACGGTGAGGGCGGGGCCCTCGAAGCCGAACGTGTACGAGATCCGGCCCGAGGCCACGCTCGCGGCGCTGCCGATGCCGAGCAGCCCCTCGAACTCCTTCGGCATCCGCTGGAAGCGCCAGGCGTAGTCCTGGTACATCACCCCGGTGAACACCCCGACCCGGCGGCCGCGCAGCTCGGCCGGGACCAGGTCGGCGCGCTCCAGCGTCTCCCACGCCGTCTCCAGCAGCAGCCGCTGCTGCGGGTCGATGGCCAGCGCCTCGCGCGGCGGCAGCCCGAAGAACCCGGCGTCGAAGTGGGCGCCGTCGTAGAGGAACCCGCCGCGGGTGGCGTACGTCTTGCCGACCGCGTTGGGGTCCGGGTCGTAGAGGTCCTCGACGGGCCAGCCGCGGTCCCCGGGGAAGTCACCGATGGCGTCCACGCCGCCGGACACCAGCTCCCACAGCCCTTCCGGAGTGGTCACGCCGCCGGGGAAACGGCAGCCCATCGCCACGATGGCGATCGGCTCGTGTTCCCGGGCGGTGGCCTCCTCCAGCCGCCGCTGCGTCTGGTGCAGGGCGGTGGTGGTCCGCTTCAGATAATCCCGGAGCTTTTCCTCGTTCGTCGTCATGCGGACGTCTTCCCTCTGGGTATGGGCATTCGTGAAGTTCGAACGTTCGCCGCCCGGAACAGCGCGCCCGGACGGAAAAGAGACCCGACGATCCGCCGGTCAGGCGACTTTCGTGTCGGCGTCCGCACCCATGCGCCGGGTGATCGCGTCCCGCACCTCGGCGGGCCAGTTGTTCAGATAGAAGTGACCGCCGCCCGGAAACACCTGCATGTCCGTGCCGCCGGTGGTGTGCTCCCCCCAGGCGGCGGCCTGCGCCACCGAGGTCGTGGGATCGTCGTCGCCGATCAGCACGGTCACCGGGCAGTCGATGCGCGCCCCCGGTTCGCAGCGGTAGGTCTCGATGGCGTGGTAGTCGTTGCGGATCGCCGGCAGCGCCATCCGCATCAGCTCCTCGTCGCCCAGGGCCCGTGCGTCCGTGCCGCTCAGCTCGCGGATCTGCTCGATGATGCCGTCATCGTCCCGCAGGTGGACCCGGTCCTCGGTGACCGCGCCCGGTGCCCGCCTGGCCGACGCGAAGAACCGCACCGGGCCGGGCAGCCCCGCCCGGCGCAGCCGCACGGCCACCTCGAAGGCGACGGCCGAGCCCATGCTGTGCCCGAAGAACGTCAGCTTCCGCTCCCCGCCGGCGAGTTCCGGGATCTGCGCGAGTTCCTCGAAGACCCGGTCGGCGAGTTCCGGCACATTGTCGATGAGCGGTTCCCGGTTACGGTCCTGACGGCCCGGATACTGCACGGCCAGCACACCCGTGTCCGGGGTCAGCAGCCGCGACAGGGAGAAGAAGAAACTGGCGGAACCGCCCGCGTGCGGAAAGCAGACCAGGAACGGTGCGTCCGCCGTGACGGAATGGTAGGTACGGAGCCAGGGACCGGCAGTGGTCAGTCTCTTCATGTTTTCCCCTCACGGTGGACCCCGAACGCGGCAAACCGTCGGCGCTGCGTCGAGTCTATGAACACGAAATCGAGACAAAGACCCCTGGAGAACCCCCTATTCACCCCTATCTCCTCCCCCCGCCGGTCCGCCCGGGCCGCGAATCCGCACACCCCCGCGGTCCTGCGGCACGGCCCTGCCCCCCACCATCCGGCCACCGGCCCTGAGGCCCGCTAGAGCCGCGCCGGACCAGGGTTCCCGGCGCGCGGACGGCCCCGTACGGTGCGGTCATGTCGGAGGGGAAACTGTGGGCCGTCAGTGATCTGCACGCGGCGTTCGCCGAGAACCGGAAGATCGTCGACGGCCTGTGTCCGGAGTCGGCCGAGGACTGGCTGATCGTGGCCGGTGACTGCGCCGAGATGTCACCGGACATCGCCTGGGTCCTCGGCGTGCTCGCCGCGCGCTGGGCCAAGGTCCTCTGGTGCCCCGGCAACCACGAGCTGTGGACGCCCCGCGAGGACCCGCTGCAGTTGTTCGGCGTCGAACGCTACGACCACCTGGTCGAGATGTGCCGCGGCCTGGGCGTCGTCACCCCCGAGGACCCGTACCCGGTGTGGACCGGCGCGGGCGGCCCCGCCACCGTCGCCCCGCTGTTCCTGCTGTACGACTACAGCTTCCTCACCCCCGGCACCGCCACCCCCCGCGAATCCCTCGACCGCGCCTACCAGTCCGGCGTCGTCTGCTCCGACGAGTTCCTGCTGCGCCCCGACCCCTACCCCAGCCGCGAGGCCTGGTGCCGGGCCCGCGTGGCGCAGACCGAGGCCCGCCTGGCCGCGCTGCCCGCCACCTCCCCGCTGATCCTCGCCAACCACTATCCGCTGGTCCGCCAGCCCACCCGGATCCTGCACCACCAGGAGTTCGCCCAGTGGTGCGGCACCGAACTCACCGCCGACTGGCACCTGCGCTTCCCCGTCCGCGCCATGGTCTACGGCCACCTCCACATCCCGCGTACGACGTACTACGACGGCGTCCGCTTCGAGGAGGTCTCGGTGGGCTACCCCCGCGAGTGGAAACGCCCCGGCCACCCCCGCACCGGCCTCCGCCAGATCCTCCCGGAGCCCGCCTGAGACACGCCCGCCCGTGCCGGTGACAGCGGCACGGGCGGGCGTCGGGGACGGCGGTCGGGCGGGGGACGGCGGCGCGGAGGGGGGTCCGGCGCGCGGAGTCAGCCGGTCATCCGCGCTCGGCCGGGGCCCCGCCGAGTGCACCTGCCTCGGGGGCGGGCGCGGCGGGGAGGGTCCTGTCGAGCCAGTCGAACATGTGGCGGTGCACGGTGGAGCGGGCGCCGTAGCCGCAGTGCTCGCCGGCGCCGTCCGCCTCCGCGAGGCTCACCAGGGTCGCCGGGCAGACCAGCGCCTCGTACACCCGCTTGGCCTCGCCGTCGAAGAAGTCGTTCTCGTGGTCGAAGACCAGCGTCGGCGCGCTGATCCGCTCCGCGATGCCGCGCAGGCTGTAGCCCCGGGTGCGGCGCATGTAGTCCGAGACGGAGTCGGCGCCGAAGGTCCACCTGCCGTTGCGCAGCGCCCAGCTGACGAAGGTGCTGTGGTGGCTCATCATGGCCGCCACCGGCTCGGCGAGGTCGTCGCGGCCGGTACGCACCCAGTCGGCCAGGAAGGGCGGGATCTGGCGGAAGTTGAAGGCGTGGTAGTCGTACACCCCGCCGTCGGCGACCACGGCCGCGATCCGGGAGTCGAACGCGGCGGCGCGGGCCACCAGCAGCCCGCCGAGGCTGTAGCCGTGCAGGGCGATGCGGGCGGGGTCGATCTCCGGCCGGGTCAGCGCGTAGTCGATCACCGGGCCGACCACGTTCTCCCAGTCGGGCCGGAAGAACAGCCGCTGCCGGCGCAGCGCCGCGCCCTGGCCGGGGCCGTCGTAGGCGAGGCAGTTGTAGCCGCGGCGCAGCGCCGCCGCCGCGACGGCGAAGTAGGCCTCCTCCAGGATGGAGTCGTAGCCGCCGGTGAAGACCACCGTCGGGCGCGGGGCGCCGGAGTCGTCGACCAGGAACAGGTATCCGGGCAGGGTCGTGTCCTCGTAGGGGATGGCGACCGGCTCCACCGGGGTGTCCAGCAGGCTCGCCGCGGTGGCGAAGGTGTCCGCGGCCAGGTCCCAGACCTCCTTGGCGGCCGGGTCCTCGAAGGGGTCGTCGCGCAGGTAGAAGTCGGCGGTGCGGTAGTAGTTCGAGGCCCGCAGCATCGACTCCCGGGCGCTCACCAGGTGCCCGGCGGCCAGGCTGCGCTCGCCGTCCTCGCGGACCCGGTCGCCGGTCGCCTTCCACGCCCGGTACCAGGCGTCCTCGCCGCCGTCCCCGATGGCCCGGGCGGTGGCCAGGACCTCGCCGAGGTCGGCGCCGCCGTAGGCGCCGAAGCTGGCGGTGCGCAGGGCCTCGAAGGAGAAGGACTCGTTGTCGAAGAGGAACTGCATGGGGGTGGCCTCTCACTCGGCGGAGCTGTGGGTCGCTGGCACGGTGCAGCTTGGCGAGCCGGAACGGTTCCGTCTCGTCTACTGGTCACACCGTAGCGCGCCGAAAGCCGAGACGCAACCGTTCCGTCTCGGGTGACGTGGCCCACGTGGCCGAGTAATGTCGAGACGCAACCGTTCCGTCTCGTGCTAGATTCGGATGCATGTCTCAAGCGTCCGATCCGAACCCCTCCGCATCCGCCGCGCCCGCGCGCCGGCCCCCCGGGGGCCCGGTGCTCCAGGACGCCGTCACGGACGCGATCGCCGTGGCCTTCTTCGAGGAACTCGCCGCGGTCGGCTACGGCAGGCTCTCCATCGAGGCCGTCGCCAAGCGCGCCGGGGCGGGGAAGGCCGCCGTCTACCGGCGCTGGCCGTCCAAGCAGGCCATGGCCGTCGACCTGATCACCAAGGCCGCGGTCGACACGGTCGGGGTGCCGGACACCGGGAGCCTCCGCGCTGACCTGCGGATCTACCTCGCCACCACCGCCGACGGCTTCCTGCACCCGCAGGCGTCCCGGATCATCCCGGACATGCTCGCCGCCGCCGTGCGCGAGCCGACGCTCGCCGAGGCGCTGCGCCACAACATCGCCGACGTCCGCCGCAAGCAGGTCACCGAGCTGCTCCAGCGCGGCATCGAACGCCGCGAACTGCCCGGCGACCTGAACATCGGGCTGGCCCTCGACTTCCTGATAGGGCCGCTGTACTGGCGCCTGATCGTCGGCGACTACCCGCCCGAGCCGGACTCCGGTTACTTCGAGGAACTGACCGACATGCTCCTGCACGCCTTTCGCGCCGCCCCCGGCGATCCGGAGAGGTCCCCGAGAAAGTCCTGAATCCGCCGGTACCCCGGCGGGCGGTGCGCGCGCCGGTGTCCGGGCATGCAGGCGGGCCCGGAAGCACCCCTGTCGCTCCCGGGCCCGCCACCCCTCCCCGCCCCCGTCACCCCGGGGAGGAGGCTCTGTGACCGCCGCCCACGCGGACCGCCTCGGTCGGGCAGTCGCCCACGCGGACCGCTGCGGTCAGGTCGTGAGTTCGACGTCGGTCAGCGGATAGGCCGTGCAGGCGTTGACGTAACCGAAGCGCTCGTCCGACAGGCGGCGCCGTTCGCCCGCGGGCCGGAAGACGGTGCCCTTCACCAGCCGCACCCGGCACATCCCGCACGCTCCGGTGCGGCACCCGGCCCGGGGAGCGGCGCCCTGCGCCTCCAGCGCCTCCAGCAGCGGCCGCCCGCACGGGCTGGGCCGGCCCGCCGCGCCCCCGACGCTGACGCTGACCCGGCCCCCGGGCGCGACGCCGGCCGGCCAGCCGGGCTCGCGCTCGGGCCGCCCGGGCGCGCCGGCCGCCTCGGCCCGGATACGGCGCCGTTGGTGGCCGAGCGCGGTCAGCCCGTCGATGACCAGCGGATACATCGGGCGCGGACCGCAGACGTAGACCATGCGGCCGGCCAGGGGGCCGGTGAGGCCGGTCACGGTCTCGGCGGTGAGCAACCCGGTGGGGCCCCGCCAGTCGCCGTCCGGCTCGGAGACGACGTGGTCGACGCGGATGCCGTCGTGCCGGGCGGCGAGGGCGGCGAGGGTCCCGGCGAAGAGGATGCCGTCGGCCGAGCGGGAGCCGTGGACCAGGTGCAGCCGGCGCGGCAGGTTCCGGTCCACGATGTCGCGGATCATGCTCAGCGCCGGGGCGACGCCGGTGCCGCCGGCCACGAACACCAGGTCGTCGCCGTGGAAGAGCGGGTTGTGGTGGAAGCCGCCGAGCGGGCCGGAGGCGGACAGCACGTCGCCGGCCGAGACCCGGTCGAGCAGGTGGTCGCTGACCCGGCCGCCCCCGGCGACCCGGCCCACGGTCACGTCGTAGTGGTCCAGCTCGGCGGGGCTGGAGGAGATCGTGTACGGCCGGCTGGTGGGCGTGCCGTCGACCGTCACGCGCAGGCTGATGTGCTGGCCCGCCAGGAACGGCGGCAGGGTGCGCCCGTCGGTCCGGGCGAGGCGCAGGGTGCGTGCCGTCGCGGTCTCGGTGACGGTCTCGGTGACCACCAGGTCCAGCTGCCCGGGGTGCAGCCGCCCGACGGTGGCCGCCGCGTCGCTCCAGCGGGCGCCCGCGCGTTCGCGGCGCGCGATCTCGGCCCGCACGGCGGGCGCGTCGTCGAACAGGTCGGCCAGGGGGTGTGCGTTCATCGGGCGTCTCCTTGTCGGGACGGGGCGGGGCGGCGTTGGGCGGAGGTGACCGGGCGGGCGCGAGCCGGCGGGGCGGTGCGGTCAGACGGTGGCGAGCCGCGAGTGCAGCAGCGACCGGGCGACGCGCACCCCGGCGTGCAGGGTCGGCTGGAAGCCGCCGAGCCCGGCCCAGGAGCCGGCCAGCCGCAGCCCGCGGACGGCCGGGGACTCGTCGTCGCGGAACAGCCAGCTGTCGGTGGCGTCCTGGTCGAAGCCGTAGATCGCGCCGCCGGGATGGCCGAGGTAGCGCATCATCGTCACCGGCGTGGCGACGTCGGCCTCCTCGATCGCCTCCCGCACGCCCGGCACCGCCCGCTCCAGCAGGTCGAGCACGGAGGCGGCGTACGCGAACTTCGCCGGTGCGTACGCGGCGGGCGGCAGCCGCTCCCAGGGCTCGGCGTACTGGAGGCTGAGCACGTTCAGGTGCGTGGCGCCGGTGGGCGCGAGGCCGATCGGGGCGACCTCGTAGGCGGTGGCGCTCAGGGCGCGGGCGCCGCCGGACAGCGAGCGCAGGCCCGTGGTGAAGCCGGCCGGGTCGGGGCTCGCGCAGACGAAGCTGGTGCTGGTGGTCAGGCCCAGCTCGGCCGGGGAGGCGTCCAGGCCCAGGTGCAGCACGAAGCCGGAGACGCCGACCCGGCGCGAGCCCAGGTCCCGCCACACCCCGGCCGGCACGTCGGCGGGGTCGAGCATGCGGCCGTACGTCATCAGGGGCGAGGCGTTGGAGACGACGTCGTGCGCGGTGACCGTCTCGCCGCCGCGCAGCCGCACCCCGCACACCGCGCCGTCGCGGGTCAGGATGCGTTCGGCGGCGGTGCCGAGGCGGACCTGGCCCCCCGCCGCGAGGAAGGACTCCAGCAGGGCGCCGGAGAGCATCTGGCTGCCGCCGCGGATGTGGAAGGGCTTGAACTCGAAGTACGCGTACAGCAGCAGCGCCAGGTTGGCCAGCGGCAGCCGGGTGGGCGGCTGGCCGAGGAACTCCCAGTAGGCGCTCAGCACGAACTTCACGCGCTCGTCGTCGAACATCTCGTCCAGCACGTCCTGGACCGGCCTGAGGCCCTGGCCCAGCAGGGCGCGGGCCTCCGGTGAGCCGGAGGCGAGTTGCCGGCGGGCCGCCTCGGGCGGAGCGTTGAGGGCCATCAGCTGCATGCCGGCGACCGCGCGGACGAGGTCGAAGAAGCGCCGGACCCGGTCGAGGCTGCCGGGGAAGGCGTCCTCGACGGCGGCCGCGGCGCCGTCCCAGTCGGCCGGGAGGCAGACGTCCACGGCGCCCGGCACGCAGGCCCGGTACAGCCCGCTCATCGGTACGAACTCCACCCGGTCGGCGACCCCGAGGTCGGTCAGCAGGCCGCGCAGCGAGTGCTCCTGGCCCGCCACGCCGACGCCGGAGAGCTGGTGCAGCGCGGTCTCGAACTCGAACCGGCCGCGCACGAACGAGGTGGCGCAGCCACCGGGCACGTTGTGCCGTTCGAGCAGCAGGGTGCGGGCACCGCCGCGCTGCAGTGTGGCGGCGGCGGTCAGACCCGCGTTGCCCGCCCCGATCACGATGACGTCGTAGTCGCTCATGTCACTCACCCCGTTCGGTCGTCCGGTGGTGCACTCGCTGAATACTCAATTTTTTGAGTACGTGTGGAAGTTACTAGGTGCCGATGCCAGTAGTCCATGGGCTAGGTTGATCACATGGCGTTGAGGAACGCGGTTCTGGCCGCTCTGCTGGACGGCGAGGCATCGGGCTACGAGCTGTCCAAGGCCTTCGACTCGTCGGTGGCCAACTTCTGGTCCGTCACGCCCCAGCAGCTCTACCGTGAGCTGGAGAAACTGGAGGGCGAGGGGCTCATCGAAGGCCGGGTCGTCGAACAGGTCCGGCGCCCCAACAAGCGGGTCTTCTCGCTCACGGAGGCGGGCCGCGCGGCGCTCGCCGCGTTCACCGGGCTGCCGCCGAAACCCGGCGCCGTCCGCGACGAACTCCTGGTCAAGGTGCAGGCCGTCGACGCCGGCGACCTGGACGCGGTCCGCGCGGCGATCGAGGAGCGGGCCAGGCAGGGCCGCCTGAGGTTGGCCGAATACCGCCGCGCCCACGAGGAGTTGCTGGCCGGCCGCGACGAGGGCGACTACCTGCGCACCACCGGCCGCATCGGCCCCTACCTCACCCTCCTGCGCGGCCTGTCCTACGAGGAGGACGACCTCCGCTGGTGCACGCGGGCCCTGACCCTGCTGGCCGCCTGGGCGTCGGAGCCGCCGCGCGGCGACTGAACGCCGCTCGAGTCCCTCCGGAGCGCGGGGGGCGGAGCCGGTGGCACGCCGCCGGCCGGTGCGCGCCGCCGGCCGGCCCGGCGCCGCGGCCGCGCCCCGGACCGCGCCCGCCGCCGTCACCTGCCACCGCCCGGAGCGTCCGCGCAGGTCACAGGGGGCCGCGGGCTCACCCCGGACGGATCTCGCACGACTACGGGACGGATCTCGAAGGATCACGGACGGGCCTCACATCCGCCTCCGGTCGTGTCCAGACCCGCTCAAGGACCCCTATGCCCGTGTCGGGCAAGCCGCTGCGAGCCGCAACTTAGGGGTGTGGCAGGGGAGTCGGCCAAGGGGGCGGCGCACCCATCCTGAGGCCACGGTCCAGTGCCTCGCGGCCCGCGAAACCCGCCGGCACTGTGCATTCACCCGCAGGACCCCGACCCTTTCCGAGCCGGTCCTGCGAAGTGGCCGAGTGTGAAATGGGGATGGGAAATTGGACCCGCTGAACCGCTTCGAGACGAAACACACCTTCCTGCTGTCCCGGCTGGAACACCTGGTCGGCCTCGCCGTCGCCGTCACCCTCGCGCTGACGCACCTGGGCGCCGTCCGCTGGCCCGTGTTCATCGCGTTGTTCCTGGTCATCGACGTGATCGGCTACCTGCCCGGTGCCGTGGCATTCCGCCGCTCGGCGAACGGCAGCATTCCCCGGGGCTATTACGTCGCCTACAACACGATGCACAGCCTGGTGACCGCGAGCGTCATCGCCGGAGCGTGGGCCTGGCTGGTGCGCCCGGAGTGGGCCCTGCTCGCGCTGCCGATCCATCTCCTCGGCGACCGGGGGCTGTTCGGCAATTCCCTCAAGCCGTTCGGGGTGTCCTTCGAACCGAAGAAACACCCCGGGTTCGAGCACTTCGAAACCGCTTACGCCCGCGAGGCACAGCCGCTCGAGGAACGGAAGGGGAACGCTGTCCATGCTGTCGGTCACTACGGCGCCTGAGGACGTCCGGGGAGTCCTCGAACGGCACGCGGACAACCCCAGCGCCTTCCTCGCCCTGAACCAGGGCACCGAGTACTTCCGGGCCGACGGCGTCGACGGCGTCGTCGCCCACCGCACCTCCGGCCGCTACCTCATCCAGTTCGGCGGGCCCTTCGCCGCCGCCCAGGACCGCCGGCCGCTGCTGACCGCGTTCCAGGACCACGCCCGGGCCGCCGGCAAGCGCATCATCGCCGTGCAGCTCCAGGCGGCCGACGCCGAGCTGTACGACGCAGCCGGCTTCACCGTGAACCAGATGGGCTCCTCCTACGCCGTCTCCCTCGCCGACTTCACGCTGCGCGGCAAGCCGTTCGTGCGGCTGCGCAACAAGATCTCCCGGGCCCGGCGCAGCGGACTCGTCGTGGCAGAGGCCGACCCGCTGACCTGCGACGCCGAACTCGCCGACATCGACCGCGAGTGGCTGCGCGGCAAGGGCCGCTTCGTGAAGGAGCTGGACTTCCTCGTCGGCGAGCGCACCGGCGCCGCGGCGGGCCTCAGGCGCGTCCTGGTCGGCCGCATCGACGGCCGGGCCATCGGCTACATCACCTACTCACCCGTCTACGGCAGCCGCCCCGGCCGGCTGCACGACCTGACCCGCCGCCGGGTCGACGCCCCGCCCGGGGTGATGGAGGCGATCAACGCGGCCGCCATCGAGATGTTCGCCGCCGAGGGCGAGTCCTGGCTGCACCTGGGCTTCACCCCGTTCGTCGGCCTGGACCAGGCGCACGAGACGCCCGGGGCGAGCCCCACCGTCGGCAGGATCGTGCGGTTCCTCGCCGCCCACGGCGAGAAGGTCTACCCCTCCCAGACCCAGCTGGCCTACAAGGAGAAATGGGCACCGCACGCCGTGCTGCCCGAGTACATCGCCTTCTCCGGCCGCCCGGGCCTCGGCGCGATCCTGCGCCTGATGCGGGTCGCCAACGCCATCTGACCGCCGGCGGCCACCGGCCCGGCCCGCCGACCGCGGCCGCGCCCGGCTCCCGGACCCCAGCACCGGCCACCGGTACCCGCCACACGGGCACCGGCCCCGGCCACGCCCCGGTCCGCACCCGAAACCGGCCCACGCCGCCGGACACCGTCGTAGCCCGCCATGAAGCGGTCTTGTCGAAAGGCACACACACATGAGGTTCTTGGCGCGGGAACGGGCCGTCCTGGAGGCCCTCCTGCCAGGTCTGGACGCCGAGCTGGCCGCGCGGCCGCTCGGCGAGCTGGAACGGCCGGGCAACCCCGGCATCAAGGCGTTCCGCGAGGCGGGCGGCGCCGGCCTGCTCATCCCCACCGAACACGGCGGCCTGGGCGCCGACGCGCTCGCCGCGGTCCAGGTGCAGCGGGCCATCGGCGCCCGCTCCCCGTCGCTGGCGATCGCCACCACCATGCACCACTTCTCGCTGGCCAGCCTGGTCACCCTCAGCCGCACCGGCAACGGCTTCGAGTGGATGCTGCTGACCGGTGTCGTCGACGGCAACCTGCTGCTCGCCTCCGGCTTCGCCGAGGGCCAGCCCGGCGGCCGCATCCTCGTGCCGACCATGACGGCGACGGCCACCGAGGCCGGTGTCGTCGTCAACGGCACCAAGAAGCCGTGCAGCCTCGCCCACTCCATGAACCTGCTCACCGCCAGCGTGATGATCCCGCGCGAGGACGGCGACGGGGAGCAGCTGGCGGTGGTGCTGATCCCGGCCGACGACCCCGGCATCACGGTGTCGCCGTTCTGGAACAGCTTCGCCCTGGCCGGCGCCGAGAGCGAGCAGGTCACCATCACCGACGTCACCGTCCCCTACGACCTCGTGGTGCGCACCGACGTCCCCGAGGGCGAGATGCTGGACGGCATCCAGACCACCGGCTTCGTCTGGTTCGAGCTGCTGATGACCGCGAGCTACCTCGGCGCCGCGAGCGCCCTGGTGGAGAGGCTCGCCGGGCAGGAGCGCGTACCGGCGGCGGACCGGGTGCGGCTGGTCGGCGAACTCGACACCGCCATGGCCGCCGTGGAGAACGTGGCCCGGCAGGTCGGCCCGGCCCTGTGCGAGCAGGACGTCCTCGTCGACTCGCTCCAGGTCCGCTACGCCGCCCAGGACACCATCGCCCGGGTCGTCCCGCGCGCCGTGGAACTCCTCGGCGGACTCAGCTTCATGGGCTGCGACGACGTGCCCTACCTGGCGGCGGCCGTCAACGGCCTCAGCCTGCATCCGCCCGCCCGCAGCAAGATGTCCGACCCGCTGGCCGCTCATCTGTCCGGCCGTACGCTGAAGATCGTTTAGGGAGCACTGAATGAGCAAGCCGACGCTGCTGCTCACGGGGGCCGCCGGAGTTCTGGGCCGGGCCTTCATCGAGGAACTGGCGGCCGACCACCACCTCATCGGCATCCGGCACCGCCAGCCCATCGCCGACCCCCGCGTGGAGGAGATCCAGGGCAGCCTCGCCGACCCCCGGCTCGGGCTGGACGCCGACGACTACCGCCGGCTCGCCCGGCGCGTGGACCTCGTGCTGCACTCGGCGGCCCGCACCGGCTGGCGGGCCAGCCGCGCGGACCTGTTCGCCACCAACGCCACCGGCACCGGCCACATGCTCGGCTTCGCCGAGGCCGCCAAGGCGCCGTTCTACTACGTCAGCACGGCCTTCGTGGCCCGCCCCGAGCCCGAGCAGGCGGCCGAGAGCGGCCCCAGCGCCTACGTCGACTCCAAGATCGCCGCCGAGCGGCTGGTGCGCGAGAGCGGCGTGACCGCCGCCATCGTCCGGCCCTCGGTGGTCGGTGGCGACTCCCGCACCGGGCAGATGGCCGCCTTCCAGGGCATGCACCAGGTGGTCGCCGGCACCGTGATGGGCACCATCCCGGTGATCCCGGCCGCGCCCGAGTCGCCGTTCGACCACATCCCGCAGGACGTCGTCGCCCGCGGCATCGGCAAGCTGCTGCGCTCCGGCGCCACCACCGGCGAGTACTGGCTCACCGGCGGCCCGAGCACCCCGACCCTCGGCGAGCACATCGACCGCATCCTCCAGGTCGCCGCCCGCCACGGCCACACCCCCGCGCCGCCCCGGCTGATCGCGGCGGAGGCGGTGGACCGGCTGCTGCTGCCGCTGATGGACGACCTGCTCACCCCGACGCTGCGCAGCCGCTTCACCGGGATGCTGCAACTGCTCCAGCTGTTCCAGTCCTCGTCCCTGATGGAGTCCTCCTTCGACGCGCTGGGCATGTCCGACGACATCGCCCCCGACCGGCTGCTGGACGCCTTCGACAAGACGGTCGAGTACTGGATCACCACCAAGATGCGCCGACCCGTGGGAGCGGCGGCATGACCGCCGGGACCATCCTCACCCAGCCCGACGTCACCGTCACCGACCTGCGCTACGAGCGGCACTTCGGCCCCGGCAAGGCGTCCCTGGCCCGGATGCTCGGCACGGTCGTGGAGGCCTCCTCCGAGGGCGCCTGGATCACCGCCGCCGACGGCAAGCGGTACCTGGACTTCGGCGGCTACGGCGTCTTCATCCTCGGCCACCGCCACCCGCGCGTGGTGCGGGCCGTCAAGGAGCAGATCGACACCCACCCGCTGGCCACCCGGGTCTTCATGGAGCCGGTCGCCGCGGCCGCCGCCGAGGCCCTCGCCTCGGTCACCCCCGGCGACCTCGACCTGGTGCACTTCGTCAACTCCGGCGCCGAGGCCACCGAGGCCGCCCTCAAGCTGGCCCGGGCACACGGCCGCAACGCCGTCGTCACCACCCGGCGCGGCTTCCACGGCAAGACCCTCGGCGCGCTCAGCGTCACCGCCAACCCCAAGTACCAGACGCCGTTCGCGCCCCTGCTGCCCGGCGTCACCGAGGTCGAGTACGGCGACGCCGACGCCATCCGGCAGGTCCTGGCCGCCCACCCCGGGCGCGGCTGCGTCATCGTCGAACCGGTGCAGGGCGAGGGCGGGGTGCGCATCCCGCCGCCCGGCTACCTCACGGCCGTCGCCGAGGCCTGCGCGCGGTACGGCGCCCTCCTCGTCGTCGACGAGATCCAGACCGGCCTCGGCCGGCTCGGCACCTGGTGGGGCTGCGACAGCGAGGGCGTCGTCCCGGACATCCTGCTGGTCGGCAAGGGCCTGTCCGGCGGCGTCGTCCCGGCGGCCGCCATGGTGGCCCGCCCGGAGGTGTACCTGCCCTTCGGACGCGACCCGATCCTGCACTCCTCGACCTTCGGCGCCTCACCGCTGGCCTGCGCCGCCGCGCTCGCGGCCGTGGAGACCATCCGCGACGAGGGTGTCGTCCAGCGGTCCGCCGAACTCGGCGCCCACCTGCTGGCCGAGATCCGGGCGATCGTCACCCGCCGCGCGCCCTCCCTCATCTCCGAGGTGCGCGGCCGCGGCCTGCTGATCGGCATCGAGCCCGCCGACCAGCGCTACGTCGGTGAACTGCTGCTGGAGTTCATCGAGCGGGGCGTACTGATCAATCACTCCCTGAACGCGTCCGAGGTGCTGCGCTTCACCCCGCCGGCCACCCTCAGCGACGACGAGACCGACCTGTTCCTGAAGACCGTCGACGCCGCCCTCGCGGCCGTCGCCGAGCGGGCCTGACGACGAGACAGCGGCGCCGGACACCGGCGCGAGACCCGAGCGCCGGACCGCCACGCGCCACGACGGCGCGAGGCCCCGGCGCGAGACCGAAGAAAGGCAGCACCATGCCCCGAGTCACCCTGCACGTCCTGTCCCCGGCCATCGCGCCCGCCGACGCCTACGCCCGCATCAGCGACTTCGCCCGCTACCCGGAGCTGACCGAGACCGTGGAGAGCGTCACCGTCCGGCCGCCCGAGGCCGACGGCGCGCTGGTGTCGGAGTGGACCGTGCACTTCCGCAACGGCCTGCTGAAGTGGACCGAGCGCGACGTCCTGGTCCCCGAGCGCATGACCATCACCTTCGAGCAGCTCACCGGCGACTTCGCGGTCTTCGGCGGCACCTGGACGGTGAGCGCCGACGGCACGGGCACCCTGGTCGTCTTCGACGCCGAGTTCGACCTCGGCATACCCACGCTGGCCGCCATCCTCGACCCGGTCGCCGAGTCCGCCCTGCGCGTCAACATCCTGAAGATCCTCCAGGGTCTGCTCGGTGACGCGCAGGAGGTCCTCGCCGCCGACACCGCCGTGCTCAGCGAAGCGGCCCGGCCGTGAACCGCGCCGCAGCCGCCGGCCACGCACCGGGCGCCGGCCCGGTGCCGTCGGCCGCCGCGCCGGCGCGGGCCACCCGGTCCGCCGTCCGGGCCGCCGCGCTCGCGCGCGCGGCCCGGGCGGCGGCCCCGGCCGCCGGGCCGGACTCGGCGCGGGAACTGTTCCGCAAGGTCGCCGGCGGAGTGACCGTGCTGACCACCCGCGGCGCGGACGGCCGCCCGCTGGGCCTGACCGCGTCCGCGGTCACCACGCTCTCCCTCCAGCCGGCGCTGCTGCTCGCCTGTGTGTCCGTCAACTCCAGTACGCTGCCGGCGATCCGCGCCCACGGCGCCTTCGCCGTCCACCTGCTGCACGCCGACCAGAGCACCCTCGCCGAGGTCTTCGCAGGCCGCACCGGCAAGAGCGGCCCCGCCCGCTTCGCCGGCGTCCCCTTCCGCTGGAAGCAGGGCGTTCCGGTGCTCACCCGCGCACTGGGCTGGGCGGTGTGTACCCTCCAGGACGAACGGCGCTACGGCGACCACAGCGTCCTGGTCGGCGGCCTCACCCTGCACACCCAGAACGAGGGCGAACCCCTGATCTGGCACGACCAGGGGTTCCGCACCCTGACCGCAAGGGAGCGACAGGATGCGCTTCTCGACAGCTGACCGCACCGCGGACACCGGCACCCGGCCCGGCGGCACCGGCCCGGCTCAGGCACCGCCCTGGCAGGCACCGCCGGCCGCCGCGCGCCCCGCCGTCACCGGCCGGGTCACCGCCGACGTCGCCGTCATCGGCGCCGGTCTCACCGGCCTGACCACCGCCTACCGGCTCGCCCGCACCGCGCCCCACCTCGGCGTGGTGCTCGTCGACGCCGACCGTCCCGGCGCCGGCGCCAGCGGCCGCGGCACCGGGCTGCTCGGCCCGCGCGTCGGCCCGCCCCCCGACACCGCCCGCCGCCGCTACGGCGACGCCACCGCCCGCCGCATGTACGAGACCAGCGTCGGCTGGGTCCACCAGGCCCTCCACCTCGTCGAAGAACTCGGCGCCGACTGCGGCGTGGACGCACCCGGCCAGCTGATGGTGGCCGGGTCCGCGCGCGCCGCCACCGCGCTGCGCCGCCAGGCCGCCGCCTACCGCGACCTGGACCTGGACCCCGAACTCCTGGCGGACCCCGGCCCGTTCCGGGCCGCGCTGCGCTTCCCCGTCGCCGCCACCCTGGACCCGGCCGCGCTCACCGCCGCCCTGACCGCCGCCGTCGACCGGCTCGGCGTACGCCGCTTCGACCACAGCCCGGTGACCGCCGTGGCCGACGGCGAACTCACCTTCCCCGCGGGCACCGTACGCGCCCGCCGCACCGTCGTCGCCGTGGGCGGCTTCGCCTCCGCGCTGCGCCTGCCCGTCGGCACCGTCGCCCCCATGCGGGTACGGGCCCTGGCCACCGCCCCGCTGTCCGGCGCCCTGCGCGCCCGCCTGGGCCGGCAGGCCGTCATCGACGTCACCCAGCTCGGCCCCTACTACCGGCTGACCCCCGACGGCCGGCTGATCGCGGGCGGCGGCCCCGTCGAGGTCCCCGCCTCCGGCGGCCGCGGCGGCGACGCCCGCGCCTGGCGCTGGATCGCCGACCGGCTGCCCGACGGCGTCACCGTCACCCACCGCTGGTCCGGCCGCGTCGGCATGACCGGCGACGGCCTGCCGGTCGTCGGCCGCGTCACCGACAGCACCTGGTTCGCCGGCGGCTGCTGCGGCCACGGCCTGGCCCTGTCCGTCGCCACCGGCACCCACCTGGCCCACGCCCTCACCGGCGACGCACCGCCCCCCGCACCGGTGCCGGACGCCACCGGCCCGCTGCCCTGGCACCGCGCCCGCGGCCCCTGGCTGCCCACCACCGGACCCGCCCGCCCCCTGCTGCGCTCCTACACCGGCCTGCTGGCCCGGCGGGCCGCCCGCGACGGGCTCGAACACGTCGGCTGAACCCGCGACCCGGAACGAAGGGAACACCCCACCATGCGCGTGCGGCACCTGAACCTCGGCACCTATCACCCGCCCTCCCGGCGGCTGATCAATGGTGACGGCAGCTACTTCCGCGCCGGCCACATGGTCTGCCACTGCCTGCTGCTGGAGACCGACCACGGCCTGGTCCTGGTCGACACCGGCTTCGGCACCCGCGACATCGCCGACCCGGTGGGCCGCCTGGGCCGCGCCTTCCTGCTGCGTTCGCGCCCGGCCCTGATCACCGCCGAGACGGCCCTGGAGCAGGTGAAGGCACTCGGCCACGACCCGCGGGACGTGCGGCACATCGTCCTCACCCACCTCGACCGCGACCACACCGGCGGCCTCGCCGACTTCCCCGACGCCCAGGTGCACGTCTACGGCCCCGAACTGCGCGCCGCCCTCCACCCGGCCACCAAGCTGGAGCGCAACCGCTACCGCACCGGCCAGTGGCAGCACGGCCCGCACTGGGTGGTGCACGAGCCCGCCGACGGCGAACGCTGGCACGGCTTCGAGGCCGTCCGCGAACTGCCCGGCCTGCCCCCGGAGATCCTGCTGGTGCCGCTCGCCGGACACACCCGCGGCCACATCGGCGTCGCCGTCGACACCGGCGAGGGCCCGCTGCTGCACGCCGGCGACGCCTACATGTTCCACGGCGAGGTGGCCACCCCGGCCCACTGCACCCCCGGACTGAGCGCCTTCCAGCGCAAGGTGGAGGTGCTGCCCCAGCGGCTGTCCAACACCGAGCGGCTGCGCGAGCTGAAGGCGGCCGGCGAGATCGACGTCTTCAGCGCCCACGACCTGGTCGAGTTCACCGCCCGCCGCACCAGCGACGCACTGCCCGAGGTGACCGCCCGATGAGCGAGGCGATCGGCGTCCCCTCCAGCGCCGCCCCGGCCGCCGCGGCCGACGCCCGGCGGGTCAGCCCGCTGCTGCTGCTGGCCCTCTTCAGCGGCCTGTTCCTGGTCTTCCTCGACACCACCGTCGTCAACGTCGCCCTGCCCGACCTCCAGGACGACCTCGGCGCGAGCGTGTCGGGCCTGCAGTGGGTGGTGGACTCCTACCTGCTGACCTTCTCCTGCCTGCTGCTCAGCGCCGGCGCCCTGGCCGACCGGATCGGCGCCAAGCGGCTGTTCGTCGGCGCGCTGGTCGGCTTCACCCTCACCTCCGCCTGGTGCGCGCTCTCCTCCAGCGTCGCCGAGCTGCTGGTGGCGCGGGCCGCGCAGGGCGTCACCGGCGCGGTGCTGATGCCGGTCTCCATGGTGATCATCACCCAGCTGTTCCCCGACCCCAAGGCGCGCGGCCGCATGGTCGGCGTGCAGTCGGCGGTCGCCGGTCTCGCCCTCACCGCGGGCCCGCTGATCGGCGGCGTCCTGGTCGAGCAGTACGGCTGGCAGAGCGTGTTCTGGGTGAACCTGCCGGTCGGCGTCCTCGCCGTCGCCGTCCTGGCGGTGCTGCTGCCGCACACCCGCCCCGAGCGCAGCGACAGCGTCGACATCCTCGGCCAGCTGCTGTTCGTCGCCGGCGTCGGCCTGTTCACCTACGCCCTCATCGAGGGCAACGCGGCCGGCTGGGGCTCGGCCCGCATCCTGGGCTGCTTCGCCGCCGCCGCGGTGGCACTGGCGGCCTTCGTGGTGTGGGAGGCGCGGCAGGCCAACCCGATGCTGCCGCTGGGCTTCTTCCGCCACCCGCACGTCAGCGCGGGCGCCGTCATCAACTTCTGCGTGTTCGGCGCCATGTTCGGCGCGGTGTTCCTGCTGATGCTCACCCTCCAGGAGGTCGACGGGCTCTCCCCGGTGCAGGCGGGCGTGCGGACGGTCGTCATGACGGCCACCGTGGCGATCGCCTCCATCGTCGGCGTGGTCCTCGGCGAGCACATCGGCGTCCGCCTCACCGCGTTCATCGGCGCCCTCGCCACCGGCGGCGGCCTCGCCGGCCTGCTGCTGCTCGGCCTGCACGGCGGATTCGCCCACTACTGGTGGCAGTTCCTGCTGCTCGGCCTCGGCGCCGGGTTCGCCGGCCCGCCGGTCACCGCCGCCCTCCTCCAGGCGGTCCCCGAGGAACGCGCCGGCACCGGCTCGGGCATCGGCTACACCTCCCGCCAGGTCGGCTCCGTCTTCGGCGTGGCCATCGCGGGCGCGCTGGTCTCCCACCACCTCAGCACCTCGGCCGGCCCGGCCCTGGCGGACGTACCGCTGCCGCCCGCGGCGGTGGACCGCATCGCCTCCGGGGACTTCTCCGACGCCGCCCGGCTGCCCGCCGCCATCCGCCCCCAGGTCCTGGACCGGGTCGGCGACCTGTTCATCGACGGTACGCACGTCGCCTACGCTGCGGGAGCGGGCGCCTGCGCGGTGGCCGCGGTGGTGGCCCTGCTCATGCTGGGCCGCCGCACCTCCGAACCGACCCGCACACCGTGAGGACGCCAATGGCTGAACAGGCCGCACTGATCGCCGAAGTGGGCGGCAAGGCCCCGAAGATCGACCCCGAGGCCTTCACGGCGCCCACCTCGGTCGTCGTCGGCGAGGTCACCCTGCACGCCCGCGCCAACATCTGGTACGGCGCCGTCCTGCGCGCCGACTGCGGCCCCATCGTGGTCGGCGCCGACAGCAACGTCCAGGACAACTGCTCGGTCCACAACGACCTCGGGGCGCCCGTCGTCATCGGCGAACGCGTCTCCATCGGCCACAACGCCGTGCTGCACGGCTGCACCGTCGAGGACGACGCCCTGGTCGGCATGGGCGCCACCGTCCTCAACGGCGCGGTGATCGGCGCGGGCTCCATGGTCGCCGCGCAGGCGCTGGTCCCGCAGGGCATGCAGGTGCCGCCCGGCTCCCTGGTGGCCGGCGTCCCCGCGAAGATCAAGCGGCAGCTGACCGAGGAGGAGCGGCAGAACATCACCCTCAACGGCACCCTGTACGTCGAGCTGGCCAAGGCGCACCGGGCGTCCCACGGGGCCTGACGCACCCGGCGCCCCGGCCCGTGATGCAATGACGGTCCCGGCACACCCCGGCGAGCACCGCGCAGCACGCTCGAGGGGTGCCCGGGACCGGCTCGCAGAACACTCGGCGGGCACTCGACGAGCACTCGACGGACAGGGAACAGGGAACAGCCATGGTGGACATCGGCGACCGCCTCGACGAGGCCGCCGCCGGGCACTTCACGCGCCCGGTGCCGAAGTCGGCACCGGCGCAGATGCGTTTCCTGGTCCGGCAGCTCAAGGGCACCCGGGCCGTGGCCGACCTGCTGGGCGTCTCCCAGCGCACCGTCGAGCGGTACGTGAAGGACCAGCTCCGCCACCCGCGCCGCGAGCTGGCCGACCGCCTGCACCGCGAGGTCCGCCACCGCTGGCAGCCCCGGGTGCGCGCCCGGGCCCGGCAGCGCGCCGCCACCACCGACGGCATCTTCGTCTCCACCCGGGCCCGCTTCGGCTACACCGCCGCCCCCGGCACCACCGACGACCCCCGCGTCCGCCACATCAACCAGGCCCTGCCCCCCGACTACGCCGCCCGCCTCTTCGCCGCCCGGGACGCAGGCGCCCCCGACAGCAGCCTGCGGTCGATCCTGGCGGAGGGCCTGGGCGAGATGTACTTCCGCGACCGCGGCCGCCGCGCGCACGACCTGCTGGTGGAGTTCACCGACATCGAAGCTCTGGACCTGGAGTTCTGACACCCGGCCGCCCCGGCGGCACGGCGCTCACCGGGAGCGCACAGCGAGAACCCCGCCCCTGACGGATCAGGGACGGGGTTCTCGAACAGAGCGCCGGGCAGGCCTTGCACCTGCATCTCCCCGCAGGAAGCGGGACGTCTTTCCTTGGACCACCAACGCATCACGCCTCACCCGGACCCGGGTGCCGCGTACAAGATCCACTGTACCCCGTCCGGGCCGCTCGTGCCAACCGGCCCCGCGCGGGACCGCCTTCGGGCGGTCTACCGCGGCTTTAGCGGCCCCGCGCACCGTGATCCGATGGAGCAGCTCCGGGCGGTGAGGCCGGCCGGCACGGCCGGTACGGCGGCGGAGTGCGGCGCGCGGTCCGGGTGGCCGGAGGCCGTCGTCGACTCGCTGGACGACATGCGGGTGCTGTGCCGCGGGCTGCCCCTGGAACGCGTGCCCGTGGCGCTGCGCGGCGGACCGGACACGGTGCTGACCCTGCTGCTGTACCAGCTGGTCGCGGAGGAACGCGGGGTACCGGCCGTACGGCTGACCGGGACCGCGTGCCTCTACCGGGGCGAACCGCCGGACCGGCTGGTGCGGGACACCCTCGCCTACTGCCGCGCCGAACTGCCCGGATGGCGCCTGACCCCGTCCGCCGCGCCCCCCGCACCCCGCCCCGCCCCCACGCGCGCCGGCGACGGCCGGCGCGGCGAACGGCTCGCCAAACTGCGGGCCTGGCGGTGCGCGGACCGCGTCGGCGCCGCCCTCGCCGCCCTGCGCGACGCCGCCGGCGCAGCGGACAACGTCCTGTACCCGGCGAAGGACGCGCTCGCCGCCTGGGCCACCGTCGCCGAGGTGCGCGAGGCCCTGCGCACGAACACCGGAACCCGCCGTTAAGAGGCGCTTTACCGCCGACGGTCACCCTGCCACCGCGCGCAACCACACACCCGGGCGGCGCGCCGCCCCACGGACGAAGGAGCACGCCGCACCATGAGCATCCCCGACGCCCACGGCGAGTCGTGGATCCGGCGCTTCCACCCCGCCCCCGGCCGCCCGTGCCGCCTGGTCTGCCTGCCGCACGCCGGCGGCACCGCGTCCTTCTTCTTCCCGCTCTCCCAACGGCTCGCCGACCACGCCGACGTCCTGGCCGTGCAGTACCCCGGCCGGCAGGACCGGCGCCTGGAACCGGCCCTGGACTCCGTCGGGGAACTGGCCGACGCCGTGCACACCGCCCTGCGGCCCTACGACGACCTGCCCCTGGTGCTGTTCGGCCACAGCATGGGCGCCGTCCTCGCCTTCGAGGTGGCGCGCAGGCTCCGGCGCGAGGGCCGCGGCCCGCTCGGCCTGATCGTCTCCGGGCGCCGCGCCGTCGACATCCCGCGCGACGACCGCGTCCACACCCTCGGCGACGCCGCCCTGATCGAAGAGGTCCGCGTGCTCGCCGGCACCGACCCCGGACTGCTCCAGGACGAGGAGATCCTGCGCATGGTGCTGCCCGCGCTGCGCGCCGACTTCAAGGCCGTGGAGACCTACCGCTACCGCCCCGACGGCCCCGGCGCCCCCCTCGACTGCCCGCTGAGCGTCCTGACCGGCAGCTCCGACCCGCGCGTGAGCCTCGAGCAGGCCGTGGCCTGGCGCGAACTCACCGACGGTCCCTTCGGCTTCCGCTCCTTCCCCGGCGGCCACTTCTACCTCGCCGACCGGCAGGACGAGGTCGCCGCGGCGATCACCGAGGACCTCCGCTCCTTCGCCGGCGGACGCGTGCCCGCGACACCGCGCTGACCCCGGGCAGTTGCTGCCAGTCAGCAACTCCCGCCCCGCACACGCCCCGTGCGGCGCACCGGCGTTCCTAAGCTGCGGGCACGGCGAGGGACGACCGCGGAAGGAGACGGCCCATGGCGCTCCTGCACCGCGACGACGCGTGCGCACGCTTCGACAAGGCCCTGCGCGCCTGCGCCGGCGGCACGGCCGCACTGGTCCTCGTCGAGGGCGCCGTCGGCTGCGGCAAGACCCGGTTCCTGCAGTACGCCGCCGACACCGCCGCCGACACCGGCCTGCACGTGCTGCACACCGCCGCCGATCCCCCCGGACGCGGCCGGCCCCACACCCTGCTGCACCACATCACCGCCGCCCTCGACGGCGCCGAGCGGACCGCACCCGCCCGGACCGCGGACCCGCACCCGCCGGCCACGACCGACACCCCGCCCGAGCAGTGGGCGGCCCGGCTGCGCGCCACCTGCTCCCAGGGCCCGCTGCTGCTGTGCGTCGACGACCTGCAGTACGCCGACCGCGCCTCCCTCGCCGCACTGCTGCGCCTGGCCCACACCGCCCGCGGCCTGCCCCTGCTCCTGCTGCTCGCCCAGTCCCCGCACCACCGGACGGACGCCTCCGGCCTGCACACCGAACTCCTGCGCCACCCCGGGTTCCTGCGCATCCGGCTCACCCGGCTGGATGCCCACGGCACCACCGAACTGGCCCGCCGCTGGGGCGCCCCGGCCGACCCGGCCGCCGTCGGCCGGCTGCACCGGCTCAGCGGCGGCAACCCGCTGCTGCTGCGCGCCCTGCTGGCCGAGACCGGCACCGCGACCGAGGACCCGGCGGACGGCGCCGCGTACGAACCCGAGCCCGGCGGCCCGTTCGCGCAGGCCTACGCCACCTGCCTGCACCGCTGCGGCCCGGCCGCCCGCCGCCTCGCGCTCGCCCTCGCCGTCCTCGGCCCGCACGCCGACCCCCGGCGCGCCACCCGGCTCGCCGGTCTCAACGCCGACGCCGCCGCCCGCGCCCGCACCACCCTCGAGGCCGCCGGTCTCGTCACCGGCGGCCTGCTGCCCCACCCCACCGCCGCGGCCGCCGCGCTCGACGCCCTCGACCCCGCCCACCGGCGGTCCCTGCACCGGGACGCCGCCCGCGTCCTGCACCACGCCCTGGGCGAACCGGCCGCCGTGGCCGAGCAGCTGCTCGCCGCCGGTACGGCCGCCCACGACTGGGAGATCGAGGCCCTGCGGGACGCGGCCCGCCAGGAGACCCACCCGCACGGCGACCCCGAAGGCGCCGAAGCCCTGCTGCGGCTGGCCCGCTCCGGCTGCACCGACGAACCCACCCGGCACCGCATCGACCTCCAGCTCGCCGCCCAGGCCTGGCGCTCACACCCCGCCGCCGCCCACCGCCGCCTCGCCGAACCCCTCGCCGCCCACCGCGCCGGCCGCCTCCCCGTCCCGGACAGCACCTGGCTGGCCCGCCAACTGGCCACCCAGGGACGCCTGGAGGAGGCCGACGAAGTGCTCGCCGCACACCTCACGCAGGGGCCGGACGGCGCCCTGCCGGCCGCCCTCCCCACCCTGCCCGGCCAGGCGTACCCCCTCACCGCCCTGCTCTCCCCGCTGCGGGCGGCCACCACCCCGGCACGGGCCGCCGACCGCTGGTTCCGCCCCGGCCCCGAGGACGGCGTCCCGGCCGCCGAACGGCTCCTCACCCACACCCCCCTCACCCAGGCGACCTACGAACCCCTCGAACTCGCCCTGCGCACCCTGGTCCTGCACCAGCCGCGGCGCGCCGTCGACTGGTGCCGGCGCCTGACCCTCCAGGCCCCCGGCCGGCTCGCCCCCGGCTGGACCGCCGCCTTCGCCACCGCCCAGGCCGACGCCCTGCTGCGGCTCGGCGACCTCCCCGGCGCGCGCCGCGCGGCGGGCGACGCGCTAGGACACCTGGCCGGCCGCGGCGGCCCCTACCTCCTCGCCCCGCTCGCCCTGCTCGTCCAGGCCCTCACCGAACAGGGCGAGTACGGAGCCGCGGCCCAGCACCTCCAGCCCGCACACCCCGGCGAGGAGCCGTACGCCACCGTGCACACCCTCGGCCTCCTGCGCGCCCGCGGCCGCTACGACCTCGCCACCCAGCGCCCCGAAGCCGCCCTGGAGGAGTTCCTCGAGGCCGGCCGGCTCGCCGCCCGCTGGGGCGCCGACCACCCCGGACTGCTGCCCTGGCGCACCGACGCCGCCGAGGCCCTGCTGCACCTGGGCCGGCCGACCCAGGCCCAGGCACTGGTCGCCGACCACCTGGCACTGCCGGACGCCGTCGGCCACCGCACCCTGGGCAGGTCCCTGCGGCTGAGCGCGGCCACCGCGGAACCCCGCCGCCGCATCGCACTGCTCACCGACGCCGTCACCGCCCTCCGCGACTGCGGCGACCGCCTGGAACTCGCCCGCGCCCTCGCCGACCTCGGCTCCGCGCTGCAGATGAGCGGCGAGGGAAACCGCGCCGGCACCCTCACCCGGCGCGCCTGGCAACTGGCCGCCGACTGCGGCGCGGCCCCGCTGTGCGAACAGATACTCCCCGCCCGCGGCCCCGAACCCGCCACCCCCGGCCCCGCCGCCGAGGACGCCGGTCTGCTGAGCGGCGCGGAGGAACGCGTCGCCACCTTCGCCGCCCAGGGCTACACCAACCGGGAGATCGCCGGGCGGCTGTTCGTGAGCGTCAGCACGGTCGAGCACCACCTCACCCGCGTCTACCGCAAGTTCAACATAGCCCGCCGCCGGGACCTGCCCGCCGACCTGCGCACCCGGGCCGTCTGAACGGCCGGTTCCGGGCCCGCCGGGACCGCGCGGCACCTGCAAGACCACCGCAAGAGGTGCTTTAGCACCCCGCTTGAGGATGGGCGCGCGCCATGCGTGCTTTCGGCCCGTGCGCGAAACGCGAACAGAAATGGAGACCGCCCGCCGTGCTTTCGAATTCTGCCGCGCCACTCGATTCCTCTTCCGGTGCCATTCCCTCCCGTTCCGCCCGTTCCGCCGCCGCCTCCTCCGGCGTGTCCGACGATGCCATTGCGGTGGTCGGTATGTCGTGCCGGGTTCCTGGTGCGGGGAGTGTGGGGGATTTGTGGGAGGTGTTGGCGTCGGGTCG
>NZ_JBVIYZ010000018.1:0-114719 GCF_055592085.1 Streptomyces sp. NPDC041135
GCGGTGTGTTCCTAGACAGCTCCACCACATCGGAGGTCTTCGCCATGTTCAAGACCCCGGGTCTGTCAACAACGCTCGTGATCAATACACCTAGGGCCTGGGCAGCACGTAGGGGCCGGTGCTTGTCAGCACCGGCCCCTACGGGTGTCGCCGTGACGCCTACGCGTCCTTGCTCAGGTTCGGCCCGGCACCGCCGGCCGCCTGCTCGATCGGCGGGACGTCGGGCAGCGCCGACTTCTCCTCACCCCGGAAGGTGAAGGTGGCGGTGTCGCCTTCGCCCTCGGTGTCCACGACCACGATGTGACCGGGGCGCAGCTCGCCGAAGAGGATCTTCTCCGAGAGCGTGTCCTCGATCTCGCGCTGGATGGTGCGGCGCAGCGGCCGGGCGCCCAGCACGGGGTCGTAGCCCTTCTTGGACAGCAGCTCCTTGGCGGACTGGGACAGCTCGATGCCCATGTCCCGGTCCTTCAGGCGCTCGTCCACCTTGCCGACCATCAGGTCGACGATCCGCAGGATGTCCGCCTGGGTCAGCTGCGGGAAGACGACCACGTCGTCGACGCGGTTGAGGAACTCGGGCCGGAAGTGCTGCTTCAGCTCGTCCGAGACCTTGTTCTTCATGCGCTCGTAGTTGGTCTTCGTGTCGCCCGAGGCCGCGAAGCCCAGGTTGAAGCCCTTGGAGATGTCCCGGGTGCCGAGGTTGGTCGTCATGATGATGACCGTGTTCTTGAAGTCCACGACCCGGCCCTGGGAGTCGGTCAGCCGACCGTCCTCCAGGATCTGCAGCAGCGAGTTGAAGATGTCCGGGTGGGCCTTCTCGACCTCGTCGAACAGGACCACGGAGAACGGCTTGCGGCGGACCTTCTCGGTCAGCTGGCCGCCCTCCTCGTAGCCCACGTAACCGGGGGGCGAGCCGAAGAGACGGGAGACCGTGTGCTTCTCGCTGAACTCCGACATGTCGAGGGAGATCAGCGCGTCCTCGTCACCGAAGAGGAACTCCGCCAGCGCCTTGGACAGCTCCGTCTTACCCACACCGGACGGGCCGGCGAAGATGAACGAGCCACCCGGACGCTTGGGGTCCTTCAGACCGGCGCGGGTACGGCGGATCGCCTTGGACAGCGCCTTGACGGCGTCGACCTGGCCGATGACCCGCTTGTGCAGCTCCTCCTCCATGCGGAGCAGGCGGCTGGACTCCTCCTCGGTCAGCTTGAAGACCGGGATGCCGGTGGCCGTGGCGAGGACCTCGGCGATCAGCTCGCCGTCGACCTCGGCGACGACGTCCATGTCGCCGGCCTTCCACTCCTTCTCCCGCTTGGCCTTGGCGGCCAGGAGCTGCTTCTCCTTGTCGCGCAGGGAGGCGGCCTTCTCGAAGTCCTGCGAGTCGATCGCGGACTCCTTGTCCCGGCGGACACCCGCGATCTTCTCGTCGAACTCGCGCAGGTCCGGCGGCGCGGTCATCCGGCGGATGCGCATCCGGGAACCGGCCTCGTCGATCAGGTCGATCGCCTTGTCCGGCAGGAAGCGGTCCGAGATGTACCGGTCGGCCAGGGTGGCGGCCTGGACCAGCGCCTCGTCCGTGATCGAGACGCGGTGGTGCGCCTCGTAGCGGTCGCGCAGGCCCTTGAGGATCTCGATCGTGTGCGGCAGGGACGGCTCCGCGACCTGGATGGGCTGGAAGCGGCGCTCCAGGGCCGCGTCCTTCTCCAGGTGCTTGCGGTACTCGTCCAGCGTGGTCGCGCCGATGGTCTGCAGCTCACCGCGGGCCAGCATCGGCTTCAGGATCGAGGCCGCGTCGATGGCGCCCTCGGCGGCACCCGCACCGACCAGCGTGTGCAGCTCGTCGATGAACAGGATGATGTCGCCGCGGGTGCGGATCTCCTTGAGCACCTTCTTCAGGCGCTCCTCGAAGTCACCGCGGTAGCGGGAACCGGCGACCAGGGCGCCGAGGTCCAGCGTGTAGAGGTGCTTGTCCTTGAGGGTCTCGGGCACCTCGCCCTTGACGATCGCCTGGGCGAGGCCCTCGACGACGGCGGTCTTGCCGACGCCGGGCTCACCGATCAGCACCGGGTTGTTCTTGGTACGGCGGGACAGCACCTGCATGACCCGCTCGATCTCCTTCTCGCGCCCGATGACCGGGTCGAGCTTGGACTCACGAGCGGCCTGGGTGAGGTTCCGGCCGAACTGGTCGAGGACCAGGGACGTCGAGGGGGTGCCCTCGGCAGGCCCGCCGGCGGTGGCGGTCTCCTTGCCCTGGTAACCGGAGAGCAGCTGGATCACCTGCTGCCGCACACGGTTCAGATCAGCGCCCAGCTTGACCAGGACCTGGGCGGCGACGCCCTCGCCCTCGCGGATCAGGCCGAGCAGGATGTGCTCCGTGCCGATGTAGTTGTGACCCAGCTGAAGGGCCTCGCGGAGCGACAGCTCCAGGACCTTCTTGGCACGGGGGGTGAAGGGAATGTGCCCGGACGGGGCCTGCTGGCCCTGGCCGATGATCTCCTCCACCTGCTGGCGGACCGCCTCGAGCGAAATCCCGAGGCTCTCAAGGGCCTTGGCGGCGACACCCTCACCCTCGTGGATCAGGCCCAGGAGGATGTGCTCGGTGCCGATGTAGTTGTGGTTGAGCATCCGGGCTTCTTCCTGAGCCAGGACGACAACCCGCCGCGCGCGGTCGGTGAACCTCTCGAACATCGTTAATCGCTCCTCAGAGCGGTCAGGCAGTGGGGGGAACTTCCCCTCCCTGTCCTTCCGCAGCTTAGTCCCGCAAGCGGGGACCGCTCATTCCAACTGCCGACACCGTCGATGGCCTCCTGACCCCGAACGCCGACATCTGCTCCAACCCGATGGTGCGAGACGATGTTCCCGCAGGCCAGGCAGTTACCCCACTCGCCAGTACGCCGATGGCGAACGTGAGACGGCCCGAACTGCGTGTCGCCCCCTCCCACTAGGGATGTCTTACCCGCACGCACGGACAGTCCATGCCGCGCGCACCGGTTCCCTCCGCTATGGGCGAACAACGTCGCGCCTCCCCGGACCCCCTTGCGCCCCCTGTTCCGGAACTGTGCGCAGGCACGGGAACACCCAGCGTAACCCGGGCGGTGCTCCGGCGGTTGCACGGGCATGGCTGGCACGGTCGACATGACCCCCTCGGTTCCCTTCCCCCGTCGGTCACCCGACCGGGACGCTCGCGGCGGTCCGGACGGCGGTCGCCCTCCGGCGGAGCCGGCGGACTGCGCCCGGCTCTTCTACGAGAACGTGCTGGGATGGCCGACCGTGCCCGGTTCGCCGCCCGGACTCGTCACGGGTGTGCGCTTCGACGTCCTGGAGGTGCCGGCCGAGGCGGGCGCCGGGGCGCTCAGGCACCTGGCGCCGGGCTCTCCGGTGGCCGTGCGGGGCGACCGGATGCTGCTGCTGGTGGCCGCGGGCAGCGCCGAGGAGCTGCCGGGACTGCTGGAATGGCTGGAGTGGGGCACGCTGGCCCTGGACCTGCGGGCCGTGGGCGCCGGGGGACACGTCGAGGCACCGGCCGCGCCCGGGCGGCCCGTCACCGGGGCCCGGCGGACCGGCGCCGGGCCGGTCACCGACGCCGTGCACCAGGGGGCCGCCGTATGGCTGCGGCCCCCCGAGCCGGGGTGCGAGGTCGAGGCCTCGCTGCCGACGCTGTCGGCGCTGGGAGGCACCACGAGCGCCCCCGACCTGGTACGGCTGGTGGACACGGTGGCCACGCGCTGCCACCGCATCCGGCTGCGGCGCGTACGCACCGGGCCGCCCGCCGCCGCGCGGAATCAGCCGTTGGCCTTCTCGTAGGCCTCGCGGATGGACGCCGGAACGCGGCCGCGGTCGTTGACCTCGAGGCCGTTCTCCTTGGCCCAGGCGCGGATCTGCGCGGTGTCCTGGCTGCCGCCGGAAGCGGCACGGACCTTTCCGCGCCCGCCCGAGGCGCGGCCTCCGGTGCGACGACCACCCTTGACATAAGGGTCGAGAAGGCTGCGCAGCTTGTCCGCATTGGCAGTCGTGAGATCGATCTCGTACGTCTTGCCGTCCAGCGCGAACGTCACGGTCTCGTCCGCCTCGCCGCCGTCGAGGTCGTCGACAAGAAGGACCTGAACCTTCTGTGCCACCGCATTTCCTTTCATCGATAACGTGAGGGCCGGGGGTCTGCGGCGTCCGCCGTTTCGCCGCCCCCTGTTATATGCAGTACTGCAGTACGCGGAAAGCAAACCGCTTTTGCGGGAAAAACACAAACCCCTGGGAGAGACTCAGGGGCCCGCCCCGGCCCGGAAACATGCGCGTTTCGGACATAGGCCACCCGTTCAATGACGATCACAGATGCAGAAGCATCCGGCTGTTGCCCAAGGTGTTCGGTTTCACTCGTTCGAGACCGAGGAACTCCGCGACGCCCTCGTCATAGGAACGCAACAGCTCCGCGTACACATCGGTGTCGACGGGCGTCTCACCGATCTCGACGAAGCCGTGCTTGCCGAAGAAGTCCACTTCGAAGGTCAGGCAGAAAACCCGGCGCACGCCCAGCCAGCGCGCGGTGTGCAGCAACTTCTCCAGCAACTGGTGGCCGACGCCGGCGCCCTGCAGGCCCGGCTTCACCGCGAGAGTGCGGACTTCTGCGAGGTCTTCCCACATGACGTGCAGTGCGCCGCAGCCCACCACCTCGGCGTTGTCGTCGCGTTCGGCGACCCAGAACTCCTGGATGTCCTCGTAAAGGGTGACCGTGGCTTTGTCGAGCAGGATGCGGCCGCGGACGTAGGTGTCGAGGAGGCGGCGCACGGCCGGGACATCGCCGGTCCTGGCCCGCCGGACGGTGATGGCTTTTGCGGAGACTTCGGTGCGCTCTGCGGACATGAGCGGACGCTATCGCCCGTCGCCGGTCCCGGGGGAGCCGGGGTTGTGCTGTTCGCCTTGCGCGGTTTCCGGCGGTGGGGGCTGGGCGGGTTCCGGGCCCTGGACGATGCGTACGGCGTCCCTGAGGGCCTGGCGCTGTTCGTCGCTCATCATCCCGAAGAAGGCGACGAGTGCGGCCGCCGGGTTGTCGCTCTGCGACCAGGCGTCGTTCATCAGGGCGGCGGCGTAGGCGGCCCGCGTCGAGACGGCCTCATATCGATAGGCCCGCCCTTCCGCCTCGCGGCGGACCCAGCCCTTCTGATGGAGATTGTCCAAAACGGTCATCACCGTGGTGTAGGCGATGGACCGTTCCCGCTGAAGGTCTTCCAGGACTTCTCGAACGGTCACCGGGCGGTTCCACTTCCACACCCGCGTCATGACCGCGTCTTCGAGTTCTCCCAATGGGCGAGGCACGCTCAGCACAATAGTGGGAGATCCGGTCAATGGCCTGCCGGACGGGCGGTTTCCGCGACAAACAGGAACAAAAAGGGCGTACGACCCGAAAGCGCAGGTGCGCGCGCGGGGTCGTACGCCACGGAGGACCGCGGGACCGGCAGGCGGTCAGCCCCCCGTTCGGGGGCGCCGCCGGTGCCGGACGCGGCAGGTCAGGCGGTGTCCTGGCCGGTGGAGGTCTGCCGGGTGCCCTCCGCGCGCGCGAGGACGGCGTCCACGGCGGCGTCCTCCTTGGTCTTGGCGGCACCGCCCTGGGATTTCACGATCACTCTCACCACGGCGATGAACAACGCGGCCATCACGATGGGGGGCACGAGCGCGGAGACGTAGTCCATGCCCTCAGGGTAGCCACGGCGGACCGGGCGAATGGGGCCGGGGTGGGCGAACCGCCCCCGTCGCCCCCCGGACGGCCGCTCTCAGCCCGCGGCCAGCTCCCGGGGCTCGCTGGGCGACTGCGGGGCGGGCTTGCCGCGGGGGAAGACCTCGCCGGGGGTGGGGATGGGGCGCTTGGGTGCGTCGGGTTCACCGCCGGGGCGGCCCGCGGGCTTGCCGGCGGGTTCCCGGGCCGGCTCGCGGGCGGGTTCGGCCCCGGGCCGCCGGGCCGGCTTGCCCGGCTCGGCCGCCGCCGCGCCGCCCGGCAGGGCCAGCAGCCGGGTGCGGCAGGCGGGCACGGCGGGCGCGGGGACCTTCCGGGCGCCCTGCGCGAAGCGTGCCCGCACGTCCCGCTCGGCGAGCCCCTGGCAGCGCTCCAGGAGCGCCGCGGCGGCGGGGCTGCCGCTCAGGGCCCCCAGGGCGGCCAGGTCGTCGGAGGTGGGGCGGTGCCCGGCGCCCAGCGCCTCTTCCAGGAGCGTGAGGTACCCCGCCGCGCTGCCCGGCAGGGCGGCGCGGTAGCGGGCGAGGTCGGCCACCAGGAAGGCGCGCAGCCGGACCCCCTCGCGCATCGCCTCGTCGAGCGAGCCGGCGAGCCGGAGACAGTCCTGGACGTCGTCGGCGGTGGCGGGGCCGGGGTGAAGGGCGAGGGCGAGGGCGCGGCGGAGCACACGCAGCTCCTCCACGCCGAACGCCATGCCGCCGCGGGATCCGTATGGCGTGGGCATGGGCCGACCGTACGCGCTAATCAGACAAACCCGGCACAGGAAGCGGGTGTGGCGCGGATGCGCCACCCGGCTGGACGCGAGGCCGCGGGGCTTCCAGGGCCGGTGAGGCCGGTCCCGGAAGCCGCGCGGCCCGGCTCACATGCGGGAGACGTTGCGCTCGTAGACCAGCCGCAGGCCGATGAGCGTCAGCCACGGCTCGTGCTCGTCGATCACCGAGGACTCGCCCAGCACCATCGGGGCGAGTCCGCCGGTCGCGATGACCGTCACCTCGTCGCGGTCCCCGGCCAGCTCCCGGGCCATCCGGCCCACCACGCCGTCGACCTGCCCGGCGAACCCGTACACGATGCCCGCCTGCATGGCCTCGACCGTGTTCTTGCCGATCACGCTGCGCGGCCGCGCCACCTCGATCTTGCGCAGCTGCGCACCCTTGACGCCGAGCGCCTCCACGGAGATCTCGATACCGGGGGCGATGACCCCGCCGACGTACTCCCCGCGCGCGGAGACCGCGTCGAAGGTGGTCGCCGTGCCGAAGTCCACGACGATCGCCGGGCCGCCGTACAGCTCGACGGCCGCGACCGCGTTGATGATCCGGTCGGCGCCGACCTCCTTGGGGTTGTCGGTGAGGATCGGCACGCCCGTCTTCACGCCCGGCTCGACCAGCACCGCGGGCACGTCGCCGTAGTAGCGCCGGGTGACCTCGCGCAGCTCGTGCAGCACCGAGGGGACGGTCGCGCAGATGGCGATGCCGTCGATGCCGTCGCCCAGCTCCTCGCCGAGCAGCGGGTGCATGCCCATCAGGCCCTGGAGCAGCACCGCCAGCTCGTCCGCCGTGCGGCGCGCGTCCGTGGAGATGCGCCAGTGCTCGACGATGTCCTCGCCGTCGAAGAGGCCGAGGACGGTGTGCGTGTTGCCGACGTCGATCGTGAGGAGCATGGCCGTTACTCCGCCTCGCGCAGGTCCAGGCCGATGTCCAGGATCGGCGCGGAGTGGGTGAGGGCACCGACGGCCAGGAAGTCGACACCGGTGTCCGCGTACGCCCGGGCGTTGTCCAGGGTCAGCCGGCCCGACGCCTCCAGCAGCGCCCGCCCGTGGACGACGGCGACGGCCTCCTCGCACTCCAGCGGCGTGAAGTTGTCCAGCAGGATCAGGTCGGCGCCCGCGTCGACGACCTCGCGCAGCTGGTGCAGGGTGTCGACCTCGACCTCGATCGGCAGGTCCGGGAACGCCTCCCGCACGGCCTTGAAGGCCTGGCCCACGCCGCCGGCGGCCACCACGTGGTTGTCCTTGACCAGGGCCGCGTCGGACAGCGACATGCGGTGGTTGACGCCGCCGCCGCAGCGCACGGCGAACTTCTCCAGCGACCGCAGGCCGGGCGTGGTCTTGCGGGTGTCGCGGACCTTCGTCTCGGTGCCCTCCAGGGCGTCCGCCCACGCGCGCGTGGCCGTCGCGATGCCGGACAGGCGGCACAGGAGGTTGAGCGCGCTGCGCTCGGCGGTCAGCAGGTCGCGGGTGCGGGTGGTGACCGACAGCAGCTTCTGCCCGGCCGCCACCCGGTCGCCGTCCTCCACGTGCCGCTCGACCTCGAACTCGTCGGTGGCGACCACGGACAGCACGGCCTCGGCGACCCGCAGGCCCGCCACCACGCCGGCCTCGCGCGCGGTGAAGTCGGCGGTGGCCACCGCCTCCTCGGGGATGGTCGCGACGGTCGTCACGTCCACGCCGTGGTCCAGGTCCTCCTGGATGGCGAGGTTGGCGATGTCCTCGACCTCGACGGGGTCGAGTCCGGCGTCGGCCAGGAGCTGGGCGAGCGCGGGGTCGAGCCCGCACTCCACGTATTCCTCGGCGCCCTCGTCGCCGTCCGCGCCGCAGGCGCAGCCGTCGCCGCAACCGCCGGACGGGGCGAGGGGAAGGTCGTCGGTGCTCACGTCTGTCACTGCTCCTGGGGGCGCTGGTCTTGCCGGGTAGGGGGGAAGTCTGCGGTGTCCGTGGTGCGTACGGCCAGCGAGCGGTCCGGATTCAGCCGTACGACGATGTGGCGCCGCCAGTGGGTGTCGTCGCGCTCGGCGCGGTCCTCGCGCCAGTGGCAGCCGCGGGTCTCCTCGCGCCGCTGCGCGGCGGCCACCAGGACACGGGCCACGCACAGCAGGTTGGTGGCCTCCCAGGTGTCGACACCCGGTTCGGCCGTCTTGCCGTTCTCCTCCAGGGCGCCGCGGGCCTCGGCGTGCAGCCGCTGGAGCTGCTCGGCCGCGGTGGCGAGGGAGTGCGCCGAGCGCAACACGCCCGCGCCCTCGGTCATGATCCGCTGGATGGCGAAGCGGGCCTCGGGGGCGAGCAGCGGGTGCGCGGGCTCCCCGGGCTGCGGGACCGGCGCGGGCACGCGTGCGTGCAGGCCGTCGCCCGCGTGGCCGGCGGCGATGTCCGCGGCGATGCGCTCGGCGTAGACCAGGCCCTCCAGCAGCGAGTTGGAGGCCAGCCGGTTGGCGCCGTGCACGCCGGTGCAGGCGACCTCGCCGCACGCGTACAGGCCGGGCACGGTGGTGCGGCCGTGGGCGTCGGTGCGGACGCCTCCGGAGGCGTAGTGCGCGGCCGGGGCGACCGGTACGGGCTCGGTCACCGGGTCGATGCCGTTGGCGCGGCAGGCGGCCAGGATGGTGGGGAAGCGGTGCTCCCACATCTCGGCGCCGAAGTGCCGGGCGTCGAGGTACATGTGGGCGGCGCCCTGCTCCTGCATCCGCCGCGTGATGCCCTTGGCGACGATGTCCCGGGGCGCCAGCTCGGCCAGTTCGTGCTGCCCCACCATGAAGCGCACGCCGTCGCCGTCGACCAGGTGGGCGCCCTCGCCGCGCACCGCCTCGGAGACCAGCGGCTGCTGGCCCTCGGCGTCGGCGCCGAGGAACAGCACGGTCGGGTGGAACTGGACGAACTCCAGGTCACTGACCTCCGCGCCCGCGCGCAGCGCCAAGGCGACGCCGTCACCGGTCGACACCGCCGGGTTGGTCGTGGCGGAGAACACCTGGCCCATGCCGCCGGTGGCGAGGACGACCGCCGGGGCGTGCACGGCGCCCACGCCGTCGTGCTGGCCCTCGCCCATGACGTGCAGGCTGATCCCGGCCGTCCGGCCGTCCGCATCCGTCAGCAGGTCCAGCACGAGCGCGTTCTCGATCGTGCGCAGCCCCCGCGTGCGTACCGCCTCCACGAGCGCCCGGGAGATCTCCGCGCCGGTGGCGTCGCCGCCGGCGTGCGCGATGCGGCGGCGGTGGTGGCCGCCCTCGCGGGTGAGTTCCAGGCCGCCTTCCGCGGACTCGTCGAAGTGGGCGCCCGTCTCGATGAGCCGCCGCACCGCGTCGGGTCCCTCGGTGACGAGGATCCGTACGGCCTCCTCGTCGCACAGGCCCACGCCCGCGACCAGGGTGTCGTCCAGGTGCTGCTCGGGGGTGTCGCCCTCGCCGAGGGCGGCCGCGATGCCGCCCTGCGCCCAGCGCGTGGAGCCGTCGTCGAGGCGGGCCTTGGTGACCACGACGGTGCTCAGGCCCGCGGCCTCGCAGCGCAGCGCCGCGGTCAGCCCGGCGACCCCGGAGCCGACGACCACCACGTCCGCCGAGATGGACCACCCGGGGGCGGGGGCGTGCAGTCGTATGCCTGTGCTGGTCACGAGGCGGCTCCGAAGGATCCGAAGGTGAGGGGGATGTTGTCGATCAGCCGGGTGGCGCCGACCCGGGCGGCGACGGCCAGGACGGCCTCCCCGGTGTGGTCGGGGCCGATCTCGGTGAAGTCGGACGGGTCGACCAGGGCGAGGTAGTCCAGCGTGAGCGGCGGGTCGAGGCGCAGCGCCTCGTCGAGGACCTGGCGGGCGGCCGCGCGGACGGCCGCGGGACCGCCGGGCGCCGCCTTGGCGACGGCGTGCGCGTCGGCCGCCGCTCGGGACTCGCCTATGGCGCTCAGCGCCTCGGCACGCGCGTGCGTGGCGGGCACCTCCAGCGCCCGCGCGCGCAGCGCCTCCTGCGCGGCGTGCCGGTCGCGGCCCGCGAACAGGGCCCGGGACAGCGCGAGGGCGGTACGGCGCTCGCGGGCGGAGAGGTAGCGGTTGCGGCTGGAGAGGGCCAGGCCGTCCTCCTCGCGCACGGTGGGCACGCCGACGATGTCGACGCCGAAGTTCAGGTCGCGCACCATGCGGCGGATCAGGGCCAGCTGCTGGGCGTCCTTCTGGCCGAAGAGGGCGGTGTCCGGGCGGGTGAGGTGCAGCAGCTTGGCGACGACGGTGAGCATCCCGTCGAAGTGACCGGGCCGGGAGGCGCCCTCGAGGCGCTCGCCCATGGGCCCCGCGGTGATCCGCACCTGCGGTGCGCCGCCCGGGTAGACCTCGTCCACGGAGGGTGCGAACACGGCGTCGGCGCCGGACTCCCCGGCGAGCTTCAGATCGGCGTCCAGGGTGCGCGGGTAGCGGTCGAGGTCCTCACCGGCGCCGAACTGGAGGGGGTTGACGAAGACGGTGACGACGACCTCGCCGCCGGGGCCGGCGATCTCGCGCGCCGAGCGGATCAGCGTGGCGTGGCCCTCGTGCAGGGCGCCCATCGTCATCACGACGGCCCGGCGGCCCTCCCGCACGCGCGCGTGCAGCTCGTCGGCGGTGCTCAGCAGGGCGGTGGTCATCGGCGGTCTCCGTTCCCGGGCACGCGCGTCACCGGGCGGCCCTCCTGCGAGGTGGTGGGGCCGGGCCGGTTCATCGGGCGTCCCCGGCGGCGCCGTCGGCCAGCACCCCGAGGAGGTCCTCGGCGAGTTCCGGCTTCAGCAGCCCGTGGGCCAGGGCGCGGTCGGCGGTCGCGCGGGCCATCGCCAGATAGCCCGCCACGGTCTGCGGGGCGTGCCGGCGCAACTCGGTGACGTGCGCGGCGACCGTGCCGGCGTCCCCGCGGGCGACGGGGCCGGTCAGGGCCGCGTCACCGGAGCGCAGGGCGTTGTCCAGGGCGGCGCCGAGCAGCGGGCCGAGCATCCGGTCGGGGGCCTCGACGCCGGCCGTGCGCAGCAGCTCCATGGACTGGGCGACCAGGGTCACCAGGTGGTTGGCGCCCAGGGCCAGGGCCGCGTGGTAGAGCGGGCGGTTCTCCTCGGCGATCCACTCCGGCTCGCCGCCCATCTCGATGACCAGGGCCTCGGCGGCCAGCCGCAGCTCCTCGGGCGCGGTGACGCCGAAGGAGCAGCCGGCCAGCCGCTGGACGTCGACGGGGGTGCCGGTGAAGGTCATCGCCGGGTGCAGGGCCAGCGGCAGCGCGCCCGCGCGCAGGGCGGGGTCGAGCACGCCGGCGCCGTACCGCCCGGAGGTGTGCACCAGCAGCTGCCCGGGCCGTACGGCACCGGTGTCGGCGAGGCCCTGGACGAGGCCGGGCAGGGCGTCGTCGGGGACGGTGAGGAGCACCAGGTCGGCGCGCTGGAGCACCTCGGCGGGCGGGACGAGCGGGACGTCCGGCAGCATCTGCTCGGCGCGCCGCCGGGAGGCGTCGGAGACGCCCGAGGCGGCCACCGGGCGGTGCCCGGCGAGCTGGAGGGACGCGGCGAGCGCGGGGCCCACCCGTCCGGCGCCGACGACGCCGACGGTGAGCCGCGCGGGGCGGTCCCTGAGGTCTGGCTGGTGGACTGTACTCACGCGACGGCGGCCTTCCCGTTCCAGTCCGCTCTGGGTACCGGACGATTTCTCGTCATGTTAACGCTATCGGGCGAGGGGCGGTGGTTCGTCCACAGGCTGTGGGTTTCTCCGGTGGAAATGCCGGTGCCGTCGGGCGCGGGCGCACGGCATGATCCCCGCATGAGCGATACGGCGGATCAGGCGACGCAGCACACGGCCGGACGGGCGACGGAACCGGCCGGACCGGCGCGACCGGCAGGAGGGGGTGGCGGGCGGCCGGCGCCGCTCGAGCTGCGCGAGCGGCGGCTGGCCGCGTTCCGGCAGGCCCGGCGCACGCTGTCCCGCGGCGGCGCCCGGGGCACCATCCGCGAGCGGCTGGAGCTGCTGCTGGAGGCGGGGCCGGAGGTGTACGACCTGGACGACCAGGCGGACGCCTACGGCGACCGGATCGTGTCCGCCCTGGAGGAGCGCGTCGCGGCGCTGCTGGGCACCGAGGCCGCCGTCTTCTTCCCGACCGGCACGATGGCCCAGCAGGTGGCGCTGCGCTGCTGGGCGGCCCGCACCGGGAACCCCACGGTGGCCCTGCACCCCCTCGCCCACCCCGAGGTGCACGAACGCAACGCCTTCAGCCGGGTCAGCGGCCTGCGCCCGGTGCACGTGACGAGTGAACCCCGGCTGCCCACGGCCCAGGAGATACGCGACTTCGAGGAGCCCTTCGGGGCGCTGATGCTGGAACTGCCCCTCCGGGACGCCGGGTTCGTCCTGCCCACCTGGGAGGAGCTGACCGCGGTCGTCGCGGCCGCGCGGGACCGGGACGCCGTGGTGCACTTCGACGGCGCGCGCCTGTGGGAGTCCACCGTCCACTTCGGCCGCCCCCTGGACGAGATCGCGGCCCTGGCGGACAGCGTGTACGTCTCGTTCTACAAGTCCCTCGCCGGTCTCGGCGGCGCCGTGCTCGCCGGGCCGCGGACCCTGGTGGAGGAGGCCAGGACCTGGCGCCACCGCTACGGCGGCATGGTCTACCAGCAGTTCCCCACGGCCCTGTCGGCGCTCGTCGGGCTGGAGCGCGAACTGCCCCGGCTGCCCGCCTACGTGCGGCACGCTCGCGTGGTGGCCGCCGCGCTGCGGGAGGGGTTCGCCGGGGCGGGCGTGGCGTGGGCGCGCGTGCACCCCGGGCAGCCGCACACCCACGAGTTCCAGGTCTGGCTGCCGTACGACCCCGACGTGCTCGCGGAGGCCGCGCTGCGCCAGGCCGAGGAGACGGGCACGCTGCTGTTCGCCGGGGGCTGGCAGCGGAGCGGTCCCGGCCTGGCCGTCACCGAGGTGTCCGTGCGCGGCGCCGGCCTGGAGTGGACGGCCGGCGACGTGCGGGACGCCGTCGGGGAGTTCGTGGCACGGCTGCCCACAGAGGCCGGGCCGCCCGCAGGGGGCTGACCGGACCGGCGGGCGGCGGTGTCACCGCGGGGGCCCGGTCTCAGCCGTGCCCGCCCGCCCGCACCAGGCCGGTCTCGTAGGCCAGCACCACCACCTGCACCCGGTCGCGCAGGCCGAGCTTGGTCAGGATGCGGCCGACGTGGGTCTTCACCGTCGCCTCGGACAGCACCAGGCGGGCCGCGATCTCCCCGTTGGACAGGCCCTGGGCGACCAGCATCATGACCTCGCGCTCGCGCTCGGTGAGGCGTTCCAGCTCCTTGTGCCGGGGCTCGCCGCCGGTGGCGGGCAGCATCGGCGCGAAGCGGTTCAGCAGCCGGCGCGTGGTGGAGGGCGCGACGACGGCGTCGCCGCTGTGCACCGAGCGGATGGCGGCCAGCAGGTCGCCGGGCGGCACGTCCTTGAGCATGAAGCCGGAGGCGCCCGCCTTCAGCCCCGAGAAGGCGTACTCGTCGAGGTCGAAGGTGGTCAGGATCAGCACCTTGGGCGGCTCGGGCTCCAGGCAGATGCGGCGGGTGGCCTCCACACCGTCCAGTTTCGGCATGCGCACGTCCATCAGGATCACGTCGACCGCCGTCGCGCGCAGCACCTGGAGGGCCTCCACGCCGTCGCCCGCCTCCGCGACGACCTCCATGTCCGGCTGGGCGGCGAGCACCATCCGGAACCCGGTGCGCAGCAGCACCTGGTCGTCGACGAGCATCACGCGGATCGGCATCGGTCCTCTTCCATTCGAGCTACGGGTGTCAGTCGCTGTACAGGGGTCAACGAGGGGATGTACAGGTGTCAACGGGGGGCGTGCGCGGGCATCAGTGCGCCGCTTTGAGCGGGAGCAGCGCGCTGATGCGGAATCCTCCGCCCGGACGCGGTCCCGCGTCCAGGGTGCCGCCGACCATGCCGACCCGCTCGCGCATGCCGATCAGGCCGTGCCCGCAGCCGTCGGCGCCGCCCTCCTCGTACAGCTCGTGCGGGGCGCCCTTGCCGTCGTCCTCCACGAGCAGGCCGAGCCCGTCGTCGAAGTACACCAGCCGGACGCTCGCCCCCGCGTTCGGGCCGCCGTGCTTGCGGGTGTTGGTCAGCGCCTCCTGCACGATGCGGTAGGCGGTCAGCTCGACACCGCTGGGCAGCGGCCGGGGGGTGCCCTCGACCTTGAAGTCGACCGGGAGACCGGAGCTGCGGCACTGCTCGACCAGGTCGTCGATCTGCTCGACGTCGGGCTGCGGCACGTACTCGCCGCCCTCCTGGTGCTCCCCGGTGCGCAGCACGCCCAGCAGGCGGCGCATCTCGGCGAGGGCCTGGCGGCCGGTGGAGGAGATCGTCTCCAGGGCCTTGCGCGCCTGGTCGGGCGCGGAGTCCAGGACGTAGGCGGCGCCGTCGGCCTGCACCACCATGACCGACACGTTGTGCGCGACCACGTCGTGCAGCTCGCGCGCGATACGGGCCCGCTCGGCGGCCACCGCCACCTTGGACTGCGCCTCGCGCTCCTTCTCCAGGCGCGTGGCGCGCTCCTCCAGCTGCGCGAAGTAGGCGCGGCGGGTGCGCATGGAGTCGCCGAGCACCCAGGCGAGGGCGAACGGCACCGTCTGGAACACCGCTATGGCGATGTTCCCCAGCAGGCTCGACTCGTGGGCCGGCCAGCGGATCTGGGCCAGGGTGGCCGCGCACAGGCCGGTGGCCAGGGCCAGCCGGGACGCCCAGCGCGCGCCGACCGCGGCGACCGTGTAGGTGATCACCAGCAGGGCGAAGTCGGCTACGGTCGTCCCGACGTCCAGCACCAGCTGGGCCAGCCCGGTCACGAGGGCCAGCACCAGCATCTGCTCGGGGAGCCGGCGGCGCAGCGCCACGACGGCGCTGAGGACGGCGGAGACGGCCAGGGCGGCCGGGACCGAGCCGTGGTGGTCCGGCGCCCCGTTGACGCTCGTCACGCTCACGCAGGAGAGCCCGAGCAGGACGACGGCCCAGAAGACGTCGACCCCGGTCGGGTGTCTGCGGAGGAAGTCATAGAGGCGCTGCACGTAACCCAGCGTAGGGACGCGCGATGCGTGCAGGGGTCAACCGGAGGGCCGATCCGGGTCCGGCCCGTGTACTCCGCAAGGTGGAGGCCGTGATCACCGGTTCCCCTACGCTGGCCGGGTGGCGCACACGACGACGGACGGCACGGGGCGGGGCTGGCGGGCGGCGGCGCAGGACGCCCTGTACGGGCCGCGCGGCTTCTACCGGCGGCCCGAGGGCCCGGCGGGGCACTTCCGCACGTCGGTGCACGCCTCGCCGCTGTTCGCCGGCGCCGTGGCCCGGCTGCTGTGCCGGGTCGACGAGGCGCTGGGGCGGCCCGCGGTGCTGGACTTCGTCGACATGGCGGCGGGGCGCGGCGAGCTGGTCACCGGCGTGCTCGCCGCGCTGCCCGCCTCCGTGGCCACCCGTACGCGGGCGTACGCCGTGGAGCTCGCCGGCCGCCCCGAGCGCCTGGACCCGCGGATCGCCTGGCTGGACGCGCCCCCCGCGGACATCACCGGGCTGCTGTTCGCCAACGAGTGGCTGGACAACGTGCCGGTCGACGTCGCCGAGGTCGACTCCGCGGGCGTGCCCCGGCTGGTGCTCGTCGGGGACGACGGCAGCGAACGGCTCGGGGAGGCTGTGACGGGGGCGGCGGCGCGGTGGCTGGCCCGGTGGTGGCCGCTGCCGCCCGAGGAGGGCCTGCGCGCGGAGATCGGGCTGCCCCGGGACACGGCGTGGGCGTCGGCGGTGTCGAGCGTGGCACGGGGGCTCGCGGTGGCCGTGGACTACGCCCACACCGCGGACGCGCGCCCGCCGTTCGGGACGCTCACCGGCTTCCGGGAGGGCCGCGAGACGGCGCCCGTGCCGGACGGGTCCTGCGACATCACGGCGCACGTCGCCCTGGACGCCTGCGCGGCGCTGCCCCCGCCGCCCGGGACCGGGACCGGCGGTGCCCTGCTGCTGCCGCAGCGCGAGGCGCTGCGGCGCCTGGGCGTCGAGGGCACGCGCCCCCCGCTCGCCCTGGCCTCCACCGACCCCTCGGCCTACGTCCGCGCCCTCGCCGGCGCCGGGGAGGCCGCCGAGCTGACGGCGGCGGGCGGCCTCGGCGACTTCGGCTGGCTGCTGCGGCCCGTCGGGATCGCCCAGCCGCTGGGGTGACCCCGGGGGCCTCCCGGCCGGCCCGTGGGCCCTACTTGTCGATGTCCCCGACCACGAAGAACATCGACCCCAGGATCGCCACCATGTCCGCCACCAGCGTCCCCGGGAGCAGCTCGGTCAGCGCCTGGATGTTGTTGTACGACGCCGAGCGCAGCTTCAGCCGGTACGGCGTCTTGTCGCCCTTGCTGACCAGGTAGTAGCCGTTGATGCCGAGCGGGTTCTCGGTCCACGCGTAGGTGTGTCCCTCGGGCGCCTTCAGCACCTTCGGCAGCCGCTGGTTGATCGGCCCCGGCGGCAGGTCCGCCAGCCGGTCGAGGGCGGCGTCGGCGAGGTCCAGGGCGTTGTGGGTCTGCTCCAGGAGGCACTCGAAGCGGGCCAGGCAGTCGCCCTCGCCGCGGGTGACCACCTTCAGGACGTCCCCCAGCTCCGCGTAGCCGAGGTAGGGCTCGTCGCGCCGCAGGTCGAGGTCGACGCCCGAGGCACGCGCGATGGGCCCGCTCACCCCGTAGGCGTGCACGGCCGCCGCGGTGAGTACCCCGACACCCCGCGTGCGTCCCCGGAAGATCTCGTTGCCCAGGACCAGGTCGTCGAAGACGTCCATGCGGGAGCGCACGGCGGCGACGGCCGCACGCGCGCGGCCGGTCCATCCGGCCGGCAGGTCCTCCTTGAGGCCGCCGACGCGGTTGAACATGTAGTGCATGCGCCCGCCGGAGACCTCCTCCATGACGTTCTGGAGCACCTCGCGCTCCCGGAACGCGTAGAACACCGGGGTGATCCCGCCCAGCTCCAGGGGGTAGGACCCCAGGAACATCAGGTGGTTGAGCACCCGGTTCAGCTCGGCGAGCAGCGTGCGCGTCCACACCGCGCGCGGGGGGACCTCCATGCCGAGCATCCGCTCCACGGCGAGGACCACGCCCAGCTCGTTGGAGAACGCCGACAGCCAGTCGTGGCGGTTGGCGAGCATGATGATCTGCCGGTAGTCACGCGCCTCGAACAGCTTCTCCGCGCCCCGGTGCATGTACCCGATGACCGGTTCCGCGTGCACGATGCGCTCACCGTCCAGCACGAGCCGCAGCCGCAGCACACCGTGCGTGGACGGGTGCTGGGGCCCGATGTTGAGCACCATGTCGGTGCTCTCGGTGGCACCGCCGATCCCGACCGTGGTCTCCGTCGTAGGCGTCATGGCCCCAGTCTCCCCTACGTACGCTGGCCCCATGGATACGGGGAGCCCGGCGGTCGCCGGGACGAGGGGGACCCAGCCGGAGCCGCAGTGGCGGGGGCTGCCGCCCGCACTGCTGCGGATGCGCCGGCTGCTGCTGGTGGCGTGGGCGGGGGCCGCCGCCCTGGCCGTGGGAGTGCCGCTGTGGCTGCTGACGGGGCCCGCGTGGGCCGCCTTCGCGCTGCTGCCGCCGGCCGCGGCCGTGTGGTGCTGGCGCCTGCTGGGCCGCAACTGGCGTTCCTGGCGGTACGCCGAGCGCGCCGACGACCTGCTGATCAGCCGCGGGGTGCTGTGGCGGGAGGAGACCGTGGTGCCGTACGGGCGGATGCAGCTGGTGGAGGTGACCTCGGGGCCGGTGGAACGGTACTTCGGGCTGGCCCGGGTGCAACTGCACACGGCGGCCGCCGCGAGCGACGCCACCATCCCGGGCCTGGACCCCGCCGAGGCGGAACGGCTGCGCGACCGGCTCACCGAGCTGGGCGAGGCCCGGTCGGCGGGCCTGTGAGCGCCCGGGACGCCACCGAGGGGGCGGGGCGGGACGAGGCGCCCGCCGAGGGGGCGGGGCGGGACGGGGCGGCCGTCCGGGCCGCGGAGCGCCGGCTGCACCCGGTGACGCCGTTGCGGCGGGCGTGGGCACCGGTCGCCGTCCTCGTCGGCTGGGCGGTGCACGACCCGGCCCAGGCCCAGGAGCAGCTGGCGCGGCTCACCACGGCCGTGCTGCTGGGCGGGCTCGCCGTGCTGCTCCCGGTGGCCGCCCTCTACGGCTTCCTGTCCTGGTGGTTCACCCGGTTCTCGGTCACCGGCACCGAACTGCGCATCCGCACCGGTCTGCTGTTCCGGCGCACCGCCCACATCCGGCTGGAGCGCATCCAGGCGATCGACGTCACGCGTCCCCTCCTCGCGCGCGTGGCGGGCGTCGCCAAGCTGCGCATCGACGTCGTCGGCACGGACAAGAAGGACGAACTGGCCTTCCTGGGCGAGCAGGACGCGCGGGCCCTGCGCGCGGAGCTGCTCGCGCGCGCCGCCGGGTTCGCGCCCGAGACGGCGCACGAGGTCGGTGAGGCGCCCTCCCGCGAGCTGCTGCGGGTGCCCCCGCGCGAGCTGGCGGTCGCCCTGGCGCTGACCGGTGCCACCTGGGGCTCACTGACCGCCGCGCTGGTCGTGCCGCCCCTGCTGTGGCTCGCCACCCACAGCGTGTGGACCGTCCTCGCCGCCGGACTGCCGCTGCTGACCGCGGCCGTGGCGAGCAGCGCGGGACGGTTCGTCGCCGAGTACGACTGGACGGTGGGCGAGTCCCCGGACGGTCTGCGCATCGACCGCGGGCTGCTGGACCGGGCGCACGAGACGGTGCCGCCGGGCCGGGTGCAGGCCGTGCGGCTCGTGGAGCCGCTGCTGTGGCGGCGCAGGTCCCCGCGCGCGGGGAGGCCGGAAGGCGGGGCGGGCCGGGTGCGGGTGGAACTCGACGTGGCCGGCTCCGACAACTCCGTGCTGCTGCCGGTGGCACCGCGCGCGGTCGCCGAGCCGCTCCTCGCGCGCGTGCTGCCGGGCGTCGGCGTGCCGCCGGTGCTGGCGCGGCCGCCCCGGCGGGCCTGGCGGTGCCTGCCGCTGTGGTGGCGCGGCCACGGGTTCGCGGCCACGGACACCGTGTTCGCCGTCCGGCACGGTCTGCTGGGCCGCAGTCTGTCCCTGGTCCCGCATGCCAAGGTGCAGAGCGTGCGGCTCACCCAGGGGCCCTGGCAGCGCCTGTGGCGGCTCGCCGACGTCCACGTGGACACGGGGGCCGGCCGGACCGTCACGGCCCGCCTGCGGGACGCCGAGGAGGCCGTGCGGCTGCTGCACGCCCAGGCGGAGCGCTCCCGCACCGGCCGCCGCGACGCCCGCCCGGACCGCTGGATGGCCTGAGCCCGCGGGCGAGGCGTCCGCGTCCCTGGGGACTGCCCTCTTGAGGGTCCGTCAGGAGGCGGCGGCGCCGCGCAGGCGCTGCACGTCGATCTGCTCGGTCTCGTCATGGGCCGTCAGGTCGATGACCTGGCCCACCGCGCGCGACTCCGCGTCCGCGGGCTTGAACCCGGCCTCGGACTCGGCCTTGTGCAGCGCGAGCGCCTCCTGGCCGACCACGTCCGCCAGGTCCTCGTTCTGCACGGCGTCCAGCGCCCCGGCGGTGGCGTCCTGCTGTGTCCCGAAGAAGTCGAACCCGCCCTCGGCGGCCGGGCGCCGCACCGGCGCGGCGGCCGGTACGACGGCCACCGCGGTCGGCACCGTGAAGTGTCCCGCGGGCTGCTGCCCGGCCGGCTTGGCGGGCGGTGTCGTGGCGGCGGCCGCGCGCGTGTGCTCGCCGGCCGCCTCGGACTGCCCCTGCGCCTCGTCCTCCGGCGCGGCCCCGTCGGCCGTGCCCCTCACCCGGTCGTCCCGGTCCGCTCCTTTGGCGGCCGGCTCCCCGGCCCCCTCGGCGGAGTCACCGGCGGAGTCGCCGGCGGCGGAAGCCGCCGCGCCGGCCCCGGCCGCCGGGCCGCCGTCGAACCGGGCCAGGGCCAGCTGGGCGCGCAGGAACAGCTTCGACCCGGCCGGGGAGAACACCCCGGCCGCCCGCGGCTCGTCGTCGCCACCGGACGCCTCGGGCGCCGCCGTCGCGGCCGGTTCCTCCGCCTTGGCGTCCTCCGCCTTGGCGTCCTTGACCTTGGCGTCCTCGGCCTGGGCGTCCTTCGCCGCCGTGCCCACCGCCGCCGTGCCCGTGGCCGGCACGGGCATCAGCTCGCGCGGCCCCGGCACGGCCGCCTCGATCTCCAGCAGCCGGCGCCCCTCCAGGGCGCTGGCCCGCTCGGTCTCCGCCGTGGCGTACCGCCGCAGCAGCGCCGCGTGTTCGTTGCGCAGCCCGGCCAGTTCCGCGCGCTTGGCGCGCAGCCGCTGCTCGAGCTTGCCGCGCAGCTCGCGCGACTCCTCGAGGTCGGTCTCCAGCTCGGCGACCCGTTCCTCGAACCGCCACTCGTCGCCGGCCCGCGCGCGCGTGAGTTCGGCGACCCGCTTGCCGGCCTGCACGTCCCAGCGGCGCATCACGACCGCGCCGAGGACCGCCGTCGCCGCGGCGGCCGCCGCCAGCGTGCGCAGCGCGGCGGTCCCGGAGAACACCCAGGGGCCCAGCGCGCAGACCAGGGAGACCCCGGCGATGGCCGAAGGGGGCAACAGCCTGTGCAGCGGCGGGGAATGGCGGTGGCGTCCACGTGGCATGGCCAGAAACTTACCGCGAGTAGGCGTTTCATGGGCCCCCGCACCGCAAAAACACAGCCATCCCGAGACGTTCGCGCCACTCGGGACAGCCCTGCGGGGGCGGCCGGGTGTCACCGGTGGCTGAGCCGGCCGCTCAGCCACTGCAGCGCCGCCGGGATCTCCCGCCGCCACGTGGTGAAGTTGTGCCCGCCGCTGTCCAGGACGATGGACGAGATCCGGGTCGTGCCCGTGGCCTTCACCCGCCCGACGAACTTCCGCAGGTCGCCGTAGCCGGCCTCCCCGGTCCTGCTGCCGGCGACGAGCAGCGAGGTGTCGGGCGCGGGCGCGTGCGCCAGGCACCACCACAGGTCGGCGCGGTCGCGCAGGTTCCGGTCGCCGTGGAAGAGGTCACCGGTCGTGGGGTCGCTCGCCGCCCGGTAGTACGGCGACAGGCCGGCGCCCGCGGCGTACACCCCGGGGTGGTGCATGGCGAGCTTCAGCGCGCAGTAGCCGCCGGTGGAGTCGCCGATGACGCCCCAGCCGCCGGGTGCGGCCCCCACCCGGTAGTGGGCCAGCACGGCCTCCGGGAGGTCCTCGGCGAGGAACGTCTCCGTGCGCGGCCCTCCGGGGACGTCCACGCACTCGGTGTCGCGCGGCGGCGCCACCGTGGGCCGCAGCATCACCAGGACCATCGGCTGCATCCGCCCGTCCCCGGCCAGCCGCCGGGCCGTCCCCGGGTAGCCCAGCTTGTCCACCAGCGCCCGCGCGGTTCCCGGGTAGCCGGTCAGCACGACGGCCACGGGGAACGTACGCGTGCGGTAGCGCGGCTGGACGTACTCCGGCGGAAGGTAGACGTACGCGGGTGCGGTGAGGCGGGTGGTGCGGCCCGTGACGGCCACCGTGTGGAGCTGCCCGGCCGTGCCCGGCGCCGCACCGCCCGCGCCGCGCACCGGGGCCGTGGACAGCACCCGCAGGGGCCCGCCGGCGCCGGCGCCCGTGTGGTCGACGACCACCCCCTGGCCGGTCTCCCGGCCGAACAGGTCCGCCCAGCTCGCGTAGAAGCCGAAGGCCTGGTTGAGGGCGAGCCCCAGGCAGCCGCAGAGCGCCAGCTGGGTGGCGAGCAGCAGGCCGACGCGCCCGCCGACGGCCCGCCGGCTGCGGGGGGCGAGCAGCGGCCACCACCGGACCGTGCCGGCGAACAGCAGGACGGCGCACGCGACCGCCGCGGCCAGCACCTTGTCGCTCGTGAGACCCATGGGCCGTCTTCCTGCCTGCGCTCTGCGCCCGCGGACCGTCCACGCGCCACCGCGCGGACTTGCCCCGTGCTTTCCCGGGCCTTTGACCCGGCTTTCCGAAGGGCAGTGAACCTCCGTCCCCGGGACACCGTCCTAGAGGGCGCAATGTCGCCGGATGCCCGAATCGGGCACCGGGATCACGGTCTCTCGCGGAACCACGGGATGCGATGCCAGTCAGGATAGATGGGGAAATATCGGGCACGGTTGTGGACCGGCCGGGCGCGGCGCGGCGGGCCCTGCGCGCTCCGCGCCCCGAGGCCGTCCCCACCCTGGTCGGCCGGGCGAGCGCCCTGGTGGGTGCCCTCGACATCGCCGCGGGCGTCTTCCCGCGCTTCCGCCACAGCCGTATGCACACCATGGCCGAGGTGCTGCCCGGCGCGCTCGGCCCGTTCGCCGCGGCCCTCTCGCTCAGCACCGGGGTGCTGCTGCTGCTGCTCGCGCACGGGCTGAAACGGCACAAGCGCCGGGCGTGGCGGGCCGCGGTCGCGCTGCTGCCGGCCGGCGCGCTGGCGCAGTTCGCGTACCGCCACTCGGTCCTCGGGATGCTCATCTCGGTCGCCCTGCTGGTGCCCCTGCTGCGCCACCGCAACGAGTTCGCCGCCCTGCCCGACCCCCGCAGCCGCTGGCGGGCGCTCGCCAACTTCGTCCTGATGAGCGCGGGTTCCCTCGCCCTCGGGCTGGTCGTCGTCAGCGTCCACCCCGGGCGCACCGTCGGCGACCCGAGCGTGGCCGACCGTCTCACGCACGTCGTCTACGGCCTGTTCGGCTTCGAGGGCCCGGTGGACTACCAGGGCTCCACCTCCTGGACCGTGGCCTGCTCCCTCGGCGCCCTGGGCCTGCTCACCGCCGTCACCACCGCCTACTTCGCCCTGCGCCCCGAACACCCCGCCGCGCGGCTGACGCAGGAGGACGAGACCCGGCTGCGGGCCCTGCTGGAGCGGCACGGCGGCCGCGACTCCCTCGGCCACTTCGCGCTCCGGCGCGACAAGGCGGTCGTCTTCTCCCCCAGCGGCAAGGCCGCGGTCACCTACCGCGTCGTCTCCGGCGTGATGCTCGCCAGCGGCGACCCCATCGGGGACGTCGAGGCCTGGCCCGGCGCCATCGAGCGCTTCATGGACGAGGCCAAGGCCCACTCCTGGACCCCCGCCGTCATGGGCTGCTCCGAGACGGGCGGCGAGGTGTGGACCCGGGAGACCGGCCTGGACGCCCTCGAACTGGGCGACGAGGCGGTGGTGGACGTCGCGGATTTCTCGCTCGCCGGACGCGCGATGCGCAATGTGCGCCAGATGGTCAAGCGCATCGAGCGGTCCGGCTACGAGACCCGGGTCCGGCGCGTCCGTGACATCGGCGACACCGAACTGGACCGGCTGCGCCGCGCGGCGGAGGCCTGGCGCGGCACCGACACCGAGCGCGGCTTCTCCATGGCACTGGGCCGCATCGGCGACCCCGCCGACGGCGACTGCCTGATCGCGACCGCCCACCGGGTCGACGCGGTGGCGCACGACGCCGCCGGCCGGGCGGTGCCGGGAGACGGCCGGGACGGCGACCGGCCCGGCGAGTTCGGCGACCTGAAGGCGATCCTGCACTTCGTCCCCTGGGGGGCGGACGGCGTCTCCCTGGACCTGATGCGCCGCGACCGCTCGGCCGACCCGGGCATGAACGAACTGCTGATCGTCGCCGCCCTCCAGGCCGCCCCGCGGCTCGGCGTCGCCCGGATCTCGCTGAACTTCGCGATGTTCCGCGCCGCCCTCGCGCGCGGGGAGAAGATCGGCGCCGGGCCGGTGCTGCGCGCCTGGCGGGGACTGCTCGTCTTCCTGTCCCGCTGGTTCCAGATCGAGTCGCTGTACCGGTTCAACGCCAAGTTCCAGCCCCGGTGGGAACCGCGCTTCGTCGTCTACCGGGCCCCCGGCGACCTGCCCCGGATCGGCTTCGCCGCCCTCCAGGCCGAGGGCTTCCTCGATCTCGCCCTGACCCTGCCGCGCTTCCTGCGCCGCCGCGCGGCCCCGGCGCGCGCCTGCGCCCACCGGCTCACCGAACGGGATGCCCGCGCCGCGTAGGTCCCGGGCGGGCTGCGCGGGGCGCCGGCGGCCCCGGGCGGGCTGCGCGGGACGCGGGCGGCCCCGGACCGGCTCCCCGGCCACCGGGCATGATCCGCTCCGCCCTGGGGCCTACGCTGAACGTATGAGCAACCACAGCGGGCGCGGCCTGGTGGCAGGCCTTCCGGCATGGGACCGGTGCGCGGTCATGGGTGTCGTGAACGTCACCCCCGACTCCTTCTCCGACGGCGGCCGCTGGTTCGACACGACGGCCGCCGTCAAGCACGGCCTGGAACTGGTCGCCGAGGGCGCCGACCTGGTCGACGTCGGCGGCGAGTCCACCCGTCCGGGCGCCACCCGCGTCGACGAGGCCGAGGAACTGCGCCGGGTCGTCCCGGTGGTCCGCGGCCTCGCTTCCGAGGGCGTCGTCGTCTCCGTCGACACCATGCGCGCCTCCGTCGCCGCCCGGGCCCTCGCGGCCGGTGCCGTCCTCGTCAACGACGTCAGCGGCGGCCTGGCCGACCCCGCGATGATCCCGGTGGTGGCCGAGGCGGGCGTCCCCTTCGTGGTCATGCACTGGCGCGGCTTCCTGCGCGGCGGCGCCGTGCAGGGCGTGTACGAGGACGTCGTCGCGGAAGTCGTCGAGGAACTGCACGCGCGCGTGGAGGCCGTCCTCGCCGGCGGCGTCGCCCCCGACCGCGTCGTCGTCGACCCCGGCCTCGGCTTCTCCAAGGGCGCCGAGCACGACCTCGCCCTGCTCGCCCACCTCGACCGTCTGCGCGCCCTGGGCCACCCGCTGCTCGTCGCCGCCTCCCGCAAGCGCTTCCTCGGCCGCGTCCTCGCCGGACCGGAGGGCGCGCCCCCGCCCGCGCGGGAGCGCGACGCCGCCACGGCCGCCGTCTCCGCCCTCGCCGCGCACGCCGGGGCGTGGGCGGTCCGCGTGCACGAGGTGCGCGCGACCGCCGACGCGGTACGCGTCGCCCGCGCCGTGGAAGGGGCGCGCGGCGCCGGCCGAGCGCCGGGCGCCGACGACACGCGCCCCGTGCACGCCTCAGGACACGCACCCGGCGCCGGCGGCATCTCCCCGGCGCAGCCCTCGTCCCGCACGCCCGGCGCGGAAGGAACCCGGTGAGCGCCCCCCATACGGACGTCGAGCAGGTCGAGGCCGCCAACACCGCCTTCTACGAGGCGCTGGAGCAGGGCGACTTCGAGGAACTGTCCGACCTGTGGCTCACGCCCTCCGACGTCGGCGTCGACGAGGAGTACCACGACCCGGCGGACACCGGCGTGATCTCCTGCGTGCACCCCGGCTGGCCGGTGCTCACCGGCCGCGGCGAGGTCCTGCGGTCGTACGCCCTGATCATGGCGAACACCGACTACATCCAGTTCTTCCTCACCGACGTGCACGTCTCCGTCACCGGTGACACCGCCCTGGTGACCTGCACGGAGAACATCCTCAGCGGCGGGCCGGCCCCGGAGGGCGGCGAGGAGCTGGGCCCGCTGATCGGCCAGCTCGTCGTCGCCACCAACGTCTTCCGCCGCACCGCCTCCGGCTGGAAACTCTGGGCGCACCACGCCTCACCCGTCCTGGCCGAGAGCGACGACGACGCCGACGAGGCGGAGGGCGGCGAGGGAGCGGGCGGGGTGAACGGCGTCGACCCGGACGACCAGCCGCCCCTGTGAACGCACGGCCGGGCCGGCCGCGACCGGGACGTGGTTGGACTCACCATGTCGCGGGTAAATGCGGCTACCAACCGGTGAGCCGCCGGGTTCCCCGGGGAAAACGCGTCACGAACCCGCCTGGGGCGGGCCGGACCCGCACCCCCCGGAGTCGAGGCCGCGCCGGTGCCCGCAGGTAGATTCGTCCGAGGCCGGAGACGCCGCCCGCACGCGGCACCGACCGGCCCTTCCCGACGATTGCAGGAGTGATTCGCGTGGATCGTGTCGCGCTGCGCGGCCTGAAGGCCCGCGGGCATCACGGTGTGTTCCCCAAGGAACGCGAGGAGGGCCAGACCTTCATCGTGGATCTCGTCCTCGGCCTGGACACCCGGTCGGCCGCCGCCGACGACGACCTGGCGAAGACCGTGCACTACGGCATCGTGGCCGAGGAGGTCGTCGCCGTGGTCGAGGGCGAGCCGGTCAACCTCATCGAGACGCTCGCCGAGCGGATCGCCCAGACCTGTCTGAAGCACGAGGCGGTCCAGGAGGTCGAGGTGCGCGTCCACAAGCCGGACGCGCCGATCACCGTCCCCTTCGACGACGTGACCGTCACCATCATCCGGAGCCGAGTATGACGCGACCTTCCACCAGTGGTCTGAGCGACCCGACCGTCCAGCCGGTGCCCGCCTCCGTCGTCGCGCAGGTCGACGCCGCCGACGTCACGCTGAGCAATCCCCGGCGCGCCGTGCTCTCCCTCGGCTCCAACCTCGGCAACCGCCTGGAGACCCTCCAGGGCGCCGTCGACGCCCTGGAGGACACCCCCGGCGTGCGGGTCAAGGCCGTCTCCCCGGTCTACGAGACCGAGCCCTGGGGCGTCGAGCCCGGCAGCCAGCCGTCGTACTTCAACGCGGTCGTGGTCGTGAAGACCACGCTGCCCCCGTCGTCGCTGCTGGAGCGCGCCCACGCCGTCGAGGAGGCCTTCCACCGCGTCCGCGACGAGCGCTGGGGCCCGCGCACCCTGGACGTCGACATCGTCGCCTACGCCGACGTCGTCTCCGACGACCCGCAGCTCACCCTCCCCCACCCGCGCGCCCACCAGCGGGCCTTCGTCCTCGCCCCCTGGCGGGACGTCGACCCCGGGGCCCAGCTGCCCGGCCGGGGCCCGGTGGCCGACCTGCTGTCCGTCCTCACCGACGACGGCGTGGCCGTACGCCAGGACCTGGAACTCCGACTGCCCGAGTAGTCGTTAAGGTCGACAGGGCCACGGCGGCGTCCGGGACGACCGCCCATACGGGAACGGGCACGGGTACGGCGGCCGGGGTCGGCCGCCGACCCCGGCGGTCCGGGGGAGCTGAAGGGACACCGTGAAAGAGCTGCGCATCAGGGTGCTGGCCGGCGTGTTCGTCGTCGCCGGCGTCCTGTCCTGGGCGGGTGCCCGCCTGTGGAACTCGGTCGGGACCCTCCCCGGCATCCCCCTGGCCGCCCCCATCGTCCTGGCCCTGATCGCCGTGGTCCTGCTCGCCACCGCGCTCTCGCTGCGCGCCCGGCTCCGGGCCCAGCGCGAGCGCCGCCCCGGCGCCAAGGGCGTCGACCCGCTGATGGCCGCCCGCGCGGTCGTCTTCGGACAGGCCAGCGCCCTGGTCGCCGCCCTCGTCGCCGGCATGTACGGCGGTACGGGCGTGTTCCTGCTGGAACTGCTCGACCAGCCCGCCCGCCGCGACCAGGCCTTCTACGCCGGGTTCTCGGTCCTGGCCGGGATCGCGGTGATAGCGGCCGCCCTCTTCCTGGAGCGCGTGTGCAAGCTCCCGGAGGACGACGAGCAGGACCGCGCCGGGGCCCAGCCCGCGGCCTGACCGGCCCCGGACGCGGTCAGCGCGCCATGATGAGGCTCATCGCCTCGTTGCGCGTCGCCGCGTCCCGCAGCTGCCCGCGCACCGCCGACGTTATGGTCTTCGCCCCGGGCTTGCGGATGCCGCGCATCGACATGCACATGTGCTCGCACTGGATGACCACGATCACGCCCCGCGGCTCGAGGATCTCCATCAGCGAGTCCGCGATCTGCGTGGTCAGCCGCTCCTGCACCTGCGGCCTGCGGGCGTAGACGTCGACCAGCCGGGCCAGCTTCGACAGACCGGTGATCTTCCCGGTCTCCGACGGGATGTACCCGACGTGGGCGACTCCGCGGAAGGGCACGAGATGGTGTTCGCAGGTGCTGTACACCTCGATGTCCTTCACCAGCACCATCTCGTCGTGGCCCAGGTCGAACGTCGTCGTCAGCACGTCCTGCGGCTCCTGCCACAGCCCCGCGAAGATCTCCCGGTAGGCCCGCGCCACCCGCGCCGGCGTCTCCCGGAGGCCCTCGCGGTCCGGGTCCTCGCCGACCGCGATCAGCAGTTCGCGTACGGCGTTCTCGGCGCGCTTCTCGTCGAACGCGCCGATCGCCCCCTCGCCGTCCAGCGTCACGGGGTCGGTCATGTGCAGCCTCGTTCCTGTGCGTGTCATCTGCGGGCATGCGAAATGCCGCGCCCCCCAGGCTAGAACCTGGGGGGCGCGGCATCCATTCCGGCTCCGGGAGCCGGTCGGTCAGCTCTCGGAGCGGTCCTCGGGGGCCGCCTCGGTCACCGGGGCGGACTCGGCCGCCGTGGACTTCACCGTGCTGATGGCCGGCGTCGAGCCGTTCGCCCCGTTGGTCAGTGCCAGCTCCTTGGGGGAGAGCACCGGCGGGCGGGTGGACGGCGTGCGGCGCGAGGAGCCCGTCCAGGCGGGCCGCGGGGGGCGCTTGACGATGGTGGCGAAGATCTCGGCGATCTCCTCCTTGCCGAGCGTCTCCCGCTCCAGCAGCTGGAGCACCAGGTTGTCGAGGACGTCGCGGTTCTCGACCAGGATCTCCCAGGCCTCGTTGTGCGCGTTCTCGATGAGCTTCTTGACTTCCTCGTCCACCAGCGCGGCGACCTCTTCCGAGTAGTCGCGCTGGTGAGCCATCTCACGTCCGAGGAAGGGCTCGGTGTTGTCGCCGCCGAACTTGATCGCACCCAGACGCTCGGTCATGCCGTACTGGGTGACCATCGCGCGGGCGGTGGCCGTGGCCTTCTCGATGTCGTTCGCGGCGCCCGTGGTCGGGTCGTGGAAGACCAGTTCCTCGGCCGCGCGGCCGCCCAGCATGTAGGCCAGCTGGTCGAGCATCTCGTTGCGCGTGGTCGAGTACTTGTCCTCGTCCGGGAGGACCATCGTGTAACCGAGGGCCCGGCCGCGGGAGAGGATCGTGATCTTGTGCACCGGGTCGGAGTTCGGAGACGCCGCCGCGACCAGGGCGTGACCGCCCTCGTGGTACGCGGTGATCTTCTTCTCCTTGTCCGACATGATCCGGGTCCGCTTCTGCGGGCCCGCGACCACACGGTCGATCGCCTCGTCCAGCATCGAGTTGTCGATGAGCTTCTTGTCGCTGCGGGCCGTGAGCAGCGCCGCCTCGTTCAGCACGTTCGACAGGTCCGCACCCGTGAAGCCGGGCGTACGGCGGGCGACCGCGGCCAGGTCGACGTCGGGCGCGACCGGCTTGCCCTTCTGGTGGACCTTGAGGATCTCCAGGCGGCCCATCAGGTCCGGCGGGTCGACCGCGATCTGCCGGTCGAACCGGCCGGGGCGCAGCAGCGCCGGGTCGAGGATGTCCGGGCGGTTCGTGGCGGCGATCAGGATGACGCCGCCCTTCACGTCGAACCCGTCCATCTCCACGAGCAGCTGGTTCAGGGTCTGCTCGCGCTCGTCGTGACCGCCGCCGAGGCCCGCGCCGCGGTGCCGGCCGACGGCGTCGATCTCGTCGACGAAGACGATCGCCGGGGCGTTCGCCTTGGCCTGCTCGAAGAGGTCACGGACCCGGGAGGCACCGACACCGACGAACATCTCGACGAAGTCGGAACCGGAGATCGAGTAGAAGGGCACCCCGGCCTCACCGGCGACGGCGCGCGCGAGGAGCGTCTTGCCGGTACCGGGGCGGCCGTAGAGGAGCACGCCCTTGGGGATCTTGGCACCGACGGCCTGGAACTTGGCCGGTTCCTGGAGGAACTCCTTGATCTCCTGGAGCTCCTCGACGGCCTCGTCGCAGCCGGCGACGTCGGAGAAGGTCGTCTTCGGGGTGTCCTTGGTGATGAGCTTGGCCTTGGACTTGCCGAAGTTCATGACCCGGGAGCCGCCGCCCTGCATCTGATTCATCAGGAACAGGAAGACGACCACGATGAGTACGAAGGGCAGCAGGGAGAGCAGGACGCCGAGGAACGGGTTCTGCTTGGACGGCGACACGGTGTAGCCGTCCGGGATCTGCTTGTCCTGGTACTTGCCCTGCAGCGTGCCGGCAATGGCCACGCCCTGGTCGCCGATGTAGCTCGCCTGGATCTTCGAGCTGCCGTCGACCTTCACGCCGTCCTTCAGCGTGGCCTTGACGGTCTGCTCGTCACCGGTGGTCAGCTTGACCGACTGCACCTTGTTGTTGTTGATCGCCGCCACGACCTGGCCGGTGTCCACCGTCTTGTAGCCGCCGGACGAGCCGACGACCTGCATCAACACGACCACGGCAAGGACGGCCAGCACGATCCACATGACCGGCCCACGGAAGTATCGCTTCACGTCCATCCATACGGAGCGGAGCCGCCCCGTCCCTCCTGCCATAGTGAGTTTGATAAGACAGTTCTTCTGACGGTACCCCAGCATTGTCGCCCGAAGCCGCACGAAGCCGCACCGGACGGCTGTCATTCCCGTCTCTGTTAGCTCCAACGCCGCGGGGGCCGCTGGGGTTCCCGATCACGCCGGGAAGCGTGCCCGTCCGGCTCAGCCGCCGTAGACGTGCGGCGCGAGCGTGCCGACGAAGGGCAGGTTGCGGTACTTCTCGGCGTAGTCGAGGCCGTAGCCGACGACGAACTCGTTGGGGATGTCGAAGCCGACCCACTCCACGTCGATGGCCACCTTGGCCGCCTCGGGCTTGCGCAGCAGCGTGCACACCTTGAGGGAGGCGGGCTCGCGCGAACCGAGGTTGGACAGCAGCCAGGACAGGGTCAGGCCGGAGTCGATGATGTCCTCGACGATCAGGACGTGCTTGCCCTTGATGTCGGTGTCCAGGTCCTTCAGGATCCGGACGACGCCGGAGGACTGGGTGCCCGCGCCGTAGGAGGACACGGCCATCCAGTCCATGGTGACGGGGGTGGACAGCGCCCGGGCGAGGTCGGCCATGACCATCACCGCGCCCTTGAGGACGCCGACGATCAGCAGGTCCTTGCCCGCGTACTCCGCGTCGATCTTGGCGGCCAGCTCGGCCAGCTTCGCGTCGATCTCTTCCTTGGTGATGAGCACCTGCTTGAGGTCGGCACCCATGTCTTTCGCGTCCACCCGCATCACTTTCGGTCGTCCCGCACTTACGGCCACCGGCTGTCACCGGACCCGGCTGCCCGGACCGGCAGGGTCCCGGTCCCTCGCGGGACCCTGGGAGGGTCCGTCGCACGGCTCCTCCGGGCGGCCGGGATTCAGCCCTGCCGAATCACCAGTCTGCCACCCTGGCGCTGGGCGACGACTTTGCCCGGGAGATTGATGGCTCCCTGGCCGCGCCACCCGGTGATCAGCCGGTCGACTTCCTCGATGTGGCGGGCGAACAGCGCGCCGGCCGGTGCCCCGGCCTCGATGGCGGCGCGGCGCAGGATGCGGCGGCGCACGGCGGGCGGCAGGGCGTAGAGCTTGGCGCACTCCAGCAGGCCCGCGCCGTCGCGCACGGAGGCCTCGGCCTGCCGGGCCCAGGCGTCGAGGGCGTCGGCGTCGTCGCGGGAGAGCTGGGCGGTGCGCGCGAGGGCTTCCACGACGCCTTTGCCGAGTGCCTTCTCCAGGGCGGGCAGCCCCTCGTGGCGCACCCGGGAGCGGGTGTAGGCGGGGTCGGCGTTGTGCGGGTCGTCCCAGACGGGCAGCGACTGGACCATGCAGGCCTTGCGGGCGGTCTGCCGGTCCAGGTGCAGGAAGGGGCGCCGGTAACGGCCGCCGGCCCCCGAGACCGCGGCCATGCCGGACAGGGAGCGGATGCCGGAACCGCGGGCGAGGCCGAGCAGGACGGTCTCGGCCTGGTCGTCGCGGGTGTGGCCGAGCAGGACCGCGGCGGCGCCGTGCCGGGCGGCGGCGTCGTCGAGGGCGCCGTAGCGGGCGTCGCGGGCGGCGGCCTCGGGCCCGCCCTCGCGGCCGACGGTCACGGCGACGGACTCGGCCGGGTCGAGGCCGAGTCCGCGCATGCGCAGGACGACCTCCTCGGCGCGCAGGCCGGACCCGGGCTGGAGGCCGTGGTCGACGGTGATGCCGCCGGCGCGGATGCCGAGCCGGGGGGCCTCGAACGCGAGGGCGGAGGCGAGGGCCATGGAGTCGGCGCCGCCGGAGCACGCGACGAGCACGAGCGGGGGCGCGGACGGCTCGTGCGGGGGGTGGTCCGGGGCGGCGGGGACGCCTGGGCCGGCCGTGGTGGTGCGGCGGCCGGCGGGGGTGGAGGTCTGGTGGTCGATGAGGATGTCGTGGAGGACGCGGCGGACCGCCAGGCGTATCGCCGCGACCGCAGGATGGGGACCCATGTCCGGTTCCCTTCATGAAGTTGTCGGGGGGTGAGCCCGAGGTTCGGTCACGCAGAGTGTGTAGATGGTGACAGAACCAGGCCGTTCCCCGAGCATTGCACGCCTACCCCCCGCTCACGGTCCCTCGGACGGGTGATTGGAGGGGCGTTCGCCTGCCGTCGGCCGGATTCCTTTCACGCCCGCCGCGCACCGCTCACGCGTCGCCCCTGCGGTGCACCCGCGCGACCCAGTCCGCCGGTTTGGCGATCTCGGCCTTGGTGGGCAGGGTGTTGGGCGAGGTCCACACCCGGTTGAAGCCGTCCATGCCGACCTCGTCCACGACGCCCCGCACGAAGCGCTCGCCGTCCCGGTACTGCCTGAGTTTGGCGTCCAGACCCAGCAGCTTGCGCAGGGCCGTGTCCAGCCGGGAGGCGCCCTTGGCGCGGCGCTGCTGGAACTTCTCGCGGATCTCCTCGACACTCGGGACGACGTCCGGGCCGACCCCGTCCATGACGAAGTCGGCGTGCCCCTCCAGCAGGGACATGACGGCGGTGAGGCGGCCGAGGATCTCGCGCTGGGCCGGGGTCTGCACCAGTTCCACGAACGAGCGGCCGCCGTCGTCCTCCTCGGCCTCGGGCCGGCCACCCACCAGGGACTGCGCGGCCTCCCGGACGCGCTCCAGGACGGTCATCGGGTCGACGTCGGTCTCGGCCAGAAAAGACTGGATTTCGCCCTCGAGGTGGTCGCGCAGCCAGGGCACGGCGGTGAACTGCGTGCGGTGGGTCTCCTCGTGCAGGCAGACCCACAGACGGAAGTCGTGCGGCTGCACGTCGAGTTCGCGCTCCACGTGCACGATGTTCGGCGCCACCAGCAGCAGCCGGCCGCCGCCGTTCCCCCCGGCGGGCAGGTCGCGGCCGGCGGGGGCGAAGGTCTCGTACTGGCCGAGGACCCGGGAGGAGAGGAACGACAGCAGCATGCCGAGTTCGACGCCGGTCACCTTGCCGCCTACGGCGCCGAGGACCGCGTTGCCCGCGGAGCTGCCGCGGCGCTCCTGCATCTTGTCCAGCAGCGGCTTGAGGATCTCGCGGAAGCCGGCGACGTTCGCCCGGACCCAGCCGGGGCGGTCGACGACGAGGACGGGGGTGTCGTGGGTGTCCTCGGTGCCCATCCGGGTGAAGCCCCGGACGTGCTGCTCGGAGGCCTTCGCGTGCCGGCGCAGTTCCGCCACGACGGCCCGCGCCTCGTCCCGGCTGACCTCCGGTCCCGGCCGTACGAGCCGTGTCGCGGTCGCGACCGCGAGGTTCCAGTCGACCATCCCGGATGCTGCGCCACCGATGCTCGTCATGCGTCAACCGTACGTGAGGGCCCTGACTTCGGGCAGGCCGTGGGGCGGCCGGGGTGCGGGCCGCCGGAGCGGGGCGCGGGCGCCGGGCCGGTCCGCGGGTCAGTCGCAACCGCAGCCGGCCAGCGCCGTCGCCGCCTTGTCCAGGGCCGCCTGTGCGTCGAGGGGGCTGGTGGTCCCGGAGGCCAGGAAGGCGAAGGCCAGCAGCCGCCCGTCCTGGTCGACGACCGTGCCCGCGAGGGTGTTGACGCCCGTCAGGGTGCCGGTCTTGGCGCGTACGACGCCGGCCGCGCCGTCGGTGTAACGGCTGCTCAGGGTGCCGGTGAAGCCCGCGACGGGCAGGCCGGTGAGGACGGGGCGCAGGCCCGGCCGGGCGGGGTCGCCGGCGGTGACGAGGAGGGCGGTCAGAAGGTTCGCGGTGAGCCGGTCGTCGCGGTCGAGGCCGCTGCCGTCGTGGAAGGCGGCGCCGGACAGCGGCAGGCCGAGCTGCTTCAGCCGGGCGGCGACGGCCCGGGCGCCGCCGTCGAAACTGCCCCGGCCGCCGGTCGCGAGGGCGGTCTGGCGGGCCAGCGCCTCGGCGATGTCGTTGTCGCTGTTGGTCAGCATCCGCTCGACCAGGGCGGACAGCGGGGGCGAGGAGACGGTGGCGAGGGTCTCGGCGCGGGTGGAGGCCTTGGACGGGCCGGGGGCGCTCACCTTGACGCCGGCGTTCTCCAGCAGGGTGGCGAAGGTGCGGGCGGCCTCCGCCGCGGGGTCGGCGGTGCGGGGCGCGGGGCCGCTGACGGAGTCATCGGTGCGGCCCTCGTCGGCGCTGAGGGCGCTGACGGGGGCGAGGTTGTCGTTGACGCCGATGGGGTGCAGCGCGGGGCCGCTGTACAGGGTGGTGTCGTAGGAGAGCGTCACGCCGTGGACGCCGCGCTCGGCCAAGGCGTCCGCCGTGTCCGCGGCCAGGGTGCGCAGGCTCGCCCAGCCCCCTGCCGGCCGGCGGGCGGTGAGGGTGGGGTCGCCGCCGCCGACCAGGACCAGCTCGCCGGTGTCCGGTTCGAACGCGGTGCGGGTGGTGAGGCGGTGGTCGGGGCCCAGGGCGGACAGGGCGGCGACGGCGGTGGCGATCTTGGTGGTGGAGGCGGGCGTGAGGGCCTGGCCGGCGCCGGCGTCGTACAGGTGCCGGCCGGTGGCCACGTCGACGACCACCGCGCTGTGGGTGCCGCCGAGGGCGCCGGCGCCCATCAGGGGGTCGAGGACGTCAGCGACGGGCCGGGTGTCGGGTGCGGCCTTCCGGGGCAGCACGGCACCGGTCGCGCCGCCCAGCCCGGTGAGCACGGAGGCGGCGCTCGGCGCCGGCCGGGGCGCCCCGGCCGCCGTGCCGGGGCCATCGTGATCTGCGCCACCTGATCGCTCCAGGGCGGCCGCCCGGTCCCGCTCGGCCGTACGCTGACCGTTGCCGTCCCAGGGACCGGCGACGGTCACCACTCCGGCGGCCAGCGCCAGCCCGGCCGTGACGGCACCCGCGGTGTACTGCCAGGTTCTGACGGTCCGCGGCCCGGGGAGGTGCGCGACCCGCGCGAGCCGCGGCCGCACCGCTCCGGCCAGCCGCGCGACCCGCGGTCCCGCGGCGGTCGCGGCACGGGCCAGACGCGGTCGTACGGCATCCGCGATCCGCACCACGTGCGGTCTCGCGGCCCGCCAAGGCCTCAGCTCTGGCACGACCACCAGCCCCTTTCGCGATCACACACCTGCGTGAGGGACACTTAACCACCAGAACTATGTGTTGATCATGGAGGAGCCACCGGTGGAGTTCGACGTCACGATCGAGATTCCGAAGGGTTCGCGGAACAAGTACGAGGTGGACCACGAGACCGGTCGGATCCGCCTGGACCGTCGCCTCTTCACCTCGACCGCCTACCCGACCGACTACGGCTTCGTCGAGAACACTCTCGGCGAGGACGGCGACCCGCTGGACGCGCTGGTCATCCTGGACGAGCCGACCTTCCCGGGCTGCCTCATCCGCTGCCGCGCGATCGGCATGTTCCGGATGACGGACGAGGCGGGCGGCGACGACAAGCTGCTGTGCGTGCCGTCCACCGACCCGCGCGTGGAGCACCTGCGCGACATCCACCACGTGTCGGAGTTCGACCGCCTGGAGATCCAGCACTTCTTCGAGGTCTACAAGGACCTGGAGCCCGGCAAGTCGGTCGAGGGCGCCAACTGGGTCGGCCGCGTGGACGCCGAGGTGGAGATCGAGCGGTCCTACAAGCGCTTCAAGGAGCAGGGCGGTCACTGACACCCCTGCGCACAGAGATGCCGATGGGCCGCACGCGGGCGCGTGCGGCCCATCGGCATCTCTGTGCGCATACTGAAGTCTGCGGAATGTGTCGTTCAGGGAGCTTGGTGGAGTGACGGAGGCGGCAGACCAGAAGCCTCGTTCGGACGAGGCGAGGACCACCTACGACCCGGAGATCACCAGCGAGTTCGCCCTCCCCGTGGGCCTCGCGGTCCCCAGGGGCGCCGGCGAGTCCGAGACGACCTCCGAGTTCGCCGTCCCCGAGGGGCTGCAGACCCCGCACGCGCCCGGCGCCGAGCCCGAGGGGTCGGCGTTCAGCACCCCGCGCAACCACGGCGCCCAGCAGCCGGCCGCCGTCACCCCGGCCACCGGGGTTCCCCTGGTCAGCCTGACCAAGGACGCGCCCTGGCAGGACCGGATGCGCACGATGCTGCGCATGCCGGTGACCGAGCGGCCGGCCCCGGAGCCGGTGCAGAAGACCGAGGAGGAGGGCGGCCCGGCCGTCCCGCGCGTCCTCGACCTGACCCTGCGCATCGGCGAGCTGCTGCTGGCGGGCGGCGAGGGCGCAGAGGACGTGGAGGCCGCGATGTTCGCGGTGTGCCGCTCCTACGGCCTCGACCGCTGCGAGCCCACCGTCACCTTCACCCTGCTGTCGATCTCCCACCAGCCGTCCCTGGTGGATGACCCGGTGACGGCGTCCCGGACGGTCCGCCGCCGGGGCACCGACTACACGCGGCTGGCGGCCGTCTTCCGGCTGGTGGACGACCTGACCGACCCGGAGACCCACATCTCGCTGGAGGAGGCCTACCGGCGCCTCGCCGAGATGCGCCGCAACCGGCACCCCTACCCCGGCTGGGCACTGACCGCGGCCGCGGGGCTGCTGGCGGGCGCGGCCTCCGTGCTGGTCGGCGGCGACCTCGTCGTGTTCGTCGCGGCGGCGCTGGGCGCCATGCTCGGCGACCGGCTGGCGTGGCTGTGCGCGGGGCGCGGGCTGCCGGAGTTCTACCAGTTCACGGTGGCCGCGATGCCGCCCGCCGCGATCGGGGTGGCGCTGACGCTGGCGCACGTGGACGTGAAGGCGTCCGCCGTGATCACCGGTGGGCTGTTCGCGCTGCTGCCCGGACGCGCGCTGGTGGCCGGCGTCCAGGACGGCCTGACCGGCTTCTACATCACCGCCTCCGCGCGGCTGCTGGAGGTCATGTACTTCTTCGTCGGCATCGTCGTCGGCGTGCTGGTCGTCCTGTACTTCGGCGTGCAGCTCGGCGCCATGCTCAACCCGGACGCGGCGCTGAACATCGCCGAGCGGCCGCTGGTGCAGATCGCCGCGTCCATGCTGCTGTCGCTCACCTTCGCGGTGCTGCTCCAGCAGGAGCGGTCCACCGTGCTGGCCGTGACCCTGAACGGCGGCGTCGCCTGGTCGGTGTACGGCGCGCTGCACTACGTCGGCGGCACCTCCCCGGTGGCCTCCACCGCGGTGGCGGCGGGGCTGGTGGGGCTGTTCGGGCAGCTGCTGTCGCGCTACCGGTTCGCCTCGGCGCTGCCGTACACGACGGCGGCCATCGGGCCGCTGCTGCCCGGCTCGGCCACCTACTTCGGGCTGCTCAGCATGGCGCAGAACGAGCTGGACAAGGGCCTGGTGTCCCTGGCGAAGGCCGCGTCGCTGGCCATGGCCATCGCCATCGGGGTCAACCTCGGCTCCGAAATCTCCCGGCTGTTCCTTCGGGTCGGCTCCGCCGGCAAGCGCCGCGCGGCCAAGCGGACCCGCGGCTTCTGAGCGTCCGCCTCACGGGGCGCGGTAGGTGCCCTGCTCGTAGTCGTACGGGTACTGCTGCTGCTCGTCGTAGGGCTGCTGCTCGTCGTAGGGCTGCTGCTCGTCGTAGGGCTGCTGCTGGGCGCCGTACGGCTGCCGGGGGTCGTGCTGCCGCGTGTGGTGCTGCTGCGCGCCGTGGGGCTGCGGCTGCCCGTAGCCCTGCGCGCCGTACTGCTGCCCGTCGTACTGCCCCTGGTCGTAGCCCTGCCGGCCGTACTGCTGCTGGTACGGGTCGCCGTAGCCCTGGTCGGCGTACTGCCGGGGCTGCTGGGGCTGCTGAGGCTGCTGGTAGGGCTGCTCCGGCTCTATGCGGCGCAGGCGGGTCGTCGCGTCGTCCATCGCCGGGGGCTGCTGGTGCCCGGCGTGCGGCTGCGGGTGGGCCTGCGGCGGCCGGGGGGTGCCGGAGCCGGTGCCCGGCGCCTTCCGGGCCTTGCCGCGCGCCCGCAGGAACTCGATCGCGATCGGGATCACCGAGATCAGCACGATCAGGATGAGCATCGCCTCGATGTTGTTCTTGACGACCTCGATGTTGCCCAGCCAGGAGCCCAGCAGGGTGACGCCCGCGCCCCACAGGACGCCGCCGATGAGGTTGAAGGTCAGGAACGAGCGGTACCGCATGCCGCTGACGCCCGCGATGATCGGGGTGAACGTCCGCACGATGGGCACGAAACGGGCCAGGACCAGGGACTTCGGGCCGTACTTCTCGAAGAACTCGTGCGCCTTGACCACGTTCTCCTGCTTGAACAGGCGGGAGTCCGGGCGGTTGAACAGCGACGGGCCGACCTTCTTGCCGAACATGTAGCCCGCCTGGTCACCGAGGACCGCCGCGAGGCAGATCAGCGCGACGGCCGCCCACAGGGGGAAGTCCATCTCCCCCGAGGTGATCAGCAGGCCGGCGGTGAACAGCAGCGAGTCACCCGGCAGGAAGAAGCCGATGAGCAGGCCCGACTCGGCGAACACGATCAGCAGCAGGCCCCAGATGCTGTAGGTGTTCAGCAGGTGGTTCGGGTCCAGCCAGCTCGGGCCGAGGGCGAGTGTCATCACGGATCCGGGCTCCTGAGGGGTGAAGGCGATGCGGCACCTGATACGGCGGACCGCCGCACAAAGCTATCAACGCCGGGCGCCCGACCCAGGTTCCACCGGGTCTCCAGGATGCACTGTGCACCGGTCGGCACAAAGCCGCCGGCCGCGCAGGCACCGGCCCGGGAGCGGCTCCCGGGCCGGGACGCCACCGGTCAGCCGGACGCCGCCTGCCGGGCCGCGTTCGCCGTGATGGCCTCCCTGAGGTGCTCGGGCAGGCCGGGGTGCACCGACTCGTAGTAGGCGCGGAAGCGCTCGTCGGTGACGTACATCTCCGCCAGGCGCTCGTGGGTCCTGGGGTGGCAGTCGAAGAACCAGGTGCTGATGTGGCGCCGGTGGGCCTCGGCGAGGTCCATCGCCCGCTGCGAGGCGGGTGCCTCCCCGGCGGTCATGAGGGCCGCGTAGGCCTCGCCCCACGCGGCCACCTCGGACTGGATGCGCTGCCAGTCGTCCTTGGTGTAGCGGGCGACCCGGCGCTGCGACTCGGCGTAGCTGTAGGTGCCGCCCCAGCGCCGCTCCGCCTCCGCCGCGTACTCCTCGGGGTCCTTGTCACCGAAGACCTCGAACCGTTCCTCGGGGGTGAGGTTGATGCCCATCGCGCGTGCCTCCATGGCGTGCTCCACGGCCGCGGCCATCTTCTGCAGCTTCTCGATCCGGGCGGTCAGCAGGTCGTGCCGGCGGCGCAGGTGCGCGCGCGGGTCCGCGTCCGGGTCGTCGAGCAGGGCCGCGACCTCGTCGAGCGGGAAGCCGAGTTCCCGGTAGAACAGGATCCGCTGGAGCCGGTCGAGGTCGGCGTCGTCGTAGCGCCGGTGGCCGGCGTGCGTGCGCTCGCCGGGCTCGAGCAGCCCGATCTCGTCGTAGTGGTGCAGGGTGCGCACCGTGACCCCGGCGAACCTGGCGACCTGTCCCACGGAGTAGCTCATCTTCCGCTCCCTGTCGTCGGTACGTCCGCCAGCCTGGCGGCTCACGCCACGTGAGGTGCAAGCCGGGCCCCTTCCGGGTGTTGTGCCCGTTTTCTCCCCTTATGGTGAGCGCGTGGCCCAGGACACCGCGCAGCAGGCTCCCACGACCCGCCCGGCGACCCCGGCCCGGGCCCTGCTGCCGCTGCTCCTGCCCGCCGCCGCCGTGGGGGTGGCGGCGAGCCTGGTCTTCGTCGGGGTGAGCGCGGCGGCGGAGCGGCTCCAGCACGTGCTGTGGGGCCCCCTGCCGGCCGCCCTGGGCGTGGGCCCCTACTCGGTGCTGTGGATGTGCGTCATGCTCGTGGCCACCGGCGCCGCGGTGGGCCTCGTGGTGTGGAAGGCGCCCGGGCACGCCGGCCCCGACCCGGCCCGCACCGGCCTGGACGCCCCGGTGCTGAGACCGGTGGTGCTGCCCGGCCTGGTGCTGGCGGCCGGGCTGATGCTGGCCGGCGGCCCGAGCCTCGGTCCCGAGAACCCGATCATCGCGGTGAACGTGGGTCTGGCGGCCTGGGCCGGCAGCCGCTTCCTCCCCCGGGCGCCCGGGGCCCTGTGGCCGATGCTGGCCGAGGCGGCGACGATCGGCGCGCTGTTCGGCACGCCGGTGGCGGCGGCGCTGGTCATGTCGGAGGCGCTGGTCGGCCGGCCGGTGCGCGGACTGCTGTGGGACAACCTGTTCGCACCGCTGACCGCCGCCGCGTTCGGCGCCATGACCACCACGCTGGTGTCGCACCCGACGTTCGACCTGAACCTGCCGCCCCTCTACCACCCCGGCCCGGCGGACGCACTGGCCGCCGTCGTGATCGCCCCGGCCGCCGCCGTGCTCGGGATGTGCGCCGTGCACGTCTTCCCGTACACCCACGCGGCCTTTCAGCGGCTGCGCCACCCGATGCTCATGCTCCCGGCGGGCGGCCTCGTCCTGGGCGGCCTGGCGGCCGTGGGCGGCCATCTGACGCTGTTCAAGGGGCTGGCGGAGATCGGGACGCTGGCGCACGACCCGGACGGCTGGTCGGCCGGGCAGTTCGCCACGATGGCCGTGGTGAAGCTGGCCGCCCTGGTCGTCGCCGCGTCCTGCGGCTTCCGGGGCGGCCGCATCTTCCCCGCCGTGTTCGTCGGCACCGCCCTGGGCCTGTGCGCGCACGCGCTGGTGCCCGCGGTGCCCCCCGCCCTGGGCGTGGCGACGGCCGTCCTCGGCATCCTCATGGCCACCACCCGGCAGGGCTGGGTGAGCCTGTTCACCGCCGCCGTCCTCGTCATGACACCTGCCATCCTCGCCCTGCTGTGCCTCGCCTCCCTGCCCACCTGGCTGGTGGTCACCGGGCGGGCGCAGATGCAGTTGCGCGAGGACGGCACCGCGGTCCACTGACCCCGTACCCGATCTGGAGGCGTGTCCCATGGCCCTGCACAAAGGCCCCGCGAAGCACGACGAACGGCCGCTGTCGGTCAACCCCTTCTACAGCGAGGCCAACCCGGTCGGCGGCATGGCCGAGGCGCCGCCCCAGCACCGGCTGCCGGACTCGCCGATGCCGCCGGCGACGGCGTACCAGCTGGTGCACGACGAGCTGATGCTGGACGGCAACGCGCGGCTGAACCTGGCCACCTTCGTCACCACCTGGATGGAGCCGCAGGCCGGGGTGCTGATGGCGGACTGCCGGGACAAGAACATGATCGACAAGGACGAGTACCCGCGCACCGCCGAGCTGGAGCGGCGCTGCGTGGCGATGCTCGCCGACCTGTGGAACGCGCCGGACCCGTCGGCCGCCGTGGGCTGTTCGACGACCGGCTCCAGCGAGGCGTGCATGCTGGCCGGGATGGCGCTGAAGCGGCGCTGGGCCACGCGCAACGCCGACCGGTACCCCGGCGCCCGCCCGAACCTGGTGATGGGCGTCAACGTCCAGGTCTGCTGGGACAAGTTCTGCAACTTCTGGGAGGTGGAGGCCCGCCAGGTCCCCATGGAGGGCGACCGCTTCCACCTGGACCCGCGGGCGGCTGCCGAGCTGTGCGACGAGAACACCATCGGTGTGATCGGCATCCTCGGCTCCACCTTCGACGGGTCGTACGAGCCCATCGCCGACCTCTGCGCGGCCCTGGACGACCTCCAGGAGCGGACCGGGCTGGACGTCCCGGTGCACGTGGACGGGGCCTCCGGCGCCATGGTGGCGCCCTTCCTCGACGGGGACCTGGAGTGGGACTTCCGGCTGCCGCGCGTGACCTCGATCAACACCTCGGGGCACAAGTACGGGCTGGTGTACCCCGGGGTGGGCTGGGCGCTGTGGCGGGACAAGCAGGCGCTGCCCGAGGAGCTGGTCTTCCGGGTGAACTACCTGGGCGGGGACATGCCGACCTTCGCGCTCAACTTCTCCCGGCCCGGCGCGCAGGTGGTCGCGCAGTACTACACGTTCCTGCGGCTGGGCCGCGAGGGCTACCGGCTGGTGCAGCAGTCGACGCGGGACGTGGCGCGCCGGCTCGCCGAGCGGATCGAGGCGCTCGGCGACTTCCGCATGCTCACCCGCGGCGACGAACTGCCCGTCTTCGCCTTCACCACCACCGACGAGGTCACCTCCTACGACGTCTTCGACGTCTCCCGGCGGCTGCGCGAGGGCGGCTGGCTCGTGCCGGCGTACACCTTCCCGCCGAACCGGGAGGACCTGTCCGCGCTGCGGATCGTGTGCCGCAACGGTTTCAGCCACGACCTCGCCGACCTGTTCATCGAGGACCTGACCCGCCTGCTGCCGGAACTGCGCCGCCAGCCGGGCCCGCTCACCCGGGACCGGCAGGCGGCCACCGGGTTCCACCACTGACGGCGGCCGGGGCGGGCCCCCGCCCGCCCCGGCCCTTCCCCGTTCTCCCCCCGGGCGCCTACCCGGCCTTCTCCTCCAGGGCCACCAGTTCGAACGCCGTCCTGCCGTCCAGCGACTCCCGGATGATGTCGGCGTGGCCGGCGTGCCGGGCGCTCTCGCGGATCAGGTGCAGGGCCAGCCAGCGCAGCGAGACCCGTTCGTCCGGCGGGAACCACGGCTCGGCGGGCAGTGCGAAGGTGTCGTCGAGGCTGGAGGCGGCGCGGAAGAACCGCTCGGTCCCGTCGGCCACCTCCGCCCAGTACGCCAGTTGCCCGGCGAGGGTCTCCCCCGCGCCCAGCACGAAGCACTCGTGCCAGTTCGACCGGTCCCGCCGCACCGCCGGCTCCTCGCCCCTGGCCCGCGCCAGCCAGGCCTGTTCCGTCTCCGCGACATGCTTGACCAGCCCGCCCAGCGACAGCTCGCTCGCGCTGGGCCGGGCGGTGGCCTGCTCCTCCGTCAGCCCGAGCACCGCCCGGCGGATGCCGCCGCGCTGCTCCGCGAGGAACGACAGCAGCGCCCCGACCTCGTCGCCCTTCGCCTCTGCCCGCACGTGAGTGACCATGACCGGTCCGCCCTTCCTCGGTTCCGGCGGCCGCTTGCCCGCGTCCGCCTGACACCGACGACGCTACGGGCCATCGAGGTCAGATCCTGTCCGCCATGGCGGGCTGGGACGGGATCGATCCGGGATGATCCGGCCCGGGTCGCAGCGGGGCCGGTCAGAACGGGAAGGCGGTCCGTCCGTGCTGCACCGAGATCCACTTCAGCGTGGTGAAGGCGTCCAGGGTCGTCTCGCCGTTCAGCCGGCCGATCCCGGAGTTCTTCTCGCCGCCGAACGGCACCAGCGGCTCGTCGTGGACCGTGCCGTCGTTCACGTGGAACATCCCCGTGTCGACCCGCTTGGCGAAGGCGACCCCGCGCTCGACATCGGCGGTGTGCACGGCGCCGCTCAGGCCGTACGGCGTGTCGTTCACGATGGCCACGGCCTCCTCCTCGCCGTCGAAGGGCACCAGCAGGGCGACGGGGCCGAAGATCTCCTTGTGCAGCAGCGACGAGGCGGCCGGCACGTCCGTCAGGACGGACGGCTCCACCAGGTTGTCGGTGCTGGCACCGCGGACCAGGACCGTGGCGCCCTCGGCGACGGCCTGCTCGATCGCCGCCGTGATGGCGTTGGCCTGGAGGGAGTTGATGACGGGGCCGATCACCGTCTGCGGGTCGCTCGGGTCGCCGGTCTTCAGCGTCCTGACCTTGGCGACGAACTTCGCGGTGAACTCGTCCAGCACCGAGCGGTCCACCAGGACGCGGTTGGCGGCCATGCAGACCTGGCCCTGGTCGACGTAGCGGCTGAAGACGGCCGCGTCGACGGCGTAGTCGATGTCGGCGTCGTCGAGCACCACCAGCGCGCTGTTGCCGCCCAGTTCCAGCACCGAGCGCTTGAGCTGCGCGGCGCAGGTGGTGGCGATGTGCCGGCCTACCTTGTCGGAACCGGTGAAGGAGATCACCTTCGGCACGGGGTGCTCGATGAACGCGTCGCCTATCTCGGCTATGTCGGTCAGCACCACGTTCAGCAGCCCGGGCGGCAGGCCCGCGTCCTGGAACAGCTTGGCGATGAGCGTGCCGCCGGTGAGCGGGGTGTCCTGGTGGGGCTTGAGGACGACGGCGTTGCCGAGGGCGAGGGCGGCGGCGACCGGCTTGATCGACAGCAGGAACGGGAAGTTGAACGGGCTGATGACGCCGACCACGCCGACGGGGACGCGGTAGAGGCGGTTCTCCTTGCCGTCGATCGGCGAGGGCAGGAACCGGCCCTCGTTGCGCAGCGCCAGCTGGGCCGCCTCACGCAGGAACTCCTTGGCGAGGCCGATCTCGAAGCGGGCCTTGAGGTGCGTGCCGCCCAGCTCTGCGATGATCAGCTCGGTGATCTCGCGCTCCCGCTCCTCCACCAGGCGCAGCACCCGCTCGAAGAAGACGCGCCGGGCGTAGGGGTTGGTGGCGGCCCAGTCCCGCTGGGCGCGGGCGGCCGCCCGGTAGGCCTGATCGACCTCGTCGACGGTGGCTATCGTGATCGAGGCCAGCTTCTCGCCGTCGTAGGGGTTGAAGTCGATGATCTCCCATGAGCCGCTGCCGGGGCGCCATTCACCGTCGATGAACTGCTGAGCCAGGTCGGAGAAGCAGGACGACATGTGATCCCTCGATCCCTTGCTGCCCGGGGCAGCGGCAGACACCCGGTCAACTGCACGGTCTGATCAGGCGTCATGGTACTTGCGCGACAGACCGGTTGGGATGTCTCAGAACGAAGTCGCGCGGAAGTCAGGTCAGTTGCCGCAGTCCGCGCAGCAGGTCCCGGCTCTCGTCCGGCCCGGGGCTGTCCTGCTGCAGCTCCTTCAGCGCCTGCTCGTACTGGGCGACGTCCTCACGCTTGTCCAGGTAGAGGGCGCTGGTGAGCTGCTCCAGGTAGACCACGTCCGACAGGTCGGACTCGGGGAAGCTGAGGAGGGTGAAGGCGCCGCTCTCCCCGGAGTGCCCGCCAAGGCCGAACGGCATCACCTGAAGCCGTACGTTGGGGCGCTCGGACATCTCGATGAGGTGCTGGAGCTGTCCGCGCATCACCTCGCGGTCGCCGTAGGGGCGGCGCAGGGCGGCCTCGTCGAGCACGATGTGCAGTTCCGGGGCGTTCTCGGCCACCAGGTACTTCTGCCGCTCCAGGCGCAGCGCGACCCGCCGCTCCACGTCGGCCACCGAGGCGCCCTTCATACCGCGCCGCACCACCGCGCGCGCGTACTCCTCGGTCTGCAGCAGGCCGTGCACGAACTGCACCTCGTACACCCGGATCAGCGACGCCGCGCCCTCCAGGCCCACGTAGGTGGGGAACCAGCTGGGCAGCACGTCGGAGTAGCTGTGCCACCAGCCCGCGACGTTGGCCTCCCGGGCGAGGGAGAGCAGGGACTCCCGCTCCGCCTCGTCGGTGATGCCGTACAGCGTCAGCAGGTCCTCGACGTCCCGTGTCTTGAAGCTCACCCGGCCCAGCTCCATCCGGCTGATCTTCGACTCGGAGGCGCGGATCGAGTAACCCGCCGCCTCGCGCGTGATCCCCCGCGCCTCACGCAGTCGCCTGAGTTGTGATCCGAGCAGCATGCGCCGCACCACCGATCCCGGCTCTCCCGCGCTCACGTTCGCCAGCCTCCCCAACCGTCTTCAGGGGCCGCAGTCTGCCACTAAAACACTTCGAGCAGTACTCGTCCGGTTACGGAAACGGAAAGGAGCCAAAGTTACCGCGCAGGAAGGCGCAAGGAGAAGGTGAGCCAACCAGGGGAAGATGGCGGAAAAAATGGCCAAGAAGCGGTACGGGAGGGTTCAATTCGGTCGCGTGCACGTGCATCTGCCCTTGCATCTGCTGTGCGCATCCGAAACCATGGTCCCGCGCCACCGCTGCATCGCAACGACCGCGAATTCCGGGAGTGCCTCGCATGGGGACGAATGGATCGACCATGCTCAAGCCGTTACGGCAGGGCCTTCCGCCGCTTGATCCCGCGGCCGTGTCCAGCGCCGCCTCCTGCGCACTGCCCTCCCGCTACGAAGCGGTGCGCGAAGCCCGGCACTTCACCCGCAGAACCCTGGACCAGTGGGACGCCGGCGACCGCTTCGACGACGTCTGTCTCGTCGTCTCCGAACTCGTCACCAACGCCCTGCGGCACGCGCTGCCCGCCGACCCGGCCGGTTGCGCCGAGCACTCCCCGTCCGTCCGGCTGCACCTGATGCGGTGGACCGAGCGGCTGGTGTGCGCGGTGCGCGATCCCAGTCACGAGACACCCACCGCCCGGGACTCCGACGACTTCTCGGCCGAGTCGGGCCGGGGCCTGTTCCTCGTCGACTCCTTCAGCGACGGCTGGGGCTGGCATCCCCTCGCGGGCACCCTCAGCGGCAAGGTCGTCTGGGCGCTGTTCCGGCTGCAACCGGCCGAGTGACACCGAGGGGCGCCGCCTGACGCCCTCTTTCTACGCGCGTTCAGCCGCCCGGCCGGCCCGCCGCCGCTCCGTGCGGCACCACTGCCGTCCTCGCCACCACCACGACCGCTGACGCTACGCGCGTCGACCGGGCGGACCGAGCGGCCATCGCCCGCGCACCGGCGACGGCGCCGCCGGAACGGGGCGTTCAGCTCGCTGTCAGGTGGTCGAACTCGCCGTCCTTGATCCCGAGCAGCATCGCCTCGATCTCCGCGCGCGTGTAGACGAGCGCGGGCCCGTCCGGGAAGCGCGAGTTGCGCACCGCGACGTCGCCGCCGGGCAATCGGGCGAACTCCACGCAGGAACCCTGCGAATTGCTGTGCCGGCTCTTCTGCCAGGCCACTCCGTTCAGCTGCGTAGCAGCCATGCCGTTGTACACGTCGTACCCGTTCACGCTGTCAACGTCGCGGTCCACAGGTCGCTCCCCGGTGGTGCACTGGCTGATGTGGCCATAGATGCTGTGGTCAACTGATCCGGATCATAACGTTGTTCACGTGCAGCTGCATGGGCAGATGCACGTGCACGCGCGGTGTTCCTGCGGTTACAGCATGGGCGCACGCTTCATCGAAGCTGGTTCAGCGTCTGCCCCGGGGCCCGTGCACCATGCGGTCGCCGGCCCCCGCCGTGATCGTCCGTGCCGTCGTCGTGCCGTCGTCGTGCCGTCGCCCGCGCAAGGTCGTCCGGATCGAATCCCTCATGTATGAGGAACAGACGCGCGTGGAGGCCTTCCTGTTCCCGTGTCCGCATATTGGTCCAGCCCGCGGAATCGGCCGGATCGGCCCCCGTCCACCGGACGGACGGCCTCCGCTGCCTGCCGTAGGAGAGAACCCGCACGTCGACGGAGGCCGGACGCGCGCGCCGGGCCTCCGGCAGCGGTCAGCGGAACGCCCCCGGACACGCAGGCAGGGATTCACCCGCGTGACTCGCGGGTGAATCCCTGCCTGTCGTGGTGTGCGGTCAGCGGCCGGTCCCCGGCGTGCGCGCCGGTGGGTTACCGCTCCTCGCGGAAGTCGACGTGCCGGCCGGCGACCGGGTCGAACTTGCGCAGGGTCAGGCGGTCGGGGTCGTTGCGGCGGTTCTTGCGGGTGACGTAGGTGAAACCGGTCCGGGCGGTGGACCGGAGCTTGACGACCGGGCGGATTTCGTTGCGTGCCATGTGCCTGAAAACGATGACCATTGCCACCTTATTCCGCTCGGGCGAGCCGTGTGACCCGACGGCCTCGGGGGCTCCTCCTGGCCGCGAACTGCCTGGTAGCTTGCTGCGGACTCTCCCGGCCACCGGGTGCCGGGCCGGCTACAGCTTGGGAGCTTCCAGTGACATCTCCGACGGCGAGGGTGCGGAGCGCGGCCGCGGCCGCGGGGCTGGTGGGCGCCCTCGCGCTGACCGCGTGCAGCGGTGACGGCGGCTCCGACGGCGACGCGGGCACCCCGAGCGCTTCGCCGGCCTCCGCGACGGCCTCCGGCTCCGCCGGCACGGGCGGTACGGGCGGTACGGCGACCGCGTCCGGCAAGCTCCAGGGCAGCTGGATCACCACGACCGGCGGCAAGGTCGTGGCCCTGGTGATCACGGGGAAGCAGGCCGGCCTCTTCGCGACCGGGGGAACCGTGTGCAGCGGCACCGCCGGTCAGGAGGCGGGCATGCGGATGATCCACCTGACCTGCGCCGACGGCGGCACGTCCCGGACGACCGGCATGGTCGACTCGGTCGGCTCGAAGGCCATGAAGGTGACCTGGTCGGGCAAGCTCGGCGAGGAGACGTACACCAAGGCCGAGGGCGGCCGGCTGCCGTCCGGTCTGCCCACCGCCTTCGGGCAGTGAGGCCGCGGGGCCCGGCGCGGCGAAGTGGGCCGGGGGCGTGCGTCCGTGGGTGCGCGCCGGCGAGGTGTGACGTGCGCCTGCGAGTGGGTGCGAAGGGTGCCGGTCGGGCGGGGGCGCGCGAGCGGGCGGCGCTCGTCGGCGGGATGATGTCCGGAGACTGCCACCGCCTCGACAGGGACCACACATGCGCGCCATTCCGCTCACCGTCACCGCCCTCGCCGCCGCCCTCGCCCTGACCGCCTGCGGCAACGGCGGTGACAGCGGCGGCAAGAGCAAGGACGACTCGGCCTGCCGGCTCGGCACCGTCTCCCTCCAGGTCGGCGCGGCGAGCGCGGCCCCCGCGGCCGGTGACACCGGCGAGGTGCCCGTCAGCATCACCAACCACAGCGGCCCGTGCACCCTGGACGGATTTCCCTCCGTCCGCCTGAGCGGGGGCGGCACCTCCGACCGGCTGGACCCGCAGCAGGGCGCGAAGCCGCAGAAGCTGAAGCTGGCCAAGGGCGACGCCGCGTCCTTCTCGGTCATGTACGTCCGCGCCGGGTCGGGCGACAAGGCGAGCCTCGACGCCACCAAGCTGCAGGTCACCCTCCCCGGCGACGACGCAGCCAAGGAGTTCCCCTGGACGTACGGCCCCGTGGCCGGTCAGGGCGGCGCGAGCACCGCGCAGGCTTCCGTGAGCGCCTTCCAGCAGGCGGGCGACTGAGCCCGGGCCCACAGGCGGACGGCCGGCCCGACCGGTCCGACCGGTCATCCGATCGCCGGACGGCCTCTGACCTGGGCCCGGTCCGCCGCCCGCGCGCCCTCCTCCCAGCCGGCCGCGTCGGTCACCCCGCGCAGCCGGCTGGTCGTCGTCCGCGGGAACATCCGCTCCAGCCGGTCGGTGACCGCTATGTCGCGGGTGGCCAGGACCGGCAGCAGGTCCTCGGTCACCTGGGTCACGGCGGCGGCGGCCAGCCGGTCGCCGACGCGGTGCGCGTAGGCCGCGAGGAAGGACTGCCGGAAGGTCTTCGTACGCTTTCGCCCGCCGGCTCGCTGCGCCGCCTCGGCCCGGGTCATCGCGTGCGTGGCCTGCACGAGGAGCGAGGTGTACAGCAGCTCGACCACCTCGAGGTCCGCCTCGAAGCCGACGACCGTGGAGAAACCGAACGGCTCGTTCCACACCGCCCGGCAGTGGTTGGCGGTCGCCACCGCGTCCAGCAGCACCGCCTTGGCCTGCTCGTACGGCGGCTCGACCCCGATCCGGGCAGCTCCGGGCGCGTCCGGTGCCGGGGCCCGGGCGGCGAGCAGCGCCTCGTCGATGCTGTGCCGGGCCATCAGCTCCTGCGCCTTCGCGCTCAGTGCCTCCGCCTCCTCGGGGAACCCGGTCGCCTCGGCCTTGGCGAGCAGCGCGCGGATGCGGGTGAGCATCCGGGAGGCGGCGGGCCGGTGCCCCTGGAGAGGCTCCTCCAGGGGTTCCAGGGTGGGCAGGCGCAGCAGCAGGCGGTACAGCTCGAGGGCGGTGGTGGCCTGGGAGAAGCGGTCCGCCGCACGCGCTGGGCTCTCCTGCGCTTCGCCGAGGGCGTCGAGCTGGGCGGCCCAGCGCCGGCCGCGCGGCCGGTCTCCCGGAGCCTGCGACCGGATCAGCTCCGCGACGAGGGTCAGGTGCGGGCCGCCGAGGTCCCGCCGCACCAGCCGTACGACGTCGGCGGGCTGCCAGCCGCGCCGCCAGGCCGCCGCCACGAACTCCTCGCCGCGCCGGGCCAGTTCCGCGTCCGCGGCGGGGTCGGCCGCGAGGAGGGAGGCGCCCGTGTCGAGGCCGGAATCGGTGTCGTCGTACAGCGCGGCCTGGAAGGCTCGGTCGACGGTGCTGCTGTCGGTGCTGGTCACTCCTCGATCGTGCCACGGGACGCCGACAGTCCCAGAAGTTGTCCACAGCCTGTGGACAACCTGGGGAGTCAGCGTTCAGGCGTCAACTCCGGGTTGACGCCGCCCCGCTGTCAACCTAAGGTTGACGCATGACGACCGAACCGAACGACCCGGCCGGACCGGCCGGCCCCGCCATCACGTCGTCCGTACGTCTCGACGACCTCATCGCGGCCATCAAGAAGGTGCATCACGAGCCGCTCGACCAGCTCCAGGACGCGGTCATCGCCGCCGACCACCTCGGTGACGTGGCGGACCACCTGATCGGCCACTTCGTCGACCAGGCCCGCCGCTCCGGCGCCTCCTGGACCGAGATCGGCAAGAGCATGGGAGTCACCCGGCAGGCGGCGCAGAAGCGCTTCGTCCCCAAGGAGTCGACCGCCCTCGACCCCAACCAGGGCTTCGACCGCTACACCCCGCGGGCCCGCAACGTGGTCATGGCCGCGCACAACGAGGCCAAGAAGGCCCGCAACACCGAGGGCCTGCCCGCGCACCTGGTCCTCGGGCTGCTCGCCGAGCCCGACGGCCTCGCCGCGAAGGCGATCACCGACCAGGGCGTCTCGCTCGACGCGGTCCGCGCCGCCGCCGCCGGCGCGCTCCCGCCCGCCTCCGACGCGGCCCCCGAGCTGGTCCCCTACGGCCCCGACGCCAAGAAGGCCCTGGAACTCACCTTCCGTGAGGCGCTGCGCCTGGGCCACAACTACGTCGGCACCGAGCACATCCTGCTGGCCCTGCTGGAGCAGGAGAACGGCGAGGGCGTCCTGAGCGGCCTCGGCGTCGACAAGGCGCGGAGCGAGCAGTACGTCGCCCGGGTGCTGGCACTGCTGGTGCAGCAGCGGGCGGCAGGAGACCAGGGACAGGCGTAGCGACCGGCGCCGAGAGACGGCAGCGGCTCAGGTCGGGCCCGTTGTCAGAGCCGGCTGCGACACTCGGGGCATGACCGACCGGTGGGCGCTCGCACCGGCCGAGGACGGCGGGGTGGACCTGGCCCCCCTCGGCCCGGACGGGCTGCCCGCCGGACCCGTGCGGCGGGAGCCGGATCTCGCCGAGGCGGTCCGCGGCCGCCCGCAGGTGACGCGCTGGGTGTGGCGGTCGACGCCCGAGGTCTACCCGCGCCTGCTCGCCGCCGGGGTGCGGGTGGAGCGGTGCTACGACGTCGAGGACGCCGAGACACTGCTGCTGGGCCACGAGGGACGGCACGGCGAGCCACGCTCGGCGGCCGCGGCGCTGGCCCGCCTCCGGGGCGGCCCCGTTCCGCCCGACCCGCCCCGCCCCACCGGGCCGAGCGCCCAGTCCCCGCTGTTCGAGCCCCAGCAGACCGGGCTGCCGCTCGACGACCTCCTCGCGGTCTACGCCGACCAGCAGCGGCGCCACCGCGCGGCGCTCCAGCCCGACCGGATGCGGCTGCTGACCGCCGCCGAGTCGGCGGGGATGCTGGTGGCGGCCGAGATGAACCACGTGGGCCTGCCCTGGCGCGCCGACGTGCACCGCGAGCTGCTGCGCGACCTGCTCGGCGAGCGGTACGCGGGCGGCGGTGAGCCACGCCGTCTCGCCGAACTGGCCGACGAGGTCTCGGCCGCCTTCGGGCGCCGGGTCCGCCCCGACCTCCCGGCGGACGTGGTCAAGGCGTTCGCCCAGGCCGGGATCAAGGTGAGGTCGACCCGCCGCTGGGAGCTGCGGTCCGTCGACCACCCGGCCGTGGAACCCCTCCTGGAGTACAAGAAGCTGTACCGCATCTGGGTGGCGCACGGCTGGTCCTGGCTGCAGGAGTGGGTGCGCGAGGGCCGGTTCCGGCCGGAGTTCCTGGCCGGCGGGACGGTCACCGGGCGCTGGGTCACCAACGGCGGGGGCGCGTTGCAGCTCCCCAAGGTGATCCGGCGGGCCGTCGTCGCCGACCCCGGCTGGCGGCTGGTGGTCGCCGACGCCGACCAGATGGAGCCGCGCGTGCTGGCCGCGATCTCCCGCGACCCCGGACTGATGGAGGTGGCCGGCCGCGACAGCGACCTCTACCAGGCGGTCTCCGAGCGCGCGTTCTCCGGCGACCGCGCCCAGGCCAAGCTCGCCGTGCTCGGCGCGGTCTACGGCCAGACCTCCGGCGACGGCCTGAAGAACCTCGCCGCGCTGCGCCGCCGCTTCCCGAGGGCGGTGGCCTACGTGGACGAGGCGGCCCGCGCCGGTGAGGAAGGGCGACTGGTGCGCACCTGGCTCGGCCGCACCTGCCCGCCGGTCGCCGCCACGGGCGAGGACCCGACCGAGGAGGCGGGCATCCCGCTCGGCGACGACGACTCCGACGGACCGTCCCGGGGGCCGGGCCACGCCTCCACCCGCGCCCGCGCGCGTGGCCGCTTCGCCCGCAACTTTGTCGTCCAGGGCAGCGCCGCCGACTGGGCGCTGCTGCTGCTCGCCGGGCTGCGCCGGGCCTGCGCGGACCTCTCGGCCGAGCTGGTCTTCTTCCAGCACGACGAGGTGATCGTGCACTGCCCGCAGGAGGAGGCCGAGACGGTCGTACGGGCGATCCAGGAGGCGGCGGACCTGGCGGGTCGGCTGACGTTCGGGCAGACGCCGGTGCGGTTCCCGTTCACCACGGCGGTGGTGGAGTGCTACGCGGACGCGAAGTGAGCGCAGCTGGCCGAGTGAGCCGAGCTGAGCCGCGGTGCGCGTCCGGTACGGCGGGTCTGCGCTCAGCGGCCGTGTGCGATCAGGTCCCGCAGCTCCGCCAGGACCGCCTGCTCGTCGGTGCCGTCCAGCGCGGTGAGCGCGGCGCGCCAGGCCTCGTGGGCCTGCTCCTCGCGCCCCTGCTCGCGCAGCAGGAAGCCGTGCTGGTGGCGGGCGAGGGCGCCGGTGTAGTGGTCGGCGCGGGCGTCCGCGCGGCGCAGCAGCTCCGCGCACTCGCGCCCGGCGCGCCCGGTCCGGCCCAGCTGCCGCAGCGCCCGCACCAGGCCGAGCCGGCTCTGCGACTCGCCGTGCCAGTCGCCGTGGCGGCCGAGGATGCGCAGGCTCTCTTCGAAGTGCTCGGCGGCGGCCGCCGGTTCGCCCAGGGCGAGATGGGCGTAGCCGATGTTGCAGCGTGCCGAGTGCTGCACGATGACGGCGCCGATCGCGTCCCCGATGGCCAGTGAGCGCCGGTGCTGCTCGATGGCGGCACGGGGGTCGGTGTGCTCGTAGAGGTTGCCGAGGTGGCTGTGGGTGACGGCCTCGCCGTGGGGATCGTTCAGCTGCCGCGAGTACTTCAGGCTCAGCCGCAGCGCCGCTCCGGATTCCGCGTACCGGCCCAGCCCTTCCAGCAGCAGCCCCCGGTGGTTGAGACAGCGCCGGATCCAGGAGACCCGGCCGAGCCGCCGCCAGATCTCCAGTGCCTGGTCGGTCAGGGCGAGAGCCTCGTTCTGGCAGCCGGTGAGGAAGTGCAGTCCGGCGAGGTCGGCCAGTGCGTACGCCTCCGCCGCCGCGTCCCCGAGCCGGCGCGCCGCGCCGAGGGCGGCCCGGCCGAGCACCTCCATCTCGGCGACCCGGCCGCTGCGCTGTACGTACGGGAGGAACAGCCGGACCAGCACGGAGAGGTGGGCGGCCGTGCGGTCGTCCGGCGTGGCCGCGTTGCGCTCCACCAGGGCGACGATGTTCTCCAGTTCGCTGTCCCCCCACGCGAAGGCCTGCTCCGGGCAGTCGAAGGACGGCAGCCGGGCCACGTCGGCGGCGTGCCCGGGCGGCTGGGCGGCGGTGGGGCGGCGGCGGTCGTCCAGGTCGAGCCCGGGTTCGACGATGGCGGTCAGGAGGCGCTCGGCTGCGGCGGCGTACCAGCGCAGCGCGGTGCGGTCGGGGACGGCCCCGCCACCGGTCCCCGTGCCTGTCCCGGGGTCGGGGCGGTGGCCGGGCGCACCGTCCGCCAGCTCGCGGGCGAAGTCGCGGACCAGGTCGTGGGGGGCGTAACGGCCGTACGCCGTCTCCTCCAGGAGGGCGACGTCGACCAGCCGGTCCAGCGCGGCTTCGGCGCGCCGCTCGTCGGTGCCGATGAGGCGGGCGACCAGCGGGGCGCCGTACGTCGGCAGGTCGAGCGCGCCGATACGCCGCAGGGCGAGCGCCGCGTCCCGGTCGGCCTCCCGCCCGGCGGCGGCGAGCGCGTCGTGGGCGACGGCCAGGGACCGCCGGACGCTGAGGTCGTCGTACTCCAGATGGTGCAGCCGCCCCGCGGTCGCGGCGAGCTGACCGGCCAGCACCGCCGGGGTGAGAGCGCTGCGGGCGGCCAGCCGGGCCGCGACGACGCGCAGCGCCAGCGGGAGTCGTCCCGTCAGCTCCACCAGGGGGTGACCGGCGTCGAGCCCGCTGCGCCCGCTCACCGCGCGCAGCAGCGCCGCGCTGTCCTCGCCGGTCAGGGGACCGACCGCGACGCGGTGGGCGCCGTCGAGCGCGGCCAGCGGGGAACGGCTCGTCACGATCACCGCGCAGCCCGCGCCGGCCGGGAGCAGCGGCCGTACCTGCGCCGCGTTCGCCGCGTCGTCCAGCACCATCAGCGTGCGGGTGGGCGCGAGGAGCGAGCGCAACAGCGCGGCGGCCGCGTCCGGATGCTCGGGAATCCGGCGGGGGTCCGCGCCGAGGTCCCGCAGCAGCGCGGCGAGCGCCTGCGGCGGGGTGAGCGGGGACATGCCGGGGGTGGCGCCGTGCAGATGGACGTACAGCTGCCCGTCCGGGAACCGCTCCCGCAGCTCGTGCGCCACGTGCAGGGCGAGCGCGCTCTTGCCCACCCCGGCCATGCCGCTGATCACGGCGGTCACGGCGGTGGCGTCGGCCGCATCGGCCGGGTGGGTCGCCGCTGTCCTGGTCAGCGCCCGGCGGAGATCGTCGCGGAGGGCGGCACGGCCGGTGAAGTGGGCGGGGGGAGGGGGCAGTTGCGCGGGGCGGGGAGTGGCCGAGGCAGTGGCGGCGGGGGCGGCGTCGGTGCCGGGCGCGGTGGGGTGCGGGGCGGTGTCGTCGGGGGCGGCGCCCGGCGATGCGGTGCCCTCCGGTACGGGGGCCGGTTCCGGGGCCGGTCCGGGTACCGGTGGCGCGGTGACCTCGGGGCGGTCGGTCCCGGACGGAGACACCACCGGCGCGACGGGCCCTGGCTCCGTGGCCCCACGTACCGTGAGTTCGCCTCCGCCGCCCGGGTCGGCGCTGTCCCGCAGCACTTCCACATGGGTGTCCCGGACGGCCGGCCCCGGCTCGACGCCGAGTTCCTCGATCAGGCGGCTGCGCAGGTCGCGGTGGACCGCGAGGGCCTCGGCCTGGCGGCCGGTGCGGTGCAGGGCGAGCATCAGCTGACGGTGGTACGCCTCGCGCAACGGGTGTTCGGCGACGAGGGCCGCCAGCTCGGGCACGAGTCCGCCGGACCGCGCGCCGCCCAGGGCCAGTTCGGCGTCGTACCGCCACTCCAGCAGCAGCAGTCGCGCCTCCGTCAGCCGCTGCACCAGGGCGTACCCGCCGAGGTCGGCGGGGAGCCCGCTGAGCGGCGTGCCGCGCCACAGCGCGAGCGCCGCCGCGCAGGCGCGCAGCACGCCCGCCCAGTCGCGCCGGGCGTGCGCGGCGCGCGCCTCGGAGACCCGCGCCTCGAACACGTGCACGTCCAACTCGCCGTCGCCGACGCGCAGCAGATAGCCCGGCGGTACGGCCCTGAGCCGGTCGGCATCGTCGAGGAGGCGGCGCAACCGGGTGACGTGATTGTGCAGCGAGGCCTGGGCGGACACCGGCGGGGCACCGCCCCACAGCGCGTCCTTCAGCGCCTCGACGGAGACGACCCGCCCGGGCTCCAGCAGCAGCGCGGCGAGCAGCGCGCGCACCTTGGGACTGCCGATCGCCCGGGCGGCGGGCCCGCGGCCACTGCGGTCACCGGTGTCGAGGGCGTCGGAGGGGGTGTCGTGCAGGACGGGAAGAGGGTGCTCGGGACCGGACCGGCGACCGTCGGCGGAACTCGTGTTGCCGGGACCCGGGGGATCGCCGGGGGCGTCGTACGAGATGCCGTACGGCAGCGGGTCGTACAGCACCGGGGGCCCCAGCAGTCCGAACCGCAGCCCGTACCGCCGCATCGCGCCGCCCATTGCCTTCCCGCGCGGTCCTGCCGACCGTGCCCCGCGGCGGGCCCCTGCCCACCGTTCCGTGGCGGAATCCCGCCCTGTCCGAGACGGTATCCCGCCACCCGGGCCTGCCGGCCCGGCCCGGAAACCGCTGGTCTCCCGGCCTGCCTCCGCTGCCGCCCGGCGACTTCGCGCCAGCCGGCCCGCCGCCTCGGAAACAAACCGTTGGCCACATGTTAGCGATCCGTTGGCGCGGTCTGATGTGATCACTTCATCGGATCTGGCCCGACGGCGCGCGCGGATGACGCGTCACTCGGGGGAGTGTCGCCGTAGGCCGGATCCGGGGACGCAAAGGGGGCCCCGGCCGGCGGAGGTGACCGCCCGGGGCCCTTGTCCCGTCCCCCGCCACGCACCGCACGCGGCATCGCCGCCGTCGTCGCCTCGTCGTCCACTGAACGCAAAAGCCCAGCTCAGACAGTGTCTGGGCTGGGCTTCGAGTGGAGCCGCTTTCGGGATTCGAACCCGAGACCTACGCATTACGAGTGCGTTGCTCTGGCCATCTGAGCTAAAGCGGCGCGCTGTCGCACCATGGTGCGATCAGCAACGTCGGTAAGTCTACACAGTTTCGCGGGGTGCTCGTACCCGCCCCGGAGCTGGGTGCTCCGGGGGTCGCGGGAGGGGCTATGAGCAGCGCTTTCCGGGTTCAGGGGCGGTGCCGCGCAGGAGGTAGGTGTCGATCGCGGAGTCGATGCAGGTGCTGCCGCGGCCGTAGGCGGTGTGGCCGTCGCCGACGTAGGTCAGCAGGCGTGCCGAGGTGAGCTGGCGGGAGAGGGACTGGGCCCAGCGGTAGGGGGTCGCCGGGTCGCGGGTGGTGCCGACGACGACGATCGGGGCGGCGCCCTCCGCCTCGATGCGGTGCGGTGCGCCCGTGTGCCGCACCGGCCAGTACGTGCAGTTCAGGGAGGCCCACGCCAGGCCCTCGCCGAAGACCGGGGAGGCCTTCTCGAACGCCGGGAGGGATGTCTCGACCTGGTCCGGGCCGGTGAAGGCGGGCGGCAGGTCCAGGCAGTTCACGGCGGCGTTGGCGGACATCAGGTTGCTGTAGCGGCCTTTGGCGTCGCGTTCGTAGTAGCTGTCGGAGAGGGCGAGCAGTCCGCTGCCGTCGTTCTCGTCGATCGCCGCGGCCAGCGCCTCGCGCAGCTGCTCCCAGGCCCCCTCGTCGTACATCGCCGCGATCACCCCCGTGGTGGCGAGCGACTCGCCGAGGGTGCGGCCGTCCGCGTCGCCTGCGGGCAGGGGGTGCGCGTCCAGCTTGCGGAAGAAGGCCCTGAGGTGTTCGCCGATCCGGGCGGGCGGCGTCCCCCTGCCGCCGAGCGGGCAGTCGGTGCGCCGCGCGCAGTCCTTGGCGAAGGCCTGGAAGGCCGTATCGAAGCCCGCCGTCTGATCCAGGTTCAGCCGGCGCGCCGGCAGGGAGGGATCCATCGCGCCGTCCAGTACCAGGCGCCCCACCCGGGCCGGGAACAGTCCGGCGTACGTCGCCCCCAGGAAGGTGCCGTAGGACGCGCCGACGTAGGTCAGCTTCTCGTCGCCCAGCGCGGCCCGCAGGATGTCCATGTCCCGCGCCGCCTCGACGGTGGACACGTGCCGTAGCAGCCGGGGCGCGTGCGCTCCGCAGCTCTCCGCGAAGCCCTGGTAGGCCCGGACCAGACCGTCCGTCTCAGTCGGGTCGTCGGGCGTGACGTCGGTCTGCGTGAACGCGTCCATCTTCCGGCCGCCGAGGCATTCGACCGGCTCGCTGCGGGCGACGCCGCGCGGGTCCACCGCCACCATGTCGTAGCGGGCGCGGACCTCGGCCGGGTAGCCCACACCGGCGTACTGCTGGAGGTAGCCCACCGCCGAGCCGCCCGGGCCGCCCGGGTTGACCAGGAGGGAGCCGAGGGGCGCGGCCTTGCCGGTGGCCCTCTTCCGGGCGACGGCCAGCCGGACGTCCCCGGCGTCGGGCCTGGCGTAGTCGAGCGGGGCCCGCATCGTCGCGCACTGGAAACCGGGGACGCCGCAGTCGCGCCAGCGCAGCGTCTGCCCGTAGTACGGCGCCAGCGCGGACGGCGTCGAGCGGGGCAGCGCGGCCAGCACCGCGTCCCCGGCGCCCGCCGCCGACGTCGCCGTCGTCCCGGGGGAACAGGCGGACACGAGCACGGCGGCGGCCGCCAAGAGGGTGGCCGGGATGCGGGACAGCGGCCGGAGCCTGCGCCGGTGGGTGCGGGGGGTGCGCCTGGTGTGCATCGGACGAGCGTAACGCTGCGCGACCGGACGGGCGCGTAGCGTCCGGGATCATCCTCGTACGGGTGACCCGGTCAAGGCGAAGTCACCGCCACGGCCACAGCGGCCACGGCGGGGGCTCGTCCCACACGGTCATGCGGCGCAGTCATCCCGCGCGCAGTGCCATCGTCATGGCCTCCACCGCCAGCAGCGGCGCCACGTTGCGGTCGAGGGCCTCGCGGCAGGCGGAGATCGCCTCTATACGCCGCAGGGTGGACTCGGGGGAGCTGCCGCGGGCGATCCGCTGCAACGCGTCCTCCGCATCGGTGGTGGCGATCGCCACCCGGGAGCCGAGCTGGAGGGCCAGGACGTCGCGGTAGAAGGCGGTGAGGTCGCCCAGGGCGACGTCCAGGCTGTCGCGCTGCGTGCGGGTTCTGCGGCGCTTCTGCATGTCCTCGAGATCCTTCATCACGCCCGCCGTGCCGCGCGGCATCCGTCCGCCCTGGGCCGCGCCCAGCGCCGCCTTCAGCTCCTCGGTCTCCTTGCCGTCCGTCTCCTCCGCGAGCTGCTTGGCGTCCTCGGCGGCCGCGTCGACGAGTTCCTGCGCGGCGCGGAGGCAGGCGCCGACCTCGTCCAGGCGCAGCGGGAGCTTCAGGACCGCCGCCCGGCGGTCGCGGGCCGCCGGGTCGGTGGCGAGGCGGCGGGCGCGGTCGACGTGGCCCTGCGTGGCGCGCGCCGCCGCGGCGGCGACGGCGGGTTCGACGCCCTCACGGCGTACGAGCATGTCGGCGACGGCGTCCACCGAGGGGGTGCGCAGGTTCAGGTGCCGGCAGCGGGAGCGGATGGTGGGCAGCACGTCCTCGATCGAGGGGGCGCACAGCAGCCAGACCGTGCGCGGGGCGGGCTCCTCGACGGCCTTGAGGACGGCGTTGGCCGACTTCTCGTTCAGCCGCTCGGCGTCCTCGACCAGGATGATCTGCCAGCGGCCGGTCGCCGGCGAGGTGTACGACTTGCGGACCGTGTCCCGCATGTCCTTCACCAGGATCTCCGCGCCGACCGCGGCGACCGTGGTGACGTCGGCATGGGTGCCGATCAGCGCGGTGTGGCAGCCGTCGCAGAAGCCGCAGCCGGGGACGCCGCCGAGGGCGCGGTCGGGGCTGACGCACTGCAGGGCGGCGGCGAAGGACCGCGCCGTCCGGTTCCGGCCCGCTCCGGGCGGGCCGGTGAACAGCCACGCGTGCGTCATCCGGGACGCCTCCGGCACCGGCGCGTCCGCCGCGTCGGCGGTGACGAGGGCGTCGGCGTCCCGGGCAGCGCCGGTGAGCAGCTCGCTCACCTTCTCCTGCCCGACGAGGTCGTCCCACACGGTCATGGGTCACGCCGCCCTTCCGTCGCCTTGCGCGTCACGGAATCCATTGTGCGGGTGCCCACCGACAACGGCCGACGGCGCCCGGTCCGGCGGCGCCCGCCACCGGTGGCTCCGGGTCGCCGCGGCCGGGTCCGCCGCGGCCGTTCAGCCCCGGCGCCCGCGTCCCCGGCCGCGGCCCGGGTTCGGGTCGTCGTCCGGTCGGCCGCGGCCCTCCTCGTCGTACGACCCCAGCAGTTCGTCCGCCAGCGTCGGCAGGTCGTCCAGCGGTGTCTCCTCCGCCCAGTCCGACCGCGGCCGGCGGCGGGCCGTGCCGTCGGCGTCGACCTGGGGCAGCTCGCGCGTACCGCCCTCGGAGCCGTCGGGGCCCGCGGCGGGGCGCTCGCGCTCGTCCCGGAAGAACCCGGGCGGCACCCGGCCCGCCGGGTCCTCGTCCCGCACGGGAGGCAGGACGGCCGTCTCGTCGGCGGCGCCCGCGGTGACGGGCGGCAGGACGGCCGTCTCCTCCGCCGCCCCCGGGGTCACCGGCGGCAGCACCGCCGTCTCGTCGGCCGCACCGGCCGTGAGCGGCGGCTGCGGCAGCTTGGCCGTGACCTCGGACGCGGACTCGGGGCGCGCCCCGGCAGCCGGTCCGGCGTCCGGGCCCGTCCCGCGGCGGCCCCAGGACACGGCTTCCCCGGGGAAGTGCCCGGCATCGGTGCCGTCGCCGTCCCAGGTCTCGCGCACCGGTCGCAGCACCGTCGTGTCGTCCGTGCCCGGCGACACCGCCGGCGTCGGCACGCTGGTCGTCTCCGGCGTCGGCGCGGTGGTCGCCTCCGGAGCCGCACCCGCATCCGCGCCCCCACCCGCAGGACGCCGCGGGACCCGACGGGGCGCCGTCGGCTGCTGGGCCGCCGAGTCCGCCGCGGAGGCCGCCAGGGCCGCCTGCCGGCGGGCCTCCTCCGCGCGCAGCAACGCCTCCTCGGCCTTGCGCTGCTTCTCCAGGCGCCGCGCCTCGGCCTCGGCGTGCAGCCGGGCCTCCTCCTCGGCCTGCAGGCGGCGGCGCCCCTCCTCGGCCCTGCGGCGGGCCTCCTCCTCGGCCCGGGCCTTCTCCTCCGCGAGGAGCCGCGCCCGCTCCTCGTCGGCACGCCTGCGGGCCTCCTCGGCGCGCAGCCGGGCCTCCTCCGCCTGCCGCTCGGCCTCGCGCCGCTGCGCCTCCTCCAGCTCGCGGCGCTTGCGCTCCTCCTCCTCGGCGCGCAGCTTGGCGAGCTGCTCCTGGCGCTCGCGCTCCAGGCGCTCCTCCTCGGCCTTGCGGGCGGCCTCTTCCTCGGCCCGGCGGCGGGCCTCCTCCTCGGCCTTCCTCCGTGCCTCTTCCCGCGCCTTGATCTCGGCCTCGGAGAGCGGCAGCACGGTGTCGAGCCGGTGGCGGATCACGGTGGTGACGGCCTCGGGCTCCTGGGCGGCGTCCACGACCAGGTAGCGGCCGGGGTCGGACGCGGCGAGCGTGAGGAAACCGGCCCGCACGCGCGCGTGGAACTCGGCGGGCTCCGACTCCAGCCGGTCGGGCGCCTCCGTGAACCGCTCCCGGGCGGCCTCGGGGGAGACGTCGAGCAGGACGGTCAGGTGCGGTACGAGTCCGTTCGTCGCCCAGCGGTTGATGCGCGCGATCTCGGTCGGGGACAGGTCGCGGCCCGCCCCCTGGTAGGCCACCGACGAGTCGATGTACCGGTCGGAGATGACGACGGCACCGCGCTCCAGCGCCGGGCGGACGACCGTGTCGACGTGCTCGGCCCGGTCGGCCGCGTACAGCAGCGCCTCCGCGCGGTGCGACAGCCCCGCCGAGGACACGTCCAGCAGGATGGAGCGCAGCCGCTTGCCCACCGGGGTGGCGCCGGGCTCCCGGGTGAGCACGACCTCGTGGCCCTTGGCGCGGATCCACTCCGCGAGGGCCTCGGCCTGGGTGGACTTGCCGGCGCCGTCGCCGCCCTCCAGGGCGATGAAGAAGCCGTTGCCGGTGAGCGCCTGCGCCGGGTCGTCGCCGCCGAGCAGCGCGTCCCGCAGGTCGTGCCGCAGCGGTACGCCGGCGCGGTCGTCGACCTTGGCCAGCACCAGCGCGGCCACCGGCAGCAGCAGCGCGCCGACCAGCATCAGGGTGAAGGCGGCGCCGCCGTGCGCGAACACGAACTTGCCGTTCTCCAGGCGGTGCGGGCCGATCAGCGCCGCCACGAGGGGGGCGATCAGCGCGCCGAGCGCGACGACGACGCGGACCACCGCGTGCAGGTGCTCGGTGGTACGCGCCCGGCGGTAGTCCTCGGTCTCCAGGTCGAGCAGGGTGTGCCCGGTGTTGGCGGCGACGCCCGCGCCGATCCCGGCCAGCACGAGGATCAGCAGCACCGTGGTGACGTCCGGGACGAGTCCGGCGGCCAGCAGGGCGACGCCCGTGAAGGCGATGGCCAGGGCCAGCAGCCGGCGGCGCGAGAGGGACGGCAGCACCGAGGGCGCCGTACGGATGCCCACGACCACGCCACCGGTGAGGGCGAGGACCAGCAGGCCGTACAGCACCGGGCCGCCGCCGAGGTCCTTGGCGTGCAGCACGCACACCGCGACGGCCGCGGCGACCGCCCCGGCCACGGCGGCACAGGCCGGCACGAGCAGCGGCACGGCACCCGTGCGGCCCTTGTCGACGCCGGTGCCCGTGCGGGGGCGGCGCAGGCCCTCCAGCGGGGAGCGCGGGCGCGGGGTGCGGATGCCGGGCAGCTCCAGGAAGACCAGCACGGACAGGGACGCGGCGAACAGGCCGGCCGCGACGTACGACCCGAGGGCCGCCTGGTGCTGGCCGAACCAGTCGATCCCGGCGCCCAGCAGGTTGTTGAGCAGGGCCGCGACGACGAGGACGGCGGCGGCGAGGGGGATCGCCGCGAACGTGGTGCGCAGCGACAGCCGGCGCAGGGCGTCCATGTGGTCGGGCAGCGGCCGTACGGTGGCGCCCTCGGGCGGCGGTTCGGGCAGCAGGGCCGGGGCCGCGCTCTCCCGGCACACCGTCCACAGGCGCTCGGCGACACCGGCGACGAAGGCGGTGACCAGCAGGATGACCAGCGCGTTGTCCGGCGTCCAGTCGATCCACAGGGGCGCGACGATGAGCAGCGCGGCGCGCAGACCGTCGGCGCCGACCATGGTCCAGCGGCGGTCGAGCGGGCCGTCCTTGGAGGTGAGGGCGGTGAGCGGTCCGAGGAGGACGGCGCCGAAGAGCAGCGTCGCCAGGATGCGCGCCGCGAAGACGGTCGCCACTGCGAACGCCGCGCCGCGGTAACCGCCGCCGAAGGAGCCCTCGGCGAGTGCCGCCTGGAGGGCGAGGACGACCAGGACCAGCAACGTGAGGGCGTCGGCGACCCCGCTCACGAGCTGCGCGCTCCACAGGCGCCTCAACTCCGGTCGGCGCAGCAGGGCGCGGACGGCGCGCTCGCGGGAGTCCGCGACCAGGGCGTCGTCCGGTGCTGTGGTGGGGGCCGTTGGCTGCTCGGCTCGCGTCATGCGGCCAGCCTATCGGCAGCCGCCGACAGCCCGGCGGGCCCGTCCGAACGTGCGCCCGCCCCGACACCAAAGTGATGCCGGGGCGTTCGTTTCGCGAAGCCTCTTCGGGGAAGGGGCGGGCGCCGGTGCCTCAGTCGTCCGCGCCGGAGGACGCCGTCCGGGCGGCGGGCGCCTTCTTGGCGACGGTCTTGGCGGCCGTCTTCTTGGTGGTGGTCTTCTTGGCGGCCGTCGTCGTCTTCTTCGCGGCCGTTTTCTTGGCCGCGGTCTTCTTCGCCGGGGCGGCCTTCTTGGCGGTGACCTTCTTCGCCGTCTTCTTGGCGGGCCCCTTGGCGCGCTTCTCGGCGAGCAGCTCGAAGCCGCGCTCCGGGGTGATCGCCTCGACGCTGTCGTCGGCCCGGAGGGTGGCGTTGGTCTCCCCGTCGGTGACGTACGGGCCGAAGCGGCCGTCCTTCACCACGACCGGCTTGCCGCTGACCGGGTCGTCGCCCAGCTCCTTCAGCGGCGGCTTGGCCGCGGCCCGGCCACGCTGCTTGGGCTGGGCGTAGATCGCCTGCGCCTCTTCCAGCGTGATCGTGAAGAGCTGCTCCTCGGCCTGCAGGGACCGCGAGTCCGTGCCCTTCTTCAGGTAGGGCCCGTAGCGGCCGTTCTGCGCGGTGATCTCCACGCCGTCGGCGTCGACGCCGACGACCCGCGGCAGCGACATCAGCTTCAGGGCGTCCTCGAGGGTCACCGTGTCCAGCGACATCGACTTGAACAGCGACGCGGTGCGCGGCTTGACGGCGTTCTTGCCGGTCTTCGGGGTGCCCTCGGGGAGCACCTCCGTGACGTACGGGCCGTAGCGGCCGTCCTTGGCGACGATCGGGTGGCCGGTCGCCGGGTCGGTGCCCAGCTCGTAGTCGCCGCTCGGCTTGGCGAGCAGTTCCTCGGCGAGATCGACGGTCAGCTCGTCCGGCGCCAGGTCCTCCGGGACGTCGTGGGACTGGTACTCCTCGGTGCCCTTCTCGCCGCGCTCGACGTACGGGCCGAAGCGGCCGACGCGCAGCACGATGTCGTTGCCCACGGGGAACGAGGAGACCTCGCGGGCGTCGATCGCGCCCAGGTCGGTCACCAGTTCCTTGAGGCCGCCGAGGTGGTCGCCGTCGCCGTTGCCGGCGTCGACCGCGGCGCCCTCGGCGTTGCCCTCGCCGAAGTAGAAGCGCTTCAGCCACGGCACGGCCTGCGCCTCACCGCGGGCGATCCGGTCGAGGTCGTCCTCCATCCGGGCGGTGAAGTCGTAGTCGACGAGCCGCCCGAAGTGCTTCTCCAGCAGGTTGACCACGGCGAAGGACAGGAAGGACGGCACCAGGGCCGTGCCCTTCTTGAACACGTAGCCGCGGTCGAGGATCGTGCCGATGATCGACGCGTACGTCGACGGGCGGCCGATCTCCCGCTCCTCCAGCTCCTTGACCAGCGAGGCCTCGGTATAGCGGGCCGGGGGCTTGGTGGCGTGCCCGTCGACCGTGATCTGCTCGGCCGAGAGCGCGTCGCCCTCGGCGACCTGCGGCAGCCGGCGCTCGCGGTCGTCCAGCTCGGCGTTCGGGTCGTCGGCGCCCTCGACATAGGCCTTGAGGAAGCCGTGGAAGGTGATCGTCTTGCCGGACGCGCTGAACTCGACGTCCCGTCCGTCGGCGGCGGTGCCACCGATCTTGACGGTGACGGAGTTGCCGGTCGCGTCCTTCATCTGGGAGGCGACGGTCCGCTTCCAGATCAGCTCGTACAGCCGGAACTGGTCGCCGCTCAGGCCGGTCTCCGCAGGGGTGCGGAAACGATCGCCCGAGGGCCGGATCGCCTCGTGCGCCTCCTGCGCGTTCTTCACCTTGCCGGCGTAGGTGCGCGGCTGGGGCGGCAGGTAGTCGGCGCCGTACAGCTGCGTGACCTGGGCGCGGGCCGCGGTGATCGCGGTGTCGCTCAGCGTCGTGGAGTCCGTACGCATGTACGTGATGTAGCCGTTCTCGTACAGCTTCTGCGCGATCTGCATCGTCGCCTTGGCGCCGAAGCCCAGCTTGCGGCTGGCCTCCTGCTGGAGCGTCGTCGTACGGAACGGCGCGTACGGCGAGCGGCGGTACGGCTTGGACTCGACGGACCGCACGGAGAAGCGGGTGTTCTCCAGGGCGGCGGCGAGGGCACGGGCGTTCGCCTCGTCGAGGTGCAGGGTGCTGTCGCTCTTGAGCTGTCCCACGGAGTCGAAGTCACGGCCCTGCGCGACTCGCCTGCCGTCGACGGTCTGCAGGCGGGCCACCAGCGACGACGGGTCCGACACGTCTCCCGCGCGGCCGGTCGCGAAGGTGCCCGTCAGGTCCCAGTACTCAGCGCTGCGGAAGGCGATGCGCTCGCGCTCCCGCTCCACCACGAGCCGGGTGGCGACGGACTGCACACGGCCGGCCGACAGGCGCGGCATGACCTTCTTCCACAGGACCGGCGAGACCTCGTAGCCGTAGAGGCGGTCGAGGATGCGGCGGGTCTCCTGGGCGTCGACCATGCGCTGGTTGAGATCGCGCGGGTTGGCCACGGCGGCGCGGATCGCGTCCTTGGTGATCTCGTGGAAGACCATCCGCTTGACCGGCACCTTGGGCTTCAGGACTTCCAGCAGGTGCCACGCGATGGCCTCGCCCTCGCGGTCCTCATCGGTGGCGAGGAAGAGTTCGTCGGAGTCCTTCAGCAGGTCCTTGAGCTTCTTGACCTGGGCCTTCTTGTCAGCATTGACCACATAGATCGGCTGGAAGTCATGGTCGACGTCCACACCGAGGCGGCGGACCTCACCGGTGTACTTCTCGGGCACCTCCGCGGCGCCGTTGGGGAGGTCGCGGATGTGCCCGACGCTCGCTTCGACTACGTAGCCGGGGCCGAGATAGCCCTTGATCGTCTTCGCCTTGGCAGGCGACTCGACGATGACGAGTCGGCGGCCGCCCTGTGCGGTCTCGCTGGTCGGGGACAACTTCGCTCTTCTCTCCGGTCGGCTGCTGGGGGGCTCCCCAGGCCTTGGTTCCCGGGGTCGGGTCGTGCTGACGCTGCGGAGTGTGACGGTACATCCCGCCCCCGTGTCAAACGGGGAAAGCCCGCAACGGCCACTCGAACGGTAACCCGACTCCAGCCGTTCCTGCCGCCCGGAGTGCCCGGTGGCCCGCCCGGCCCTGTCCGGCGGAGACCGCTTCACCCGGCCCTCCGGCGGTCCGCCCGCCGACGTCAGAGGCGGGTCAAGCAGTAGACACCGACGCCGAGCGCCATGATCGCGGCGGCGCCGGCGACGGCCGCCGATGCGACCTGGTTCACATGGTGGGCGACCGGCTGACGGCGGCGGACCCGGCTGCCGGTCCACACCAATAGTGCGCCTCCGAACAGGGCGAACACCAGCCCTGTGAAAACCGCCGGCCCGCTCTCCATGGCTCCCCGCGCCCCTTCCCCGCCGTCCGCGCCCGCCCAGCGCCGGACACTGGCAGGCCCGGGCGACGGGCGGGCGACATCGCGGTGAACACGGGGTCGACGCGATGTCCGGCGGCCGAGGGCCCGGCCGTCCCGACCCTGCCGCCCGGCAGTGGAATTCCGGCCGTTTTCCACCGACCGGCGCGTCTGAGGTCCGCGCCCGTCCTCCGTGACCGTCTTCCGTGGCCTTCGCCGTGGCCTCCACCGCGGCCACCGCCGCGGCTCGGTATCAGACCGCGGGCTCCAGGAAGCCCTGCTCCACCAGGAGCCGGATCTGCGCCGGGGTGCGGTCGCGAAGCAGCACCGGGTCCTCGCCGACCAGCTGGGCGATGGCGTCGAGGATGCGGCCGGCGCTCAGCGAGCCGTCGCACACGCCGGCGAACCCGGCACCGACCGTGTCCACCTTGGTGGCCCGGCGCATCCCGCGGTGCTGGCGCAGCACCACGTGCTCCGGGTCCTCGGCGCCGGGCAGCCCGACCTGCTCCTGGACCACCTCCGCGGCGAGCTTGAAGTGGCCTTCGAGCAGGGCCGCGTCGTCGTGGGCGCGGAGGTAGTCGAGGCGGGCGAAGTGCGCGAGCACCGTGTCGCCGAGCGGCTGTTCCACCGGGTGCGGCCACTCCTCCACGGTGACGGAGGGCACGGCCGCACCGGTCCTGCGCAGGGTGATCCAGCCGAAGCCCACGGCCTTGACCTTGCGTGCCTCGAACTCATCGAGCCAGGCGTCGTACCGCGCCTGGTACTGCGCCGGATCGTCCCGGTGGTCACCGGCGTCCCTCAGCCACAGCTCGGCGTACTGCGTGACGTCCTGCACCTCGCGCTGCACGATCCAGGCATCGCACCCGCGCGGCACCCACGACCTGATCCTGTCCTGCCAGTCCTCCCCCGCGACGTGCTGCCAGTTGGCGAGGAACTGCGCGTACCCGCCCTCGTTGAGCCGTTCCCCCGCCTGCTGAACGAGCGAGCGGCACAGATCGTCCCCGCCCATCCCGCCGTCCCGGTACGTCAGCCGGGCGCCCGGCGAGATCACGAAGGGCGGGTTGGAGACGATCAGGTCGTACGTCTCGTCGTCCCGGACCGGCTCGAACAGCGAGCCCTCGCGCAGCTCGGCCGCCGGGGCGCCGGAGAGGGCGAGGGTGAGCGCGGTGATGTGCAGCGCGCGCGGGTTGACGTCGGTGGCGGTCACCCGGGTGGCGTGCTGCGCGGCGTGCAGCGCCTGGATGCCGGAGCCGGTGCCCAGGTCGAGGGCGGCGGCGACGGGCGTACGGACGGTGATGCCCGCGAGGGTCGTCGAGGCACCGCCGACACCGAGGACGACGCCCTCCTCACGGCTTCCGATGCCGCCCGCGCCGCCGACCGCGCAGCCCAGGTCCGACACGATGAACCAGTCCTCGCCGTCGGGCCCCCCGTAGGGCCGTACGTCCACGACCGCGGCGACCTCGTCGGCTCCCGCGCGCCGCAGCCACCCGCCCTCCAGGCACTCCCCGACGGGCAGCACGTCCGCCACGCGCGCGTGCGGCACGGGCTGCTGGAGCAGGAACAGCCGTACGAGCAGCTCCAGCGGTGTGTCTCCGCGGGTCGCCCTGAGGGCGGGCACGGTCTCACTGCGGGCCAGCGCCGCGTAGGCGGGGGCGCCGAGCAGGTCGAGCAGTCCGTCGGCCGTGAAGGACGCGGCGAGCAGGGCGTCGCGCAGCAGGGCCGCGACGTCGGTGCGGTCGGAGGCGGGCAGGGGGGCGAGGCCTGAGTCAGTCACGCCCCCCATTGTGGCCCGCGCCGCGCCGCTCGGCCGGTCCGAGCGGGAGGGCCGGCCGGTCCGAGCCGGACGCTCGGCCGGGCTCAGCCGAGCGCTCGGCCGGGCTCAGCCGGGCGCTCGGCCGGTCTCAGCTCGCCTTCGCCGAGGCGGACGCGGAGTCGGAGGCGGACGGGGAAGACGATGCGGCGCCGGACGCGGGGGCGGCCACCTTCTTGCAGCTCGCCTGCTTGGCGATGGCTTCCTTGACGTCGCCCTGCTCCAGGTTGCGGAGGGCGACGGTGCCGCTCTTGTTCTGCTTCTCCAGCTCCGCCATCTGGGAGGCGACCTCGTGCAGACCGGTCGCGAACTTCCCCTGGTCCTTGGTGTCGAGCGCGTCGACCTTCTTCTTCAGGTCGGCGTACGACGTGGCCAGGCCGTCGAGGTTGCTGACGGCGTCCTTCTGCCGCTTGGCACCGTCGTCGATGCTGGGCGGCGCGCCGGCGTTGCTGATGGCCGCCGCGAGCGCCTTGTAGCCGTCGGACATGTCCTGGAAGGCCTGGGAGTCGGTCTTCTGGATGGCCTCGGGGGTGCTGGTGGTGTCCGAGGCGGTCTTCGCGATCGCCGCGTTGGCCGCCTTGATCTTCGCGTCCTGCGCGGGCACGGCGTCGCACACCTTCTTGGCCCAGGCGTCCAGCTTCGGGTCGGTACCACCGTCGCCGCCGCTGCACCCGGACAGCGCCACTACCAGTACCGCACCGCCGGACAGTGCGGCCGCGAGCTTCTTGTTCACCGGATCGGTCCCTTCCATGGCTCTCGGCCCCCGGACCCTACACGGGACCGGCCCGGCACCCTCATCCCGGCCACCCATTAAGTGGGCTTTTAGGACTGTTTGCCCGGTGGGAGAGAAGGCTCACGGTGTAGTGGTGCGCGCCCGCACGAACGGGCGGGCGGCGCGTCAACACGCGCCGCCCGCCCGCCCTTTGCGCCGGCCGCCGGGAAAGGCGGACACGGCCCTGCCGAGATGGGCCTACGAAACCACCGCGGGGTCCGCCGAGTTGCTCACCCGCTCGGCCGCGTCGTCGTCCCCCACGGTGATGCCGCGCCGCTTCGAGACGTACACCGCGCCCACGATCACCGCCAGCGACAGGACCGCGATCACGATCCGCACGCCGAGGCTCTTGTCGCTGCCGTAGGAGAACTTGATCACCGCGGGCGCGATGAGCAGCGACACCAGGTTCATCACCTTCAGCAGCGGGTTGATCGCCGGTCCGGCGGTGTCCTTGAAGGGGTCACCGACCGTGTCGCCGATCACCGTGGCCGCGTGGGCCTCGCTGCCCTTGCCGCCGTGGTGACCGTCCTCCACCAGCTTCTTGGCGTTGTCCCAGGCGCCTCCGGAGTTGGCCAGGAACACGGCCATCAGCGTGCCCGCCCCGATCGCGCCCGCGAGATACGAGCCGAGGGCGCCGACGCCGAGCGTGAAGCCGATGAAGATGGGCGCCATCACGGCGAGCAGACCCGGTGTGGCCAGCTCCCGCAGGGCGTCCTTGGTACAGATGTCGACGACCTTGCCGTACTCCGGCGTCTCGGTGTAGTCCATGATCCCGGGCTTCTCCCGGAACTGCCGGCGCACCTCGAACACCACCGCGCCCGCCGACCGCGACACCGCGTTGATCGCCAGCCCCGAGAAGAGGAAGACGACCGCCGCGCCCGCGATCAACCCGACCAGGTTGTTGGGCTGCGAGATGTCCATCGACAGGGTCAGCGGCGCTCCCGGCCCGCTCAGTTTCGCGCCCACGTCGTGCACGTTCGTGGTGATCGCGTCCCGGTACGACCCGAACAGCGCCGATGCCGCAAGGACTGCGGTGGCGATGGCGATGCCCTTGGTGATGGCCTTGGTGGTGTTGCCGACCGCGTCCAGGTTGGTGAGCACCTGCGCGCCCGCGCCCTGGACGTCACCGGACATCTCGGCGATGCCCTGCGCGTTGTCGGAGACCGGGCCGAAGGTGTCCATGGCGACGATGACACCGACCGTGGTGAGCAGGCCGGTGCCGGCCAGCGCGACCGCGAACAGGGCCAGCATGATCGACGTGCCGCCGAGCAGGAACGCCCCGTACACGCCCAGCCCGATCAGCAGCGCCGTGTAGACGGCCGATTCCAGGCCCAGCGAGATACCGGACAGGATGACGGTGGCCGGCCCGGTGAGGGAGGTCTTGCCGATGTCCCGGACGGGACGGCGGTTGGTCTCCGTGAAGTAGCCGGTCAGCTGCTGGATCACGGCCGCCAGCAGGATGCCGATCGCGACCGCGATCAGCGCGAGGATCCGCGGATCGCCGTCCTTGGTCCTGATCGCCGCGTCGGTGACACCGTTCAGGTCGGCGTACGACGAGGGGAGGTAGACGAAGACGGCGACGGCCACCAGCACGAGGGAGATCACGGCGGAGATGAAGAACCCGCGGTTGATCGCGCTCATGCCACTGCGGTCCGAGTGGCGCGGGGCGACCGCGAAGATGCCGATCATGGCGGTGAGCACACCGATGGCCGGCACCAGCAGCGGGAAGGCGAGCCCGGAGTCGCCGAACGCCGCCTTGCCGAGGATCAGCGCGGCGACCAGGGTCACCGCGTAGGACTCGAACAGGTCGGCCGCCATGCCGGCACAGTCGCCGACGTTGTCGCCCACGTTGTCGGCGATGGTCGCGGCATTGCGCGGATCGTCCTCCGGAATGCCCTGCTCGACCTTGCCGACCAGGTCGGCGCCGACGTCGGCGGCCTTGGTGAAGATGCCACCGCCTACACGCATGAACATGGCGATGAGGGCGGCTCCGAGACCGAACCCTTCGAGCACCTTCGGCGCGTCGGCCGCGTACACCAGCACCACGCAGGAGGCGCCCAGCAGGCCGAGGCCCACCGTGAACATGCCGACGACGCCGCCCGTGCGAAATGCGATCTTCATCGCGGTGTGCGAGACGGTGGTGAGATCCTTTTGCGGTTCACCTTCCGCCGGAGTCGCTTCCCGGGCCGCCGCGGCGACCCGGACATTGCTGCGGACGGCGAGCCACATGCCGATATAGCCGGTGGCCGCCGAGAAACCCGCTCCGATCAGGAAGAACACCGAACGTCCGGCGCGCTGATTCCAGTCGTCCGCGGGCAGCAGCATGAGCAGGAAGAAGACGACGACCGCGAAAACGCCGAGCGTGCGCAGTTGCCGGGCCAGATAGGCATTGGCGCCTTCCTGGACCGCCCCCGCGATCTTCTTCATGCTGTCGGTGCCTTCGCCCGCCGCGAGCACCTGACGCACCAGGATTCCGGCGACCACGAGCGCGGCCAGTGCTACCACCGCGATCACCGCCACCAGGATCCGGTTGTCGTCGGTCAGGACCGCGGCTGCGAAGGTCGTGGGTTGACCCAACTGATGAGGGGTAGAAAGCCCCGCCATTCGTCCTCCTTGACGCTTGGGCTGAGCTCAAGATGTGGACGGATTCTAGGTACCTGGCCCTGATCAAAACAGAGCGCGGTAAACGGAATCAGCCTTTACATCCTCTCCAGCAAAAGATCCACGCCACTCCATTGAACCCGAAAGAGGTAATGCTTCAAAGGCATTGACGCCCGATCGGCGCTTGATCAAATGATGAAGCTATTGATCGTGAATTCATTCACTAATTCCGGCTGGGTCGGAAAAAGAGTACGAACGCCCTGCTGAGCTGCCCTTCTCCCCGCGGTGCGGCGCGAGCGGTGGGAGGAGCGTGCCGGGTCAACACCGTGGCGCGGGGCTCGGACACCCGTGACGGTCCGCCGGGGGGAGGGAGGGGGCGAGCGGCTCACATGAAGCTGGCGGCTCGGAAGAGGGAGAAGGAGCAGAGGGAGAAGGAGGAGTGACGGCTCGGCCGAACGAGGGTGCCGAAGCCGATCGACGGGGCGGTCGAGCCCGCCCGACGGGGCGGTCGAAGCCGACCGAGGGGATTCACCCGTCCGTGTCAACCGGGACGGCATGTCCGGCGCGGACGGCAGGCCCGGCGTGGACGGTACGTCCGGCGTGGACGGCAGGCGCCCGGCGGGTCGGCGGGTCCGTGTCGGCGTGCGGTCCGCAGGGGCAGGCGTGCGGTCCGCAGGGGCCGGCGGCTCAGACGATCGTCGTGACCGGCGGTGTGGTGGGCCAGGTCATGCGGATCAGTCCGCCGTGGGGCCCGGCGCTGACCTCCACGTCGTCGACGAGGCCACTGATGACCGCGAGGCCCATCTCGTCCTCCTCGGCTTCCACGTCCGCGTCGGGGGCTGCGTCGCCGGAGGCCCGGTCACCGGTGCTCGCGTGGGGTGCCTCGTCGCCGACCTCGATGGAGAACTGCTTCTCGTCCTCGGTCAGCGCGACCTTCACCGGCGCCGTGATCCCGCCGATCTGGTGCAGTCCGACGGCACGGGAACAGGCTTCACCCACGGCGAGGCGGACCTCGTCGAGTACGGCCTCGTCCACTCCGGCCCTGCGTGCCACCGCCGCCGCCACCAGCCGGGCGGTCCGGACGTGCTCGGGCAGCGCGCTGAAGCGGAGTTCAACGGTGGCCATGCGTCCCCCTCGGAACTACGGGCGTGCGGTCGGGGACGGGGCCGCCGAGAGCCCGCATCCCCTGCTGAACTTCTGGCCCCGGACCACCGGTCCGGGGCGGAGCCGACCGACGGCCGGGCCGGTCGGCAGCCCGGTCTCGGTTCTCGACGTGTCAGTCGGTGGCCGCCACCGCTTCCTCGACCGAGGTGTGAATCGGGAACACCTTGGTCAGGCCGGTGATTCGGAAGATCTTCAGAATGCGCTCCTGGTTGCAGACCAGGCGCAGCGAGCCCTCATGGGCACGCACCCGCTTCAGGCCGCCGACCAGCACGCCGAGCCCGGTGGAGTCGAGGAAGTCGACGCCCTCCATGTCAACGACGAGGTGGAAATTCCCGTCGTTCACCAGCTCGACCAGCTGCTCGCGCAACTTGGGCGCGGTATATACGTCGATTTCGCCACCGACCTCGACGACCGTACGATCGCCGACGGTACGGGTCGACAGGGACAGGTCCACGGATCCTCCAGCACCTTGCTATCGAGCGGTCGCCCCATGGGCACCTCGGCTTGAAGCCCCCAGGACGGTTCGCCAGCCGCGATGGCATTCAATCACTTACCGGCAGGCGTGCACGACGCCTTGGCTCCATTGTCCGTCACGCCAGTGACACACTCGGTGCCGATGGCCAAGAATCACCGATCCGAACGACCCTCGGCGGACACGGCTCCAGGGTTCTCCCCGGGCACGGTCCTGGACCGGCTCGCCTCCGGGCCGAGCCGGGCTTCGCGCATCACTCATACGGAGCACTTGCCCCCGCGCGCGGGTCGGCATGCCGTCTGGCCGGACCGGATCCGCGCCGAGGTGATCGCGGCCCTGCAGTCCTGCGGGATCGAGCATCCCTGGGCCCACCAGGCGCTGGCCGCCGAGCACGCCCTGGACGGCGACTCGGTGGTCGTCGCCACCGGCACCGCCTCCGGCAAGTCCCTGGCGTATCTGGTGCCCGTCCTGTCCGCCCTGCTGGACGGCTCCGAGGCCCCGAACGGACGCGGGGCGACCGCGCTGTACCTGTCCCCGACCAAGGCCCTCGCCGCCGACCAGTGCCGAGCCGTGAAGGAACTTTCACAACCGCTGGGCACCGCCGTGCGCCCCGCGGTCTACGACGGCGATACTCCGTTCGAGGAACGCGAGTGGATCCGCCAGTACGCGAACTACGTCCTCACCAACCCCGACATGCTGCACCGCGGCATATTGCCCTCCCACCCGCGCTGGTCCTCCTTCCTGAAGTCGCTCAAGTACGTCGTCATCGACGAGTGCCACACCTACCGCGGTGTCTTCGGCTCCCACGTCGCCCAGGTGCTGCGCCGCCTGCGCCGCCTCTGCGCCCGCTACGGCGCCTCCCCCGTGTTCCTGCTGGCCTCCGCGACCGCCGCCGAGCCGTCCGTGGCCGCCGGCCGGCTGACCGGGCTGCCGGTGGTCGAGGTCGCCGACGACGCCTCCCCGCGCGGCGAGCTGGTCTTCGCCCTCTGGGAGCCTCCGCTCACCGAGCTGCACGGTGAGAAGGGCGCACCCGTTCGGCGTACCGCGACCGCCGAGACGGCCGACCTGCTCACCGACCTCGCCGTGCAGGGAGTGCGGTCCGTCGCCTTCGTCCGCTCCCGGCGTGGCGCCGAGCTGATCGCGGTGATAGCCCAGGAGCGGCTGGCCGAGGTGGACCGATCTCTGGCCCGGCGTGTCGCGGCCTACCGAGGCGGTTATCTCCCCGAGGAGCGCCGCGCCCTCGAGCGCGCCCTGCACTCCGGTGAACTCCTCGGCCTGGCCGCCACGACGGCCCTGGAGCTGGGCGTGGACATCTCCGGCCTGGACGCCGTGGTGATCGCCGGCTACCCGGGCACGCGCGCGTCCCTGTGGCAGCAGGCGGGCCGGGCCGGCCGCTCGGGCCAGGGTGCCCTGGCCGTCCTGGTTGCGCGTGACGACCCGCTGGACACCTTCCTGGTCCACCACCCCGAGGCCCTGTTCGATCAGCCCGTCGAATCCACCGTCCTGGACCCCGACAACCCCTACGTCCTCGCTCCCCACCTGTGCGCGGCCGCCGCCGAGACGCCCCTGACGGAGGACGACCTCGAGCTGTTCGGCCCCGCCTGCGCGGAGCTGCTGCCGCAGCTGGAAGCCGCGAAGCTGCTGCGCCGCCGGACCAGGGCGTGGCACTGGACGCGCCGCGAGCGGGCCGCCGACCTGACCGACATCCGGGGCGGGGGCGGCCGTCCGGTGCAGGTCGTGGAGGAGGGCACGGGGCGGCTGCTCGGCACGGTCGACGAGGGCGCCGCGCACTCCGCGGTCCACGAGGGAGCGGTGCACCTGCACCAGGGCCGCACCTACCTGGTGCGCTCCCTCGACCTGGAGGACTCGGTGGCCCTGGTCGAACAGGCCGACCCGCCCTATTCGACCGTCGCCCGGGACACGACGGCCATCTCCGTGCTGGAGACGGACGTCGAGATCCCCTGGGGCTCGGGCCGCCTGTGCTACGGCTCGGTGGAAGTCACCAACCAGGTGGTCTCCTTTCTGCGCCGGCGCCTCATCACCGGCGAGGTGCTGGGTGAGACGAAACTCGACCTTCCTCCTCGTACCCTGCGCACCCGGGCGGTGTGGTGGACGGTCACCGAGGACCAGCTGGACGAGGCCCGGATCAACCCGGAGATCCTCGGCGGCGCCCTGCACGCCGCCGAACACGCCTCGATCGGCATGCTGCCGCTGTTCGCCACCTGCGACCGCTGGGACATCGGTGGTGTGTCGGTCCCGCTGCACCCCGACACCCTGCTGCCGACCGTCTTCGTCTACGACGGCCATCCGGGTGGCGCGGGCTTCGCGGAGCGCGCCTTCCACACCGCCCGAGCCTGGCTCACCGCCACCCGCCAGGCCATCGCCTCCTGCGAGTGCGAGGCGGGCTGCCCGTCCTGCATCCAGTCCCCCAAGTGCGGCAACGGCAACGACCCGCTGCACAAGAGGGGGGCGGTACGGCTTCTCACCGTGCTGCTGCGCGGAGCACCGGAGGAGAAGCCTGACGCGACGGACGACGCGGCGGGACATGACCCGGGCGACTCCTAGCCGGATGCCCCCCTCGATGCCGCGGGCGCGGGCGGCACCGCTCCCGCCCGCAGTGCCGAGGGCGTGGGCGGTACCGCTCCCGGAGGCCCCGCTCTGGCCCTGACCTCCGCTCTGAACGGCCCCCCTCCCGACGCCGCTGTCACGTCGGACGTGTCACCGACGATCACGCACCGCACCAGCCGCACACCCTGCGCCCGGGCCACCCGGCCCGCCCGCGCACAGGCCGCCGTGGTGCCCTCGGCCCAGTGGTCCGCCGCCGCCAGTGCCGCGAGATCCGCGCCGCCGGCCGCCCGGTGCCGGACGACGACGGCCTGGCCCAGCCCGAGGACGACACCGAACACCACGCACAGCACGGCGATCGCACCGACGCTGTAGACGGTGGCGGACCCACGGTCCCCGCCTCCCTGCCCGCAGCGACAGCGCCTCCCGTGCCGACGGCTCCCGGCGTCTCCCGGGCAGCGGGGCGATGCCCGGCCGAGCCGCCCTTCCCAGGTCTCGCCGGCCACCGTCGAAGCCGGATTCGCCGTCGTCGGACCGATTCCCCTCACGGCGCCGCCTCCTCAGGTTCCGCAGGCTCCATCCCGGCCCTCACGGCCTCCTCCGCCGACGCCACGGCGTCCTCGCGCACCTCGAACGGCAGCCCGCCCAGCACGGGCGGCTTCGCCACGACCGTCACCCGGACCCGGTCGCCCTCCCGGCCGACGGTGACCTTCGCCCCGCGCGGTGCCGTCTCCCGGGTGACCGCCAGGACCGCAGGGGCCGGGTCCTGGCGGGCGGCGGCCCGGGCGCCGGCGCGGGCGGCGTCCACGCACTCGATCCGCGCGACCACCACCAGCAGCGCCCAGACCAGTGCCATGGTGAACGCCACCAGCACCGGCAGCACCACGGCAGCCTCCGCGGTCACGAACCCGCGGTCCGCTCCCCGCTCACATCCGCGCACTGAGGGCCCGCTTCAGGATGGCCTGCAGCTCCGCCTTCACCTGGCCGCTCGTCACAACCTCGTAGAGCAGCAACGCGAACCCGACCGCCGCGACGATCCCCATGGCGTACTCGGACGTCACCATCCCCGTGTCCCGCCTCCGCAACGACCGCACCCACACCCAGGCCGCCGTCCTGACCCTGCTGCACAACGCGAACATCTCGACTCCCTCTCTTACCGATCTCGCCTGTTTTCCGGCCTTCTGGCCTTCTGGCCTCATGGCCCTCCGGTCTTCCGGTCTTCCGGCCTTCCGGTCTTCCGGCCTCCCCTGAGTGCTTCTTGATTCCTGTTGGCCGATCACCTCCGTGAGGTCCGCCGGCCGCTCACGAGCCGTCTCATCCGCCACCCCCTCCTGTCACCCCGCCGGCCAGCCCGATCACCACGGGCAGGACACCGACCGCGATGAAGGCGGGCAGGAAACACAAGCCCACGGGCGCCGAGATCAGGACGGCCGCCCGGCGTGCCCGGGCCGTCGCGGCACGGGCCCACTCCCCGCGCGCGTCCGAGGCGAGCCGGGCGACGGGACCGGCCGCCGGTATCCCCGACTCATCGGCCCGCTCCAGCAGCCGGGCCAGCGCAGCCGCTCCCGGCATTCCGGACAACCGGCGCCAGGCGTCTGCGGGTTCACCACCCAGCCGGACCTCCGCGGCGCCCCGCGTCAGTCCTTCCCCGACCGGTCCCCCGAGGGCTTCCCCGACGGCCTGAGCCGCGGTCACGGGACTCGCACCGGCCTCGATGCAGGCCGCCAGCAGGTCCGCGGCGAGCGGGAGTTGCCGAGCGGCATGCGCGACGTCGTACTCCTGCGCCGGGGTCGCCTGCCTCTGCCGGAGCCGCCACCGCCACAGCCCCGCCGCGACGGCCAGCCCGACCAGTGCTCCGAAGACCCCGCCGACCAGCACCCATCCGGCGCCCACCACCCCGGCGAGGGGCGCCCAGCGCCGTAGGGCGGCTCGCACCCGCAGGGGCGGACCGGGGGCGACCGGCTCCACGGCCACCAGGTCGGCCAGTCGGCGCCGCATCCGATGCCGGTGCCGGGCCGCTTCCAGCCGCCATGCCGGCCAGGCCAGCGCCGCTGCCGTGACGACGGTCATCCCCAGCCTGTGGACGACTTCCCCGTTCACACCGCCTCCGCTCCGCGAACGATTCGCGCCGCCCACCACGTCCCGGCGCCCTCGAACACCGCGCCGACCGCCAGACAGCCCCATCCGGCTCCGGTGTGCAGCAGCACGTGCAGCGGGTGGGCGCCCATGGCCGCACCGAGCAGGAGACCGAGCGCGGGGAGCGCCGCGAGCATCACGGCGGTGGCGCGGGCCCCGGACAACTGGGCCCGCAGGTCGGCCCGTTGGTCCCGCTCGGCGCGCAGGGCCGCGTCCAGCCGGTCCAGGCCGGCGGCGAGTCCGGCGCCCTGGTCCACGGCCACCCGCCAGCACGCGGCGAGCCCGAGCAGCCCTTCCGCCCCGGGTTGCCTGGCCGCCCCGGCGAGTGCGCCCGGCACGTCGCCGCCGAAACGTGCCGCGGCGACCACGGCTCCCCGTGTCTCCCCGAGCCCGCCGGATTCCCGCGCGGCCCGCAGCAGTGCCTCGCCCGGCTGCCGCCCCGCCCGCACCTCCCCGGCGAGCGCCCCGCACAGGGCGATCACCGCGTCCGCGCGGCGATCCCGCGCCCGCCGGGCCTGCCGAGCCAGCCGCACCCGGCGCAGCACCGGCACACCGGCCGCCCCCGCGACGACCGGAATGACCGACGCGCCCAGCAGCGCGAGCACCACTCCGGCGCCGAGGGCCCACCACTCGGGCCGCATCCGGGAACGCAGCCGCCGCAGTTCACCGATCGTCCGCTCCCGCACGGGCGGACCCGTGGCCACCAGGGCGCCGTCCGCCAGCAGCAGCCGCGCCCGCCGCGCCCCGCACTGCCGCCCGCTCCACAGCCAGGCCGCCGCCCCGAGGCACATCACCGCCGTTCCCATGGCCATCTCACCTGTCACCTCCCTCGCTCCCCTCGTCCGGTCACCGTGCTGCCGAGTCCGTCCGTGTCGCCCGGGTCCACCGGTGTTCTGCCGCCCAGCACTCCGGGCGGCGACGCGTCTGCCGTCCGGGTCAGCGGAGCCAGCAGGTCCCGCAACCGCTCCCAGCCGCGCTCCCGCACGAAGGCTTCCGGCCCCCACCTCAGGGCCGGAAGCGTCCGCACCAGCCCGGCCGAGTCGCGCTCCAGCACGTGCACCTCGGCGATCCGGCGCCGGCCGGTGCGGTCCCGGACGAGATGCAGCACCACTGACAGGGCGGCGGCCAGCTGGCTGTGCAGCGCGGCCCGGTCGAGCCCGGCGGCCGTGCCCAGGGCCTCCAGGCGGGCCGGTACGTCCGCGGCCGCGTTGGCGTGCACGGTGCCGCACCCGCCTTCGTGCCCGGTGTTGAGGGCGGCCAGCAGATGCACCACCTCGGGGCCGCGCACCTCGCCCACGACGAGCCGGTCGGGCCGCATGCGCAGCGCCTGCCGCACGAGGTCCTCCAGGGTCACCAGGCCGGCGCCCTCCTGGTTGGCGGGTCTGGTCTCCAGCCGTACGACGTGCGGATGGTCGGGCCGCAGCTCCGCCGAGTCCTCGGCGAGGACGATCCGCTCGCCCGGTCCGACCAGCCCCAGCAGGGCGCTCAGCAGGGTCGTCTTGCCGGTGCCCGTACCGCCGCTGACCAGGAAGGAGAGCCGGGCCTCCAGCAGCGCCCGCAGGATCGCGTCCCCGCCCGGTGGCACGGTTCCCGCGGTGACCAGTTCGTCGAGCGTGAACGCCCGGGGCCGTACGACACGCAGGGACAGGCAGGTGCAGCCGACGGCCACCGGGGGCAGTACCGCGTGCAGCCGGGTCCCGTCGGGCAGCCGGGCGTCGGCCCAGGGCCGCGCGTCGTCGAGCCGGCGTCCGGCCACCGCGGCCAGGCGCTGGGCGAGGCGCCGTACGGCGGCCGCGTCGGGGAAGGTGACCGGGGTCAGCTCCAGGCCGCCGCCGCGGTCGACCCATACCCGGTCCGGTGCGCAGACCAGGACGTCGGTGACGGCAGGGTCGGCGAGCAGCGGCTCCAGCGGCCCGCTGCCGACGAGTTCGGACCTGAGCCGCTCGGCGGCTCCGAGGACTTCGGCGTCGCCGAGGACCCTGCCCTGTTCCCGCAGTGCCTGTGCCACGTGCGCGGGGGTGGGTTCGGCGCCGCTCTCGGCGAGCCACCGCCGCACGCCGTCGAGCAGCCCGGGGGCGTCGGTCCGGCCGATCCCGGACCGCGTGTTCACGCGGCACCCGTCTCGACCAGGGCCCGCTCCCAGAAGCTCTTGCAGAAGCGGGCCAGTGGTCCGCGTCCCGTGGCGCCGGCCGGTTTCGGGCTGCCGTGCGGACGCACTAGTGCCGGTTCGACGGGCACTTCGCCGGCCAGGGGCAGGCCGAGCAGCCGGGCCACCTCGCGGTCGTCCAGTCCGGGTGCGTACGGACCGCGTACCGCCACTCGCAGATCGCGCAGCACCATCCCGGCGGCGGCCGCCACCCGGCCGGCCGCCGCGACGGCCCGCAGTTCGGCGGGGACGACGAGGACTCCGAGGTCGAGCTGGGCGAGGGCCTCGGCGACGCCGTCGTCGAAGCGGCGGGGCAGGTCGACTACGACGGTGCCGCCGCGTCGCCGGGCCGCGGCCAGCACCGCGCGGACCGCCTGCGGCGGGACGGCGACGCAGTCGCCGCGGTCCCAGCTGAGCACCCGCAGGGAGTGCAGCTGGGGCAGCGACTCCTCCAGGGCGCTGCCGCCGACGCGGCCGCGCGAGGCGGCGAAGGCGGGCCAGCGCAGTCCCTCAGCGGTCTCCCCGCCGAGCAGTACGTCGAGTCCACCGCCCAGCGGATCGGCGTCCACGAGCAGGGTGCGCAGTCCTTCGCGTGCGGAGGTGACGGCGAGCGCGCAGGCCAGTGTGGAGGCTCCGGCTCCGCCGCGGCCACCGATGACTCCCACCGTGAGGGCCGGGCGGCCGACTCCCTCGGCGACGTCGGCGATCCGGTCGACCAGCCACTGCTCCCCGTCGGGAAGCACCAGGACGTGGTCGGCGCCGATCTGGACGGCGCGTTTCCACACCCCGGAGTCGTCCTGGTCGCGGCCGACGAGGACCACTCCCCTTCTGCGGCCGGCCCCGCGCACCCGGCGGGCGGCGTCGTCACCGACCAGGACGAGGGGTGCGGCGTCCCAGCCCCCGCCGCGTTCCGGCAGGTCGTGGTGGACTTCCGGGGTGGCGCCGGCGGCCGCGCACAGCCGGAGCAGGTCGTCGAGCAGGACGGGGTCCTCGGTGATGATCAGCGGTCGCCCGGGCCGTCCTCCGGCGGCGGGCGATGGCTCGTGGGTGACGGTTCCGGCCATGTGGGTCCCCCTTCGCTGCGTGCGCCGCGCTCACCGCCGGCCACGCGATTCCGGTACATGCGGAGAAACGGCATCCGTTCTCCAATGAGCGGCCGATAGAAACCGGCCATACGCGCTCCGGGAATCGGAACCGGCCATGAACTCGGCGCGGCCGGAGTGCGTGGGAATCACGGTGCAGCGATCCGGGAAATCGTGTGGATCTTGGTCGAAAACTGTGGACGACTCAGGGCCTGTGGATATCTCCGTCACTCATTGAGGTGAGTCCGGTGCGACCCTTGTGCGACTTCCACAGAGCAGTCCGACGGTTACGCACCGTCACGATCCCGGGCATGGCGAAGCCTCGGCCGTTGCGGTCGGCACGAGGTCTCGGAGCGAGGGAGAGGAGGGCGAAAACCCATCCGGACATGCGACGACCCCCGCCGGGGGGGAGAGCGGGGGTCGTCCCCACGGCCGACTCGGGGGGGGGAGGAGTCGGGCCGGGTTAGCACGGTCGCGAACGATCCGTGACTTCCATGGTGTACCCGAGAGCCTTCTCAGGCAAACCCACACGCCCCACCTTACGCCGAATGGTGGGCGCCTATGCTCGGGGTCGTGGAAAACCACTCCTCGCCCCGCACGGCGGCCTTCTTCGACCTGGACAAGACGGTCATTGCGAAGTCGAGCACGCTCACCTTCAGCAAGTCCTTCTACCAGGGCGGCCTGATCAACCGCAGGGCCGCGCTGCGCACCGCGTACGCCCAGTTCGTCTTCCTGGCCGGCGGCCTGGATCACGACCAGATGGAGCGCATGCGCGAGTACCTGTCCGCACTCTGCCGCGGCTGGAACGTCGAGCAGGTGAAGGAGATCGTCGCCGAGACCCTCCACGACCTCATCGACCCGATCATCTACGACGAGGCCGCCTCCCTCATCGAGGAGCACCACATGGCCGGCCGGGACGTCGTGATCGTCTCCACGTCCGGCGCGGAGGTGGTCGAGCCGATCGGTGAACTGCTCGGCGCCGACCGGGTCGTGGCCACCCGCATGGTCGTCGGCGCGGACGGCTGCTTCACCGGGGAGGTGGAGTACTACGCCTATGGCCCCACGAAGGCCGACGCGATCAGGGATCTGGCCGCGTCGGAGGGGTACGACCTCGAACGCTGCTACGCCTACAGCGACTCGGCGACCGACCTGCCTATGCTCCGGACGGTCGGGCACCCGCACGCCGTGAACCCGGACCGCGCGCTGCGCCGCGAGGCCCTGGCGCACGGGTGGCCGATCCTCGACTTCCACCGCCCGGTACGGCTCAAAAAGCGGCTGCCGACACTCTCGGTGCCGCCTCGCCCGGCGCTCGTGGCGATGGCGGCGATAGGGGCGGCGGCGGCCACCGCCGGCCTCGTCTGGTACGCGAACCGCCGGCGCAACTCCCTCGCCTGAGCGCGCACGCCACAGCCGCCCGGACCCCGCCGGGCGGCGTGCGATCCCCCAGCGAAAGCCACGCCCGCTTCGGCCCGTTTGAACCCAAAAGTAAAGAAGTGCAGGCAGGGGTTCCGCTTGCTCCCGGCTTGCAGTACAAAGGAGCTAGCGGCCCGCGAGACCAAAGGACATCCGAAAGGATCACCTTTAGAACGCAAATTGGCCCCACGGACCGAGCATGAACACCGGGCACCCACGCGACGTCGACCCGTCGATTACGGGCCAGCCGCACCAGGCACGGGCGAAGTTCCCGGCCTGATGGGCGACATTCGAGGACGCCTGGTAACCCGGTGGTCATGCCAGCGGCGGTACGAGAACTCGTACCGCCGCAACCCTTGCCCGGGCCCTTGTCCGCGACCCCGGACCCACAGAGCCGCATGCCCGGGCCCGTAGGCCCGTAGGCCCGTAGGCCCGCTACGCGGCTCCCCGCTGGAGCGCCTCGCACACCGCCGTCGACTCGCGCACGCCCAGTTCGACCGCCCTGCCGCAGTGGGCGATCCAGGCCGCCATGCCCTCCGGGGTGCCGGAGAGGTACCCGTCGAGGGCGGCCAGATAGGAGGCGCGGCCCAGCTCGGCATGGCCCACCTCGGCCGGACACACCGACTTCGGGTCGAGGCCGCTGCCGATCAGGACCAGCCGTTCGGCCGCCCGGGCGACCAGGCCGTTGTACGAGACGAAGGGGCGCAGCGCGAGCAGCTCGCCGTGCACCACGGCCGCCGTCACCAGCGCCGGCGCCGAGGTGCCCGCGACGATCAGCTGGGACAGGCCCTCCAGGCGGCCCGACACCTCGCGGGCGTCCGGCAGCGGCTGCTCGACCAGCGGCTCGTCCACGGGCTCGCCCGCCCGGCGCGGCCTTCCGACCTCGTCCGCCGCGGACGCGGCGGCCACGAGGTGCAGCCGGGCGAGCACCCGCAGGGGCGACTGTCGCCAGATGGACAGCAGCTGGCCGGCCTCGGCGGTCAGCCGCAGCGCCGCGCCCACGACCCTGGCCTCGGCGTCGCCGCTGAAGTCGGTGCGCCGCCGCACCTCCTCCAGCTCCCAGTCGGCCCCGGAGAGCGCCGCGGACCCGCGGGCGCCGCGCAGCGCGGCCTCGGAGGTGATCGCGTTGCTGCGGCGCCGCATGATCCGGTGCCCGTAGACCCGGTCCACGGCCTTGCGCACGGACTCCACCGACTCGTCCACGCCGGGCAGCGACCCCAGGGTCGCGAGCGGGTCGGCGGACGCACCTGTCGTACTCATGAGTACGACCCTACGCACCTCGGCGTCACACCCCACGAAGGAGTGGTCTTCTTCACTCACCTCTGCCACCCAGCGCTACCACTCCACTACGCTTCGTGAACATGAAAATTGCTTTCGTCGGAAAGGGCGGCAGCGGCAAGACCACGCTCTCCTCCCTCTTCATCCGCCATCTCACAGCCGGCGGCGCACCGGTCGTCGCCATCGACGCCGACATCAACCAGCACCTGGGCGCGGCACTCGGCCTCGGTGACGCGGAGGCGGCCGCGCTCCCCGCGATGGGGGACCGGCTGACCCTGATCAAGGACTACCTGCGCGGGACGAACCCACGCATCACCTCCGCAGCGACGATGATCAAGACGACGCCGCCCGGCACAGGGTCCCGGCTGGTCCGGGTGGGGGAGCCCAACGGGGTCTACGACGCCTGCGCGCGCCCGGTGGAACTCGACGGTGGCGCGGTCCGTTTGATGGTCACCGGCCCCTTCACCGACGCCGACCTCGGGGTCGCCTGCTACCACTCAAAAACCGGAGCGGTGGAGCTGTTCCTGAACCACCTCGTCGACGGCCCCGACGAGTACGTCGTGGTCGACATGACGGCGGGCTCGGACTCCTTCGCCTCGGGCATGTTCACCCGCTTCGACATGACCTTCCTCGTCGCGGAGCCGACCCGGAAGGGGGTTTCCGTCTATCGCCAGTACAAGGAGTACGCCCGAGACTTCGGCATCGCGCTGAGGGTGGTGGGCAACAAGGTGCAGAGCCAGGACGACCTCGACTTCCTGCGTGAAGAGGTCGGGGAGGACCTGCTGGTGACCGTCGGGAACTCGGACTGGGTCCGCGCGGCGGAGAAGGGCCGGCCGCCCCGGTTCGACCTCCTGGAGGACGCCAATGCCCTTGCCCTGCAGACGCTTCAGGCGTCTGTCGACGCGACGTACGCGCAGCGGGACTGGGAGCGCTACACCCGCCAGATGGTGCACTTCCACCTGAAGAACGCACAGGCATGGGCCAACGAGCGCACCGGAGCCGACCTGGCAGCGCAGGTCGACCCCGGCTTCGTCCTCAGCGAGGGCGTGGCCGCCCCCGCCTGACGGCTACCGGCAGACCGCGACGGCTGGGCGGGCCTCGCCCGAGGGCTACCGCCCCGTCGCGACGGTCACCGGCCGGACAGGACGGCTCACTGCTTGAGCGCCGGCGCCCCGGGTACGCCCTTCGGCGCCGGAGCCGGGCGGCCCGCCAGGAAGGATGCCCAGCCCTGCCTGGGGGCCTCACCGACCTCCAGCGCGCGCAGCCGCTTGAGGACCGCCGGGTCCTGCGCGTCCAGCCAGTCGGAGAGCTGCCGGAAGGACACGCAGCGCACGTCGGGCTTGGTGCAGACCTCCTTGACGACCTCGTCGATGGCCCGCATATAGGTGCCGCCGTTCCAGGACTCGAAGTGGTTGCCGATGATCAGGGGCGCGCGGTTGCCGTCGTAGGCCCGGTAGAAGCCCTTGAGCAGGCCGTCGCGCATCTGGTCGCCCCAGTAGTCGAACTTGTCGGGGTCGCCCTGAGTGGTGGCGCCGGACTGGTTGACCATGAAGTTGTAGTCCATGGTCAGCTGCTCGTAGGTGTGGCCGGGGAAGGGGACCAGCTGCATCGACAGGTCCCACAGCCCGTTCTTCTTCCTCGGCCAGACCTGGTCGTTGACGCCGCTGGTGTCGTAGCGGAAGCCCAGGTCAGCGGCCGCCTTCATGAAGTTCTTCTGCCCTTCCAGACAGGGGGTGCGGGCGCCGATCAGCTCCTTGTCGTAGTCGAAGGGCAGCGGGGCCGCCGTCTTCAGTCCGGTGTTGGTCTTCCACGTCTTCACGAACTGCTTGGCCTGGGCGATCTCGCTCTTCCATTCATCGACCGACCACTGGCCTACGCCCCCCTCGGCGCCGCAGAAGTGGCCGTTGAAGTGGGTGCCGATCTCATTGCCCTCCAGCCAGGCCAGCCGTAGCTGCCGGACGGTGTCGGCGATGCCCTGCTCGTCGTTGAAACCGATCTCGGAGCTGCCCGGCTCGTGCTGGGGCGGCTTGTAGAGGTCGCGCTTCTCCTCCGGCAGCATGTACAGGCCGCTGAGGAAGTAGGTCATCGTCGCGTTGTTGGCCTTGGCGACCTTGCGGAAGTGGGAGAACAGCTTCTGGCTGTCCTCGCCCGCGCCGTCCCAGGAGAAGACCACGAACTGGGGCGGTTTCTGCCCGGTCTTCAGCCGTTCGGGTCGGGGCAGGTGCGGTTGGGCCCCGGTGTACGCGGTGGAGCCGTCGCCGATCAGCCGGACGACGCTCTGGGGTGCCGGTGCCGCCTTCTGCGGGCCGGGCGCCCCTTCCTTGGCACCGCCGCCTCCGGCACAACCGGCGAGTGACGTGGCGCAGGCCGCGGCGGCCATGGCGCCGGCGGCGATCCTCTGGGTGGCGGCCATGTTCCGCCCACCTTCTTCCTTCTCTCAGGCGAACGCTGGTCAGGGCGTTTTCTGGTGTTGTGCCGGTTTTCAGCCGACAGCGCCGCCAAGGTCGCACGGGGTCGAGAAGGAATTAGTACGACAAGCCGATGAAATGCCCACATCACCCTTCGGGGTGAACTGATGCACCATTTGCCCGGTAAATCCATGCCTGACCTTTACTCTGCATTACGATTCATTTACCGAGCGTTGATTCATCCCGCCGCTGCATGCCGTGACCCACGGCCGCGACCGAGCCTCCCGCCCATCGACGAGGGACCCACCACCCTTTCCGCGACCGCGCTGCCCCGGAGGAGACGGGAACATGTCAGCCTGCGTACCCACCCAGCCCGAGACCCCCGGCGTCGGAGCCGGGGACCGCCCCGCCACCGACCCCGCCACCGACTCCGTAACCGACACCGCACCCGCCAATCACCCGCCTGGGCCGTCCGGTTCACCGCCGGCGCACCGACGGCGCTTGCGCCCGGAGAGCGCCGATCTGTCCGCCTCCGTCGCGGTCTTCCTGATCGCCCTGCCCCTGTCTCTCGGCATCGCCCTCGCCACCGGCGCGCCGCTCCAGGCCGGTCTGGTCGCCGCAGCGGTCGGCGGGCTGGTCGCCGGACGGATCGGCGGCTGTCCGCTCCAGGTCAGCGGCCCCGCCGCCGGACTCACGGTCGTCACCGCCGACCTCATCCACCGGTACGGCTGGCGGACGACGTGCGGCATCACCGTGCTGGCCGGACTCGCCCAACTCGGTCTCGGCTGCCTGCGCGTGGCCCGCGGTGCCCTGGCCGTCAGCCCGGCCGTGGTGCACGGCATGCTCGCCGGCATCGGCGTCACCATCGCCGTCGCCCAGGTGCACATCGTGCTCGGCGGCAGCCCGGACAGTTCCGTCCTCGCCAATCTGGCCGCGCTGCCGGCCCAGTTGGCCCACGTCCATCCGGCCGCCCTGGCGATGAGCGCCCTGACCCTGACCCTGCTGCTGACCTGGCCCCGCATCCCGGGCCGCGCGGGCCGGGCGCTGCGAAGAGTCCCGGCCGGCCTGGTCGCCGTAGCCGGTGCCACCGTCACCGCCTCGCTCACCGGGCTCACCCTGCCCCGGGTCGACCTGCCGTCCTGGAGCAGTCACGCCCTGGCCGGACTGCCCGAGGGACCGGCGCTCGGCATCGCGGCCGCGGTGCTCACCACCACGTTGGTGTGCAGTGTGCAGTCGCTGCTCGGCGCGGTGGCCGTGGACAAGCTGGTGGCCGGCCGCGGCGGGGCCCAGGCCCGCGTCGGGCGCTCCGACCTGGACCGCGAACTTCTCGGACAGGGCGCCGCCAACGTCGTCTCGGGCGCCCTCGGCGGGCTGCCGGTCGCGGGGGTGGCGGTGCGGAGTTCGGCGAACGTGAACTCAGGCGCGCTGAGCCGGAACTCCACGATGCTGCACGGCGTTCTCGTAGTAGTCGCCGCGCTGCTGATGGTCCCGCTCCTCGAGCTGATCCCCCTCGCCTCGCTCGCCGCCCTGGTGATGGCCGTCGGCATCCAGATGGTGTCCCTGCACCACATCCGCACGGTGACCCGCCACCGGGAAGTGCTCGTCTACGCCGCCACCACCCTCGGCGTGGTCTTCCTCGGCGTCCTCCATGGTGTGGCTCTCGGTGTCGCCGTGGCCGTGGCCGTCGCCCTGCACCGTCTGTCCCACACCCGCATCACGCACGAGGAGAGCGGAGGAGTCCATCACGTACACGTCCGGGGGCAGCTGACCTTCCTCGCGGTCCCCCGGCTCAGCAGAGCCCTGCACCAGGTGCCCCAGGGCGCGCGCGCCGTCGTGGAGCTGGACGGCTCGTTCATGGACCACGCGGCCTACGAGGCGCTGCAGGACTGGCAGAACGCCCATGCCGCGCGCGGTGGTTCGGCCGAACTGACCGGCAGGCGCGCCGGAGTACGGGCCGCCGAGCCGCCGGCCTCCGCCCTGTGCCGCTGCCGTCCCTGGACACCGTGGCGCAACCACCAGTGCGACATGCCGTCCGGCACCCGGGCGGACCACACACCGGAAGGAGAGACAGATCCGCGGGAACCCGAGGACACGGAGGTGACCACCGGAACCCGGACCGCCAACGGCGCCGGAACCCTCGTCGCCACCGGCTCGGACAGCGAGCAGACCCCTGCCGACGACACCCTCGACGCCCGCGACAGAGAGGCACAACCGCCCACGCCGAAGCCCCAGTCCACCCCCACACCCACACCCACCTCTACGCCTACGTTCTCCCCGGTTGCCACCTCACCCGCCTCACCCACCTCGCACCCCGCTGCCCTCGGCACCGACGGTTCCACGGCTCCCTGCGCGCCGTCCTCGCAGGCGTCGTTCACCTCGTCGGCGCAGGAACTGGCCCGTGGCATCAGCTCGTTCCAGCGGAACACCGCCCCGCTGGTGCGGGAGGAGCTGGCGCGGCTGGCGCGGGAGGGGCAGCAGCCCTCGCAGCTCTTCCTCACCTGCGCCGACTCCCGGCTCGTCACGTCGATGATCACCGCAAGTGGTCCGGGTGACCTGTTCGTCGTGCGCAATGTCGGCAACCTGGTGCCGCTGCCCGGCGAGGAGAACGGGGACGACTCGGTGGCAGCCGCGATCGAGTACGCGGTGGACGTGCTGAAGGTCCGGTCCGTCACCGTGTGCGGGCACTCGGGGTGCGGGGCGATGCAGGCGCTGCTGACCGCCGACCCCGGTCGGGCGGCGACCCCGCTGGGCCGGTGGCTGCGGCACGGGCTGCCGAGCCTGGAGCGGATGGCCGACGACGACCGCTCCTGGGCCCGGCTGACCGGGCGGGCGCCCGCGGACACGGTGGAGCAGCTGTGCCTGACCAACGTCGTCCAGCAGCTGGAGCACCTGCGGGCGCACGAGTCGGTGGCGCGGGCGCTGCGGGCGGGCACGCTGGAGCTGCACGGGATGTACTTCCACGTGGGTGAGGCGCAGGCCTACCTGCTGGACCGTGCGGCCGAGGACCCGGTGTTCGGGCATGTCGCGGGGGCCGCGGCCGAGGTGCCCGACCCGGTCTGACGCCCGGCGCGACACGCCGAGGTGTCGAGGAGGGTGCCCAGGGGTGCGCCCGGGTGACCGCGCAGGGGCTGAACTGGGGCTGGTCGGCGTCCGTGAGTATGCGTGAGCAGGGCTGACACCGACCGACCCACAGGTCTAAACCAATTGTCCGTTCACCCTTGTCAGCGGGCCCTCAGGTCTGATGAGCTGTGGTCTGGGACACAACGGACACCCTTGGAAAGGGAGATGTCGTGAGCAACGAGAGCCTGGCCAACCTGCTCAAGGAAGAACGCAGGTTCGCGCCGCCCGCCGACCTGGCCGCGCATGCCAATGTCACCGCGGAGGCGTACGAACAGGCCAAGGCTGACCGGCTCGGCTTCTGGGCCGAGCAGGCCCGCCGGCTGACCTGGGCCAAGGAACCGACGCAGACGCTGGACTGGTCGAACCCGCCGTTCGCCAAGTGGTTCGAGGACGGCGAGCTGAACGTCGCGTACAACTGCGTGGACCGGCATGTCGAGGCCGGGCACGGCGACCGGGTCGCCATCCACTTCGAGGGCGAGCCCGGTGACAGCCGCGCGATCACCTACGCCCAGCTGAAGGACGAGGTCTGCCGGGCGGCGAACGCGCTGCTGGAGCTGGGGGTCCGCAAGGGCGACCGGATCGCCATCTACATGCCGATGATCCCCGAGACGGCCGTCGCCATGCTGGCCTCGGCCCGCATCGGCGCCGCGCACTCGGTGGTCTTCGGCGGCTTCTCCGCGGACGCGCTCGCCACCCGCATCCAGGACGCCGACGCCAAGATCGTGATCACCGCCGACGGCGGCTACCGGCGCGGCAAGCCGTCCGCGCTGAAGCCGGCCGTGGACGACGCCGTGCAGCGCGCCGGCGGTGTCGAGCACGTGCTGGTGGTCCGGCGCACCGGGCAGGAGGTGGCCTGGGACGGTGAGCGGGATGTGTGGTGGCACGAGATCGTCGAGCGGCAGCCGGCCGAGCACACCGCGGAGGCGTTCGGGGCCGAGCACCCGCTGTTCATCCTGTACACCTCCGGCACGACGGGCAAGCCCAAGGGCATCCTGCACACCTCGGGCGGCTACCTGACCCAGACGGCGTACACGCACTGGGCGGTGTTCGACCTCAAGCCGGAGACGGACGTGTACTGGTGCACGGCCGACGTCGGCTGGGTCACCGGGCACTCCTACATCGTGTACGGACCGCTCGCCAACGGTGCCACCCAGGTCATGTACGAGGGCACGCCGGACACCCCGCACCAGGGGCGGTTCTGGGAGATCGTGCAGAAGTACGGGGTGACGATCCTGTACACGGCGCCCACGGCGATCCGTACGTTCATGAAGTGGGGTGACGACATCCCCGCGAAGTTCGACCTGTCGTCCCTGCGCGTCCTGGGTTCGGTCGGTGAGCCGATCAATCCCGAGGCGTGGGTCTGGTACCGCAAGCACATCGGCGCCGACCGCACCCCCGTCGTGGACACCTGGTGGCAGACCGAGACCGGCGCGATGATGATCTCCCCGCTGCCCGGCGTGACGCACGCCAAGCCCGGCTCGGCACAGCGCCCGCTGCCCGGCATCAGCGCGACGGTCGTCGACGACGAGGCGAACGAGGTCCCCGACGGCGGCGGTGGCTACCTGGTCCTCACCGAGCCGTGGCCGTCGATGCTGCGCACCATCTGGGGCGACGACCAGCGCTTCCTCGACACCTACTGGTCGCGGTTCGAGGGCCGCTACTTCGCCGGTGACGGCGCGAAGAAGGACGACGACGGCGACATCTGGCTGCTCGGCCGGGTCGATGACGTCATGCTCGTCTCCGGCCACAACATCTCCACCACCGAGGTCGAGTCCGCGCTGGTCTCCCACCCCGCCGTCGCGGAGGCGGCCGTGGTCGGCGCCGCGGACGAGACCACCGGACAGGCCATCGTCGCCTTCGTCATCCTGCGCGGCACGGCGAACGCCGACGACGACCAGCTCGTCGCGGGCCTGCGCAACCACGTCGGCGCCGCACTCGGCCCGATCGCCAAGCCCAAGCGGATCCTGCCGGTGGCGGAGCTGCCCAAGACCCGCTCCGGCAAGATCATGCGCAGGCTGCTGCGGGACGTGGCCGAGAACCGCCAGCTCGGCGACGTCACCACCCTGACCGACTCCACCGTCATGGACCTCATCCAGAGCAACCTGCCCAGCGCGAGCAACGAGGACTGACCGGGAGATCCGGCCGGCGACAACAGCGCGGCACGGCAGGGGGCACCTCGACGCGAGGGGTGCCCCCTGTCCTGTCTCCCTGCCCACCACCCCGCCTCCATCCCCACCCCACCCCCATCCCCACCCGCACCCTCACCCTCGCCTCGCCCTCGCCCGAAATGATCCTTTCGGCCCTTTCGTCTATGAGGAGCGTCTGATGAGCGGGTAAGCTGATTTCCTCAGGGTGAGCCGGGAAGTCTGGTCGGCAGCACCGTCGGCGATCCCTTCGCCGGCGCCGTAGCCGTACCGACCCGGAGGTCTCCCCCGTGGCCGCGCCACCCAGCAGCAAGCCCCGCAAGGTGTTCGGACTCCTCTCCCTGCCCGAGCGGACCTTCGTCGCGGACGCGCTGCGCGCCGAGACCGTCGGCGGCGTCCTGCTGCTGATCGCCGCGATCGCGGCGCTGGCCTGGGCGAACATCCCGGCCACGCACCACAGCTACGAAGCCGTCAGCCACTTCCACTTCGGTCCCGAGGCGCTGGGGCTGAACCTCTCCGTCGAGCACTGGGCCGCCGACGGCCTGCTGGCGATCTTCTTCTTCGTCGCCGGCATCGAGCTGAAACGCGAGCTGGTCGCCGGAGACCTCAAGGACCCCAAGGCCGCTGTCCTGCCGGTGGTCGCCGCGCTGTGCGGCATGGCCGTACCGGCGCTGGTCTACGTGCTCACCGCCCTCATCGGCGGCGGTTCCGCTCAGGGCTGGGCGGTGCCGACCGCCACCGACATCGCCTTCGCGCTGGCCGTCCTCGCGGTCATCGGCACATCCCTGCCCAGTGCCCTGCGCGCCTTCCTGCTGACTCTCGCGGTCGTCGACGACCTGTTCGCCATCCTCATCATCGCGATCTTCTTCACGGACCGGATCGACTTCGCGGCGCTCGGCGGGGCCGCCGCCGGGCTCCTGCTCTTCTGGCTGCTGCTGCGCAAGGGCGTCCGCGGCTGGTACGTGTACGTGCCGCTGGGCCTGGTCATCTGGGCGCTGATGTACAACAGCGGCATCCACGCCACCATCGCGGGCGTCGCCATGGGCCTGATGCTGCGCTGCACCACCCGCGAGGGGGAGCGGCAGTCGCCCGGCGAGCACGTCGAGCACCTGGTGCGGCCCCTGTCGGCCGGCCTGGCGGTGCCGCTGTTCGCACTGTTCAGCGCGGGTGTGCCGGTCTCCGGCGGGGCGGTGCGGGACGTGTTCACCGAGCCGGAGACGCTCGGCGTCGTCCTGGGCCTGGTCGTCGGCAAGACGCTCGGCATCTTCGGCGGCACCTGGCTGACCGCCCGCTTCACCCGGGCCTCGCTCAGCGACGACCTGGCCTGGGCCGACGTCTTCGCGGTCGCCTCCCTGGCCGGGATCGGCTTCACGGTCTCGCTGCTCATCGGCGAGCTGGCCTTCGCCGGCGACACCGTGCTGACCGACGAGGTCAAGGCGGCCGTGCTCAGCGGATCGGTGATCGCGGCCGCCTGCGCGACCGTCCTGCTCAAATTGCGCAACACCCGCTACCGCCGGCTGTGCGAGGACGAGGAGCGGGACGACGACCAGGACGGCGTCCCGGACATCTACGAACAGCACGAGCCGGCGTACCACCTGCGCATGGCGGTGATCCACGAACGCAAGGCGGCCGAGCACCGGCGGCTGGCCGCCGAGATGGCCGCGGCGCGCCACGCGGTTGCCGAAGTGGCGGGCGGGGCAGGCGAGGAGGACGACCGTCCGGCATGATCTGACGGACGGTACACAACGCGACGGCGCCACAACGGCACCTGAGACGGAGAGGGAGACCGCGATGAGCGCACCCGACGGCAGCCCGGTCGGCGCCGAACGCAGCATCGGCCAGCTGTTCGCCTCGGCGACGACCGAATTGTCGGCACTGGTGCACGACGAGATCGCCCTGGCCAAGGCCCAGCTGAAGCAGGACGTCAAGCGCGGCGCGGTGAGCGGCGGCGCGTTCTCGGTGGCCGGCGCGGTGCTGGTGTTCTCCCTGCCGATGCTCAACTTCGCCCTGGCGTACGGCATCCGCACCTGGAGCCACTGGAACCTCGCGATCTGCTTCCTGCTGTCCTTCGCGGCGAACGTGCTCCTCGCCGGCGGCCTCGCGCTGCTCGGCACGGTCTTCGCGAAGAAGGCGAAGCGCGGCCAGGGCCCGCAGAAGGTCGCCGCGTCGGTGAAGGAGTCGGCGGGCGTCCTGCAGAACGCCAAGCCGCATCCGCGCCCCGAGCTGCCGGAGGACCGGGCGCCGCAGGCCATCGAGGCTGTGGCACGCTCATCGTCATGACCGAGCCCGCCGCACAGTCGGCCGTACGCATCGACATCCCCGGAGCGGCTGTGACGCACCGGGACGTCGCCGCGAACGGTGCCCGCTTCCACATCGCCGAACTCGGCGACGGACCGCTGGTGCTGCTGCTGCACGGCTTCCCGCAGTTCTGGTGGACGTGGCGGCACCAGCTGGTGGCGCTGGCCGACGCGGGCTTCCGGGCGGTGGCCATGGACCTGCGCGGCGTCGGCGGCAGCGACCGCACCCCGCGCGGCTACGACCCCGCCAACCTCGCCCTGGACGTCACCGGGGTGATCCGCTCCCTCGGCGAGCCGGACGCCGCGCTGGTCGGCCACGACCTGGGCGGCTACCTGGCGTGGACGGCGGCCGCGATGCGCCCCAAGCTGGTGCGCAGGCTCGCCGTCGTGTCGATGCCGCACCCCCGGCGCTGGCGCTCGGCGATGCTGCGCGACGCCCGGCAGACCGCCGCCAGCTCCCACATCTGGGGCTTCCAGCGCCCCTGGATCCCCGAGCGGCAGCTGACCGCCGACGGCGGCGCGCTGGTGGGACGGCTGATCCGGGACTGGTCCGGGCCGCGGCCGCCGGAGGACGAGGCGCTGGAGACGTACCGGCGGGCGATGTGCATCCCGTCGACCGCGCACTGCTCGATCGAGCCGTACCGCTGGATGGTGCGCTCGCTGGCGCGCCCGGACGGCATCCAGTTCAACCGCCGGATGAAGCGGCCCGTACGGGTGCCCACGCTGCATCTGCACGGTTCGCTGGACCCGGTGACCCGTACCCGCAGCGCGGCCGGGTCCGGCGAGTACGTCGAAGCGCCGTACCGCTGGCGGCTGTTCGACGGGCTGGGGCACTTCCCGCACGAGGAGGACCCGGTCGCCTTCTCCGGCGAACTGGTCAACTGGCTGAAGGACCCCGAGCCGGACCGGTGACCGTCGCGGCAGGTCCGGAGCCCGCGACCTGAACTCCTGTCCGAGAAGCGGCCACATGCCCGGCGCATAGGCCAATTGGAGGGCCTTCGGGGTGGTTATCGACCTTCGGGCGGGGGCACACGTCGGGGTATGGGCTTGACGCACGACTACAGTGACGCACCCCGCAATCGCCGCTCGGCCACCGGCCTGAGCAGCACCCAGCGAGGCACTCCGCAGCTCGCGGGCGCGGACCTCAGGGTGGGGATCCCGCGCATCCTGCGCCGCCGGGCCCGTTGGGTCTCGGTACGTCTGCGTCACCCCCGCGGGTGACACGGCCCGCGCGCCGCTGACACCCGCCGCGCTCCGCTCCCGCGAGGCGTGCTCCTACAGGGCGCAGCTGTCGGTGCCGACCTGCTCGTTCGCCGTACGGCCCCTGGCGATGTCGTCCCGGATCTCGTCCGCGGTGAGGGCGTAGCCGGTGTCGGCGTCGTCCAGGGACTTGGCGAACACCACGCCGTAGACCTTGCCTTGGGGCGTGAGCAGCGGGCCGCCGGAGTTGCCCTGACGGACGGTCGCGTACAGCGAGTAGACGTCACGGCGGACGGTGCCGCGGTGGTAGATGTCCGGGCCGTTGGCGGTGATGCGGCCGCGTACCCGCGCGGCGCGGACGTCGTACGCGCCGTTCTCCGGGAAACCGGCGACGATCGCACCGTCGCCGCTCGTCGCGTCCTTGGCGGCGAACCGCAGGGCGTGCGCCTTGAGATCGGGTACGTCGAGCACGGCGATGTCGCGCTTCCAGTCGTACAGGACGACCTCGGCGTCGTACTTGCGGCCCACTCCGCCTATCTGCACGGTGGGTTCGTCCACGCCGCCGACGACGTGCGCGTTGGTCATCACACGGCGGTCGGCGAAGACGAAGCCGCTGCCCTCCAGCACCTTGCCGCAGCTCGGGGCGGTGCCCACGACCTTGACGACGGAGCGCTGGGCGCGGGTGGCGACGGTGCTGCCGGCCAGCGCCGGGTCGGGCGGCCGTACGTCGGTGATCGGCTCGTTCGCGAAGGGGCTGAAGACCTGCGGGAAGCCGTTCTGCGCGAGGACGGAGGAGAAGTCCGCGAACCAGGTGTCGGCCTGGGCCGGCAGCGCCCTGGAGACGCCGAGGAGCACCTTGGAGCCGCGGACCTCCTTGCCGAGCGTGGGCAGGGTCGTACCGGCGAGCGCGGAACCGATCAGCCAGGCGACCAGGAGCATGGCGACGACGTTGACCAGGGCGCCGCCGGTGGCGTCGAGGGCGCGGGCCGGGGACCAGGTGATGTGCCGGCGCAGTTTGTTGCCGAGGTGGGTGGTCAGGGCCTGGCCGACAGAGGCGCAGACGATGACGACGACCACCGCGACGACGGCGGCCGTGGTACCGATCTCCGCGTTGTCCGTCATGGCGTCCCAGGCGACGGGCAGGGCGTACACCGCGACCAGTCCGCCGCCGAGGAAGCCGATCACCGACAGGATGCCGACGACGAAGCCCTGGCGGTAGCCGACGACGGCGAACCACACCGCGGCCACCAGCAACAGGATGTCCAGCACGTTCACCGCTTCAAGCCTCGCCTCGTCATCTCCGGTCAGCCCAGGTGGGCCCGGGTCCCGGGGACGGTGTCCCGGACCCAGGCGGCACGAAGGTCACCCTGTCATGCCCGCCAGTCGAGCGGGACCTGCTTCCCCGTGTCCCAGGGGCGCTCCCAGCCCGCGTAGTGCAGCAGACGGTCGATCACGCCGGCCGTGAAGCCCCACACCAGGGCCGATTCCACCAGGAACGCCGGGCCCCGGTGGCCGCTGGGGTGGACGGTCGTCGCCCGGTTGGCCGGGTCCGTGAGATCCGCCACGGGAACGGTGAAGACACGGGCCGTCTCGTTCGGGTCGACCACGCCGACCGGACTCGGTTCGCGCCACCAGCCGAGCACCGGGGTGACGACGAAACCGCTGACCGGGATGTACAGCCTCGGCAGCACCCCGAACAGCTGCACCCCGGCGGGGTCCAGCCCGGTCTCCTCCTCGGCCTCGCGCAGGGCCGCCCGCAGCGGTCCGTCGGTCGCCGGGTCGCCGTCCCCGGGGTCCAGGGCGCCGCCGGGGAAGGACGGCTGCCCGGCGTGCGAGCGCAGGGACCCGGCGCGCTCCATCAGCAGCAGTTCGGGACCGCGAGCGCCCTCGCCGAACAGGATCAGCACGGCCGACTGGCGTCCCGAGCCGTTCTCCGGCGGCAGGAAGCGGCTGAGCTGGAGCGGCTCGATCGTCCCCACGGCACGCACCACGGGGTCGAGCCAGCCGGGCAGCCCCTCGCTGCTGAGCACCACCGGGCCGGGCCGCGCGCCACCCGCACGCGCACCACCGGCGTGCACGCCACCCGCGTGCGCCCCGGCCGCGCGCCCACCACCGGCGCGCACCGCCTCGGCGCGCGCCTCAGCCGCGTGCGCCTCAGCCGCGTGCGCCTCAGCCGCGTGTGCACCGGCCGCCCGCGCACCAGCCGCGCGCCCACCGTCCTGCGTGTGGCTCGTGTGCGTCATGGCCACCCCCGTTCTGCCCTGTCCAACGCCCGGGTGCCCCGAGATCGTTCCGTCACCGGGAGCGGCCCGTCATGCGGCGCCCAGCGGCGGCGCCGGCCTGCCGCCCGCGTCGAGGTAGGCCTGCGGGGGCCTCAGGCGCTGGCCCGGGAAGCCGCCCTTCTCGTACTTCAGCAGCTTCCGCGCCTTCTCGGGATCGGTCTCGCCCTCGCCGTAGGCCGGGCAGAGCGGGGCGATGGGGCAGGCGCCGCAGGCGGGCTTGCGGGCGTGGCAGATGCGGCGGCCGTGCCAGATGACGTGGTGCGAGAGGTCGGTCCAGTCACTCTTGGGGAACAGCGCCCCGACGGCCGCCTCGATCTTGTCCGGGTCGGTCTCCTCGGTCCACTTCCAGCGCCGCACCAGCCGCTGGAAATGGGTGTCCACGGTGATGCCGGGCCGCCCGAAGGCGTTGCCGAGGACGACGAACGCGGTCTTGCGGCCCACACCGGGCAGCGTGACCAGTTCCTCCAGCCTGCCCGGCACCTCCCCGCCGAACCGCTCCGTCAGCGCCTTCGACAGCCCTATGACCGACCTGGTCTTGGCGCGGAAGAAGCCGCAGGGCCGCAGGATCCCCTCGACCTGCTCGGGGTCGGCGGCGGCCAGGTCCTCGGGGGTGGGGTACTTGGCGAAGAGGGCGGGAGTCGTCTGATTCACCCGCAGGTCCGTGGTCTGCGCGGACAGCACGGTGGCGACCAGGAGTTGGAAGGGGTTGTCGAAGTCCAGCTCGGGGTGGGCGTATGGGAAGACCTCGGCCAACTCACGGTTGATCCGGCGCGCCCGGCGGACCAGGGCGGTGCGGGACTCGTCCTTCGGCGGCTTCACGGCGATGGTCCTGGCGGGCGCCGCCGGTACGGCCACGGAGGCCTTCCCGGGCGCGACGACGGCCTTCTTGGCCACCGCCTTCTTGGCTGAAGGCTTCGTGGCCGGAGACTTCTTGGCCGCCACCTTCTTCGCCACCGCCTTCTTCGCCGGGGCCTTCTTGGCAGCCGACGTCTTCCCGGCCACTGCCTTCTTCGCGCCCTTCTTCACGGCCTTCTTCACCGGTGACTCGGCGGCCGACTTCACCTGCGCCCCTTTTGCCGCCTTGGCCGGTTTGCTTCCGCCGCCGGACGACTGTTCGCCCACAGCGGAATCACCACGTACAACCACCTGCGCAGCCCCCTTGGCCTGTGCTCTCACCGGCGTTTTGGACACCCGGCCAGCCTAAAGCCCTGCACCGACATCCGCCCCGGACCCGGAAGATCGGCCCCCGATTGGACCCCTGCCGCTTACCTTGGGACACCAGTGCGGCATCCTTGTGACAGATCACACTGTTTGGACCGTCCGGCAAAACGGGGAACACGGTCCCCTGGCACGTGGGGCAAGATCCCCTGAGCAGGTAATCCCCTGAGCAGGTCGACAAGGAGAGAACTCGTGGACGACGTCCTGCGGCGCAACCCGCTCTTCGCGGCACTCGACGACGAGCAGGCCGCGGAGCTGCGCGCCTCCATGAGTGAGGTGACCCTCGCACGCGGGGACTCCCTGTTCCACGAAGGTGACCCCGGCGACCGGCTGTACGTCGTCACCGAGGGCAAGGTCAAGCTGCACCGCACCTCCCCGGACGGCCGCGAGAACATGCTGGCCGTCGTCGGCCCCGGCGAGCTGATCGGCGAACTGTCGCTGTTCGACCCGGGCCCGCGTACGGCGACCGCGACCGCCCTGACCGAGGTCAAGCTGCTCGGCCTCGGGCACGGTGACCTCCAGCCCTGGCTGAACGCGCGCCCCGAGGTGGCCGGCGCCCTGCTGCGCGCCGTCGCCCGCCGCCTGCGCAAGACCAACGACGCCATGTCCGACCTGGTCTTCTCCGACGTTCCCGGCCGTGTGGCACGCGCCCTGCTGGACCTGTCCCGCCGCTTCGGCGTGCAGTCCGAGGAGGGCATCCACGTGGTGCACGACCTCACCCAGGAGGAGCTGGCCCAGCTGGTCGGCGCCTCCCGCGAGACGGTGAACAAGGCGCTGGCGGACTTCGCCCAGCGCGGCTGGCTGCGCCTGGAGGCGCGCGCGGTGATCCTGCTGGACGTCGAGCGGCTGGCCAAGCGCTCGCGCTGACCGTCCCCGTCCCCGGCCGGGCCCGTCCTCGGCCGGTCCGGTCCTCGGCCGGTCCGGTGGCGCGGAGCTAGAGCGTGTCCGACCGGCCCTGGATGAGCCCGTGGTCCTCGAGGTACTCCAGCTGGGCCCGTACCGACAGCTCGGCGGCGGGCCACAGGGAGCGGTCGACGTCCGCGTACACATGGGCGACGACCTCGGCCGGGGTGCGGTAGCCGTCCTCGACGGCCGTCTCCACCTGGGCGAGACGGTGGGCGCGGTGGGCGAGGTAGTACTCGACGACGCCCTGGGCGTCCTCCAGGACCGGCCCGTGCCCCGGCAGCACGACGTGCACGCCGTCGTCCACCGCCAGCGACCTCAGGCGCCGCAGCGAGTCCAGGTAGTCGCCCAGACGGCCGTCGGGATGCGCCACGACGGTCGTACCGCGCCCGAGGACGGTGTCCCCGGTCAGCACCGCCCGGTCGGCCGGGAGGTGGAAGGACAGCGAGTCCGCGGTGTGCCCGGGGGTGGGTACGACCCTCAGCTCAAGGCCGCCGACCGTGACCACGTCCCCGGCGGCCAGCCCCTCGTCGCCCAGCCGCAGCGCCGGGTCGAGCGCGCGCACCTTGGTGCCGGTCAGCTCCGCGAAGCGGGCGGCGCCCTCGGCGTGGTCGGGATGGCCGTGGGTGAGCAGGGTCAGGGCGACGCGCCGCCCCGCCCGCTCGGCGGTGTCGATGACGGCGCGAAGGTGGCCGTCGTCCAGCGGGCCCGGGTCGACGACGACGGCCAGGTCGGAGCCGGGTTCGGCGAGGAGCCAGGTGTTGGTGCCGTCCAGGGTCATCGCGGAGGCGTTGGGTGCCAGGACGTTCACGGCCCGGTCCGTGGCGGGGCCGGAGAGGACGGTGCCCCGGGGCTGTCCGGGCAGGGCCGCTGCGTCGGTCATGCGGGGCCTCCGGCGGACGGGACCTTTGAGACGTGCTTGGTGAACTCGTCGTGCCCCGGCCAGGACAGGACGATCTCGCCGTCCTGGAGGCGGGCCCGGGCCAGCACCGGCGTCATGTCGCGTGCGGGCGCCGCCGCGAGGGCCTCGGCGGCGGAGCCGTACGGGGCGAGCTGGCGCAGCGTGGAGATGGTGGGCGGCATCATCAGCAGCTCGCCCTCGTCGTACCCGGCGGCGGCCTCCCGCGGGCTGATCCACACCGTGCGGTCGGCCTCCGTGGAGGCGTTGCGGGTGCGCTGGCCCTGCGGGAGCGCGGCCACGAAGAACCAGGTGTCGTAGCGGCGGGACTCGAACTCGGGGGTGATCCAGCGGGTCCAGGCGCCCAGCAGGTCGGAGCGCAGGACCAGGCCCCGGCGGTCCAGGAACTCGGCGAACGACAGCTCACGGGCGACCAGGGCGGCACGGTCCGCCTCCCAGTCCTCGCCCGTGGTGTCGCCGACGACCGAGTCCGGGGAGGGCCCGGCGAGCAGCACGCCGGCCTCCTCGTACGTCTCCCGTACGGCCGCGCACACGATGGCCTGGGCGCCGCTCTCGTCGACACCGAGCCGGTCGGCCCACCACGCGCGCGTGGGCCCCGCCCAACGGACCTGCTGGTCGTCGTCGCGCGGGTCGACACCGCCGCCGGGATACGCGTACGCGCCCCCGGCGAAGGCCATGGAGGCGCGTCTGCGCAGCATGTGGACGGCAGGGCCGGCGGGCGTGTCCCTGAGCAGCATCACGGTCGCCGCACGCTTCGCGGGCACCGGGGTGAGGGTGCCGTCGGCGAGGGCACGGATGCGTTCCGGCCACTCCGGGGGGTACCACTGCCCATTCGCCTGCCCATTCGCCATGGCGGGAGGCTATCCCGTGCCGGGCGAATGTTCGAGAGGTGCCCGGTGCAGGTGGGGACGCCTGGCGGAGGCACCCGTTCGGCGGTCCGACAGCCCGGCAATCCGACAGCCCGGCGGTCGGATGATCCGACAGTCGGGCAGTCGAGTGATCCGGTGATCCGGCGATCCGGCGATCCGGCGATCCGCCGAGCCCGCGATCCGGCGGCCGACGATCCGAAAGCCGCCCGTTGCGGCCGGCCCGCCCGCCCGCCCCGCCCGGCTACTGCTCCAGCTCGACCTGGATCTCGATCTCCACCGGCGCGTCCAGCGGCAGTACGGCGACGCCCACCGCGCTGCGGGCGTGCACGCCCTTCTCGCCGAGGACCTGGCCGAGCAGTTCGCTGGCACCGTTGACGACACCGGGCTGGCCGGTGAAGTCGGCGGCCGAGGCGACGAAGCCGACGACCTTCACCACGCGCGCGATGCGGTCCAGGTCACCGGTGACGGACTTGACGGCGGCCAGGGCGTTCAGCGCGCAGGTGCGGGCCAGCTCCTTGGCCTCCTCCGCGGTGACCTCCGCGCCGACCTTGCCGGTGACCGGGAGCTTGCCCTGCACCATCGGCAGCTGGCCGGCGGTGTAGACGTAGACGCCGGAGCGCACGGCCGGCTGGTAGGAGGCCAGTGGCGGGACGACCTCCGGCAGGGTCAGACCGAGTTCGGCCAGCTTGTCCTCGACGGCGCCCATCACCGCTTCTCCCGCTTCAGGTAGGCCACGAGCTGCTCGGGGTTGTTCGGCCCGGGCACGACCTGGACGAGCTCCCAGCCGTCCTCGCCCCAGGTGTCCAGAATCTGCTTCGTGGCATGGACGAGCAGCGGCACGGTTGCGTATTCCCACTTGGTCATGTGGCCGACTGTAGCCGTTGTGGCGCATGGGGCAGGTGGCCGACCAGGGATGCCGTTATCCACAGCCTCCCGCGTGCGTGTCGGCGGGACTGGTTAGTCTCGAAGACGTGAGCAGGCTCCAGGTCGTCAGCGGCAAGGGCGGGACCGGAAAGACGACGGTCGCCGCCGCACTCGCGCTCGCCCTCGCCACCGAGGGGAAGCGGACACTCCTCGTGGAGGTGGAAGGCCGGCAGGGCATCGCACAGCTCTTCGAAACGGAGGCGTTGCCCTATGAGGAGCGGAAGATCGCGGTCGCTCCCGGCGGAGGCGAGGTGTACGCCCTCGCCATAGACCCCGAACTGGCCCTTCTGGACTACCTCCAGATGTTCTACAAGCTGGGCGGTGCGGGCCGGGCGTTGAAGAAGCTCGGCGCCATCGACTTCGCCACCACCGTCGCGCCGGGCCTCAGGGACGTCCTGCTGACCGGCAAGGCGTGCGAGGCGGTGCGCCGCAAGGACAAGCAGGGGCGGTTCGCGTACGACTACGTCGTCATGGACGCCCCGCCGACCGGCCGCGTCGCCCGCTTCCTCAACGTCAACGACGAGGTGGCGGGGCTGGCGAAGATCGGGCCCATACACAACCAGGCGCAGGCCGTGATGCGGGTGCTGAAATCCCCCGAGACGGCGGTGCACCTGGTGACGCTGCTGGAGGAGATGCCCGTCCAGGAGACCGCCGACGGCATCGCGGAACTGCGTGCCGCCCGTCTCCCGGTGGGCCGGGTCATCGTGAACATGGTCCGTCCGGAGGTGTTGGACGCGGCCGATCTGGAACTCGTACGGACGGTGCCGCGCGCCTCCGTGGCCCGGGCCCTGTCGGCGGCCGGTCTGGGCGGGGCGCGCCGGGGCGGCAACGCCGAGCGGCTGGTGGACCCACTGCTGGACCAGGCCGCGGAGTACGCCGAGCGGTACGCGCTGGAGCAGGAGCAGCGGGCGGTGCTGGGCGAGCTGGCCCTGCCGATGCACGAACTGCCGCTGTTCGCCGAGGGCATGGACCTGGCGGGCCTGTACGAACTCGCCACCGAGCTGGGGAAGCAGGGGTTGTCATGAGTCCGGAACCGGAACCGGCGGAGGCGGAGGCGGAGGGCACCGCCCGCCCCCGTCTCTCCCCCGCGCGCGTGCTCGACGTGGACCCGCTGCTGGACGACCCGGGGACCCGGATCGTGGTGTGCTGCGGCTCGGGCGGGGTCGGCAAGACGACGACCGCGGCGGCGCTGGGTCTGCGGGCGGCCGAGCGGGGCCGCAAGGTGGTCGTCCTCACGATCGACCCGGCCCGCCGGCTGGCCCAGTCGATGGGCATCGACTCCCTCGACAACGTCCCGCGCCGGGTGAAGGGCACCGAGGGCGACGGCGAGCTGCACGCCATGATGCTCGACATGAAGCGCACCTTCGACGAGGTCGTCGAGGCGCACGCGGACTCCGAGCGGGCGGCGGCGATCCTGTCGAACCCGTTCTACCAGTCGCTCTCGGCGGGCTTCGCGGGCACGCAGGAGTACATGGCGATGGAGAAGCTCGGGCAGCTGCGGGCCCGGGACGAGTGGGACCTGATCGTCGTCGACACCCCGCCCTCGCGTTCGGCGCTGGACTTCCTGGACGCGCCCAAGCGGCTCGGCTCGTTCCTGGACGGGCGGCTGATCCGGCTGCTGACCGCGCCGGCGAAGCTGGGCGGGCGGGCCGGGATGAAGTTCCTCAACGTCGGCATGTCGATGATGACCGGCACGCTCGGCAAGCTGCTGGGCGGTCAGCTGCTGAAGGACGTCCAGACGTTCGTGGCGGCGATGGACACCACCTTCGGCGGGTTCCGCACGCGCGCGGACGCCACGTACAAACTGCTCCAGGCGCCCGGCACGGCGTTCGTGGTGGTGGCGGCGCCGGAACGGGACGCGCTGCGCGAGGCGGCGTACTTCGTGCAGCGGCTGGCCGCGGAGGACATGCCGCTGGTGGGTCTGGTGCTCAACCGGGTCCACGGCAGCGGGGCCGGCCGGCTGTCGGCCGAGCGTGCGCTCGCCGCCGCGGAAAATCTTGCGGAAGCCCGCATTGTGGATCAGGGGGGCGGGAAAGCAAGACTTCGTAACTCTCCCGACACACAAGGCAGTTCAGAGTCCCCCCACTCTGGCTTCCCCACGGCTGCGCCGTCCGCCCCGCCCGAGGGTTCGGCGCGTTCGGCTCGTTCGGCTCCGGAGACGGAGCAGTCCGTCGAGCAACTCGCCGCGGGCCTGCTGAGGCTGCACGCCGAGCGGATGCGGCTGCTCTCCCGTGAGCAGCACACGCGTGACCGCTTCACCGCGCGCCACCCCGAGGTCGCCGTGGTGGAAGTGGCCGCGCTGCCCGGCGATGTGCACGACCTCGCGGGGCTGCGGAAGATCGGTGACCGGCTCGCGGCCGGCCGACCGGAACTGGGCCAGGAGCAGGACCTGGAACAGGAGCAGAGCCAAGAGCTGGACCAGGAGCCCGGCCAGGAGCCGAGCTAGAGGTATCCGCGGCAGGCGTGCCCACGCCACGCGGGCCCGGGGCCACCGCCCGCGTCAGGGCGATCCCTGGGCGCGACGCGCCCACGCCGGGCGCAGCGCACCCGCACCCGCACTCGCCGCACCCGCGCCGGATGCGTGCCGTACCGGATGCGTTGCCGCGCCGGATGCGTTGCCGCGCCGGATGCGCGTCGGACGCGTGCCGTGTGCGGCGCGCTCAGCTGACGGCCGCGTAGTTCTCGTACACCTCGTCGTTGTCGAGGGGTACGATCCCGGACCCGCGCTCGTACTCCGAACGCGCGGTCTCCAGGAGCCGGCGCCAGGAGGTCACCGTGGGCCGCCTGCGCAACAACGCGCGGCGCTCCCGCTCCGTCATGCCTCCCCACACGCCGAACTCGACGCGGTTGTCCAGCGCGTCGGCCAGGCACTCGGTCCGCACCGGGCACCCGGTGCACACCGCCTTGGCCCTGTTCTGCGCTGCTCCCTGAACGAACAGTTCATCCGGATCGGTAGTGCGGCAGGCAGCCTGCGCACTCCAGTCGGTTACCCAGCCCATACCGGCGCCGTCCTCTCCCGAATCGAGGCTCCCCCACGGCGGCAGCGGCATATTCACCGCCGCCAGTTGAGGACGTTACGGAAGGTGGGCACAGCGCAACACCCCCTTCGGGCCCAATCTTGAATGGCCCGAACGGACTATGGGTAAGCGGCAGATCACCCGCGGGAGTGAGCTGGTGACATGCGTGATCATTCCGGCAAACCGGTACAGCCGCGGTGTGTCACAACGGACGCCGGGTGACACACGAGGCGGATTCGGACACGCCGCCATCAGAGAATTCGGGGTACTTCCGGAACGATTCGGGGTCGTCGGACGTATTGATACGTGACCGCGGGGCTGTGACAGTTGAGAGCAGCTTAGGCCAAGGCCTGCGGGCGTGTCCGGCGAATGGAAACGTAGGCAGGTCAGGTGGCCGCGCCGCGCCCTGCCCCGCGGGTCACCGCGCCCAGCCCTGCCCTGATGCGCGACGCCTGCGCTGCGGATCGCCGTGCTGTGGCCGGTTCTGAGGCGCCCCCTGTAGCGCGCCAGGCCTCCCGCCCGGGGTGCCTCCCGCCCGGGATGTCACGATCCGGCACCCGAACATCCCGAGAATCGGGCGCTCCATCGGAACCCTCAGCGGTACGGATTAGGCTGCCCCCATGGCAAAGAAGCGCTCGGGCGGTGGTCTGTCACCAACGCAGCAGGCCGCGAAGTTCCTCGGTGTCAGTGTGCTCGCGGGAGCCGTGATGGCGGGCATCGCGCTGCCCGCGGCCGGCGCGCTGGGCCTCGCGGCCAAGGGCTCGGTCCAGGGCTTCGACGACATCCCGGCCAACCTGAAGAGTCCACGGCTCAGTCAGCGCACCACCATCCTGGACAACCAGGGCAACCAGATCGCCATGGTCTACTCGCGCGACCGCACGGTCGTCGACCTCAAGAGCATCTCGCCCTACATGCAGAAGGCGATCGTCGCGATCGAGGACTCGCGCTTCTACCAGCACGGCGCGATCGACCTCAAGGGCGTCCTGCGCGCCCTGAACAAGAACGCGCAGAGCGGCGGGGTCGCCGAGGGCGCCTCCACCCTCACCCAGCAGCTGGTGAAGAACTACTTCATCGAGGAGGCCGGTGACGACCCGACCAAGGTCGCCGAGGCCACCCAGCAGACGCTCGGCCGCAAGGTCCGCGAGCTGAAGTACGCGATCCAGATCGAGGAGAAGCTGGGCAAGAAGAAGATCCTCGAGAACTACCTGAACATCACCTTCTTCGGCGAGCAGGCCTACGGCGTGGAGGCCGCCGCCCAGCGCTACTTCTCCAAGCACGCCAAGGACCTCAACCTCCAGCAGTCGGCGCTGCTCGCCGGCATCGTCCAGTCCCCGAGCCGCTACGACCCGGTGAACGACGAGGCCGAGGCCACCAAGCGGCGCAACGTCGTCCTGGAGCGCATGGCGGAGACCGGCGACATCTCCCAGGCGGAGGCCGACGCGGCCAAGGAGAAGCCGCTCGGGCTGCACACGAGCCAGCCGAAGAACGGCTGCATCACCGCCACCAAGGGCGCCGGCTTCTTCTGCGACTACGTCCGCCAGGTCTTCCTGACCGACCCGGTCTTCGGCAAGACCCGGGAGGCGCGGGCCAAGGTCTGGAACCAGGGCGGCCTGACGATCCGTACGACACTCGATCCGCAGGCCCAGGACTCGGTGCAGGCGTCGATCAAGGAGCACGTCTACAAGAGCGACCCCGTGGCGACCGCGGCCACCGTCGTGGAGCCCGGCACCGGCAAGATCCTGGCGATGGGCCAGTCCCGGCCGTACGGCTTCGGCAAGAACGAGACGCAGATCAACCTGTCCGTGGACCAGGGCATGGGCGGCGGCGCCGGTTACCAGCCCGGCTCCACGTTCAAGCCGATCGTGGCCGCCGCGGCCCTGGAGGGCGGCAAACCGGCGACGCAGCAGTACGCGTCCCCGTACCAGATGCCGTACCCGAACTCGGTCCCCGCCTGCGACGGCAAGACCTGGCGCAACGACCCCAACAAGCCCGCCAAGCTGACGAACGAGAACGAGTCCGAGCACGGGCCGTACGGCATGAAGGAAGCGACCGCCAAGTCGGTCAACACCTACTACGTGCAGCTGATCAGCGACATCGGCATCTGCCCGGTCGTCGACATGGCGAAGAAGATGGGCGTGGACCGCGCGGACGGCCGCACGATCCAGCAGAACCCGTCCATCGCGCTGGGTACGCAGGAGATGTCCCCGCTGACGATGGCGAACGCGTACGCCACCTTCGCCTCGCGCGGCATGTACTGCACGCCGGTCGCCATCGAGTCGATCACGCAGACCGTCGGCACCGAGAAGAAGTCGCTGCCGGTGCCGAAGTCGACCTGCTCGCGCGCGATGTCGGAGACCACCGCGGACACCGTCAGCACGCTGCTGAAGGGCGTGGTCGAGGACGGCACCGGTCAGCAGGCCGGCCTCGGCAGCCGCCCGAGCGCGGGCAAGACCGGTACGACGGACTTCCGCTTCGCGGCCTGGTTCGTCGGCTACACGCCCAACATGGCGGGCGCGGTCTGGGTCGGCGACCCGGCCCACGACCGGCGGATGGTCAACATCAGCATCGGCGGCATCCCGCACGCCAAGGTCTACGGCGGTGAGGTCCCCGGCCCCATCTGGCGCGACATGATGTCCGGCGCCCTGGAGGGCAAGCCCGCCCCGGACTTCCACCTCGTCGACATCCCGGACCCCGACACGGACAACGGCGGCGACGGCAACGGCGGCGGCAACGGCCGTATCGACGGCGACAACGGTGACGGCCACGGCAACGGCAACGGGGGCGGCAACGGAGGCGCCAACGACGGGTTCATCGGCGGCCTGACGACCGACGGCGCGACCGGCGGGACGACCGACGGCGGCACGAACGGCGGCACCTTCCCCTCCCCGACGATCTCCATCCCGGAGAACTTCATCGAGGGCCAGACGGACGGCGGCCACAACGGCAACGGCGGCGGCTGGGGCTGACCGCCGGGTTCGACGGCGTACGGCAGCGGGGCCGCTCCCGGTCAAGTGACCGGGAGCGGCCCCGCCGGCTGCTCAGCCCTGGAGGAGCTGCTTCACCACCGCGGCGACGCGGCCGCCCTCGGCCAGGCCGGCCACCTTCGGGTTCACGATCTTCATGACGGCACCCATGGCGCGCGGCCCCTCGGCACCGGCCGCCTTCGCCTCCTCGACGGCCTGCGTGACGATCGCGCGCAGTTCCTCGTCGCTGAGCTGCTTGGGCAGGTACGCGGCCAGCACCTCGCCCTCCGCCTTCTCCCGCTCGGCCTGCTCGGCACGACCACCCTGTGCGAAGGCCTCGGCCGCCTCGCGGCGCTTCTTGGCCTCCTTGGTGATCACCTTCTGGACCTCGTCGTCGGACAGCTCGCGCTTCTGCTTGCCCGCGACCTCCTCCTTGGTGATCGCGGTGAGGGTCAGCCGGAGCGTCGAGGAGCGCAGCTCGTCGCGCTCCTTGATCGCGGCGTTGAGGTCGTCCTGCAGCTTCGACTTGAGCGTGGTGGTCATGGCACCGATTGTCGCAGGTGCGCCGACCGGAACGCCCAGGATTTAGGGCCGCCGGACCGGGCCTCCGCCATCCGCCCCCGCGTCTGACACGATGGCCGTATGCGCGCGCGATACGGAGTACCTCTGGGAATCGCGGCGGCTGGTGCCGCCGGTCTGGTGTACGCGGCGGGCTTCGAGGCCCGCTCCTTCCGCCTCCGCCGGGTCACGGTCCCGGTACTGCCCCCGGGGATGCGGCCCCTGCGCGTCCTCCAAGTCTCCGACATCCACATGGTCGGCGGCCAGCGGAAGAAGCAGCGCTGGCTGCGCTCACTGGCGGGACTGCGGCCCGACTTCGTGATCAACACCGGTGACAACCTGTCCGACCCCGAGGGCGTCCCGGAGGTCTTGGACGCGCTCGGCCCCCTGATGGAGTTCCCGGGCGCGTACGTCTTCGGCTCCAACGACTACTACGGCCCCAAACTCCGCAACCCGGCCCGGTACTTGCTGGAGAAGACCAGCGGCCGCCACGGCCTGAACGGCAACCCGCCCGCCGTCGGCGCGATCCACAACCCCTGGGAGGACCTCAGGGACGGCTTCGATGCGGCCGGCTGGCTGAACCTGACGAACACCCGGGGTGTGCTGAAGGTGGAGGGCGCGTCCGTGGAGCTGACGGGCCTGGACGACCCGCACATCAAGCGCGACCGCTACCCCCAGGTGGCCGGCGGCCCGTCCGCCACCGCCGACTTCTCGATGGGCGTGGTCCACGCGCCGTACCTGCGCGTCCTGGACGCGTACGCGGCGGACGGCTACCCCCTGATCCTCGCCGGCCACACCCACGGCGGGCAGCTGTGCATCCCCTTCTACGGCGCCCTGGTCACCAACTGCGACATCGACACCGACCGGGTGAAGGGCCTGTCGACGCACACGGCGGAGGGCCGTACGTCCTATCTGCACGTCTCGGCGGGCTGCGGCACGAACCGCTACACGCCGGTACGGTTCGCGTGCCCGCCGGAGGCGACACTGCTGACGCTGGTGGGACGGGAGTAACCGCAGGGAGCACAGGGGCAGGGGTTCACGGGAGCACCAGGAGCACGGGAGCAAGGCGGGGCGGGCAGGACGAGGCGAGACGAGGCGAGACGAGGCGACGTAACCCACTCGGACGCCCCCGAATCGCCCCATACCGCTCCCCTCCCTAGCGTGAGGGCATGACCGCCCCGATACCCAGGGACATCCCGGATCTGCCCGCGGTGCCCCGTTCCCCCGCGCTGCTGCCCTCGGCGGTTCCCGCCACGGCGGTGGTGACCCCCTACCGGCGCCCGCTGACCGCCGCGTTCCGTGCCCTGACCGCGCTGGCCGCGGCCGGGGGCGTGGCCCTCCAGTTCCTGGTGGGCACCCCGGGCCGCACCCTGAGCCACTTCAGCATCCAGAGCAACATCCTGCTGGCCCTGGTCATGCTCGCGTCGGCCCACCGCGCCTGGCGGGCCCGCCGCCCGATCCCCTCCGCCGTGACCGGCGCGGCGCTGCTCTACGTCCTGATCACCGCGCTGGTCTACCACCTGCTCCTCGCCCACGCCTCGCCCCCCTTCTCCATGACCGGCGCGGAGACGGCACCGCAGCGGTTCCACGCCCAGTGGGCGGCGCTCCAGGTACTCCATGTGCTGGTGCCGGCGGCGGCACTCCTGGACTGGCTCCTCCTCACCGCCCCGGGCCGCCTGCACCTGCGCCAGATCGCCGGCTGGCTCCTCTACCCCCTCGCCTACCTGGCCTTCTGCCTGGTCCGAGGGGAACTGATCGTCCCCGGAGCCTCGGGCCGCTACCTCTATCCCTTCCTCGACGTGGACGAGCACGGCTACCGCAGCGTCCTGGCCAACGCCCTCCTCCTGGGCCTCGCCGTCTACGCCCTGGCCGTCCTCCTGGTGGCCCTGGACCACACCCGCCCGAACCCGGTCCGCCGCCCCGCCAAAACCGGATTTCGTCTCCAGCCACCAGTGGGCTAAAGTAAACGATGTCGCCGCCGCAAGCGGTGACATCGGGGTGTAGCGCAGCTTGGCAGCGCGCTTCGTTCGGGACGAAGAGGTCGTGGGTTCAAATCCCGCCACCCCGACAGCCGAAACAGCAGGTAGACCACCTAGGAACGTTCCTAGGTGGTCTTCTTGTTTCTGCCTGCGTGTCTATCTGAGTGACTACCGCTTCCCGCGTGCCTACGGTCGCCGTTCCCGCGTGCCGAAGATGCCGTCCATGACCACGGCGCCGGTCTGGATCACGGGTCGGATCTGCTTCCGGTACACCTCCTCGGTCACGGCCGTCCCCGAGTGTCCGACGAGCCGCGAGATCTCCTCCAGCGGGACCCCCCGGTCGGAGAGCAGGGACACGAAGCTGTGCCGCAGCTCCCGCGGCGTCCACTCGTCGGCGTTGATCCCGTCGATGCCCTTGAGCGCCTGGCGGAAGGCGCGGCGAACGTTGGCGGCGTCGAGCGGCCTGCCCACGGCCGAGGAGAAGACGAGCCCGTGTTCCTCCCACTCCTCCCCAGCGGCGAGCCGGTCCCACCGATGTACACGACGCCGATCGTCATCAGCGCCTCACCGCTGATGGCGTCCTTCGCGATCTCGCCCGACTGCCGGTCGCGGACCTTGGGCTCAGGCGCCTCGGTCAGCAGGATGGTCGCGGCCGAGGTCTCCACACGGATGGTGCGCAAGGCTTCTTCCTATCTACTCGTCTAGACAAGATGCATCCTTCGAACCCGACTTCGCCGGGAACGGGAACCACCTTGCCACACGACTTGCCCACTCGTCTATACGAGTATGCGTGTCGAGGTGTACGAGTCCGGAGAAGTGGCCTCGCGCACCGCCGATCAGGTCGCCGGAAGCTGGTAGGAGAGAACGTACGCGTCCGCCGCCATCACCGTGTCGCAGACCTCCACGGCCCGCCCCGCGGTGTCGAAGGCCGTACGGATCAGGTGGATCACCGGCACACCGGAAGCCAGTTGCAGCGTCTTCACCTCGGACGGCGAGGGCATCCGGGCCCGGATCTCCTCCTCGAAGTGGTCGAGCTGGTGGCCCAGCTCCTCCAGGCGGGCGTAGATGCCGCCGGGGCCAGGATTGGGCTCGGCGATCTGCGTACCGCGGGCGATGTCGAGCGGGAGGTAGGAGGTGGCGAACTCGACCGGCCGGCCGTCGAGCAGGTACCGGCGACGCCGGGCGAGTACGCGCCGCACGGAACCGAGCCGGGCAGAGATGTCCTGGCTGGCCTTTTCCTCCTTGACCTCCAGGCTGTCGACCTTCGGGTGACCGCCGGCGGCGTCGGCCTCCACGATGAACGCGGACTTCCCCTGCTCACGGTGGCGCCGGGCGAACCGGTCGGAGGCGAGCCGACGCACGGGAGGGCGGGGACGGACGAAGACGCCCTTGCCGTGCTCGGCGTGTACCAGGCCCTCGCCCTGGAGGATCGAGAAGGAGTTCCGGACCGTCATCCGGGAAACTCCGTAGTGCTCGACCAGCTCAGCCTCGGAGGGCAGCTTCTCCCCCTCCTTGAATCGCCCACGGTCGATGGCTTCGCGCAGTTGGTCGGCGATCTGCCGGAAGACCGCACGATCACTGGTCGGGTCGAGGCCGCCGAGAATGCTCGGTAGGGACGCCATGCGTACTCCTTTAGGTATCTAGACGAGTGGGCGAGTCTTGTTGCTACGGTGGAGAGCCTAGTCAGCCGAGAGGGCCGAGGAACGTGAGCACTGAACGCCCGCACTCCGTGAGCGTCGCCGGGGTCATCGTCGATGACCAAGGCCGGGCCCTCCTGATCAAGCGCCGCGACAACGGTAAGTGGGAGCCCCCGGGCGGGGTCCTCGAACGCGAGGAAACCATCCCCGAAGCCCTTCAGCGTGAGGTCCTCGAAGAAACCGGCATCAAGATCGCACTTCCCGCGACCCTGACCGGCATCTACAAGAACATGACGGGCCTGATCGTCTCTCTCGTCTTCCGTTGCCAGGCAGCCGACGGCACTCCGACCACCGGGGATGAGACCCGCGCGCTGCATTGGGCCACCCGCGAAGAAGTCAACGAACTCGCCGACGAGGCGTACGCGGTCCGCGTCCTTGACGCACTCGACGCGGCGTCCCCGCCGCCCATTCGCGCCCATGACGGCGTGAAACTCGTCTAGCCCGAACCCGCTGCACATGGCGGCCTACCAGCACGAAGGAACTTGTATGCACGAGTATACGAGTATAACCCGGGTCTGGGGACTGTCTTGCCCAGGTTTCCCGGAAGAGGTCAGCCGGGCCCGCCGCTGGACGCGCGACATCTTGCGCGGCTCTCCTCTGGCCGACGACGCCGAGCTGATCGTGAGCGAGCTGAGCACCAACGCGATCCTCCACACGGCCAGTGGCATGCGGTCGGGCAGCTTTCATCTGGCACTCGCGGTCTCGTCGCAGGTGGTCGCCCTGTCGGTCATGGACGAGGGGAGCACCGGTACGGCGCCGAAGGTCGGGCACCAGGACGAGCGGGCCGAGCACGGCCGGGGCCTGAGCATGGTCAGCGCAATCGCTCACCGAGTCGTCGTCCACGACAGTCCCGGCGGGTACACCGTCACCGCGGAACTCTTCCCCCAGGCCGGGCCGGCGGGAGGGCACCCATGTTGATGCCCGCACTTCCCGTACCGCCGAGGACGGACAGAAGCCTCCTCCTCTGCCAGTGCCGAGCCGCCGCCTACCCGCTGGACGAGGTCCGTTCCATCCCGTTGGGATCACGCGATGCCACGAGCCCACGCCTGGCACTGCGCTGTTTACGAGAGCGCACGCAGGACATCACCGACCAGCTCGACGCCCCGTACGCACAGCCGGGCCTGCACTGGCTGACGGACGAAGCCGAACACGAACGAGCCCTCGCCTACATGACCGGCGGCACGGGCTACCAACTCACCCTCCACGACGAGAGCACCCGTTACGTGTTGCTGGCCTACCCGGTGAGAGTGAAGTCATGAACGGGCCCACCCGCGGCTTCTGGTGCGAATGCTGGACCGAGGATGCCGCCGGCGCGGAAGCGCCGAGGCGCCTGGCGTCGTTCGATGCGTACTCGGCACCTCAGGCAGACCGATGGGTCGCTATCGCGCTTCGCGCCATCTCGCCGGCACTCGACTCCGACGCATCAGACTGTCGGTGAACTTCGAAAGCTGACCCGGTGCTCGACTCCGAAGATGGACCCCCGGTCGGTCAGTTGATGTTGTTCATTCCCCTGCGTTGGCGGGT